>JAZNBP010000161.1:0-16822 GCA_045587085.1 Acutalibacteraceae bacterium | reverse complement strand
ACAGAGGGTGTTGTTCTTGCACCTTCTGCATTAGCAATTACTACCGGCTCGCCACCTTCCATAACTGCTACACAAGAGTTTGTTGTACCTAAGTCTATACCTATAATCTTTCCCATTTTTATTTTCTCCTTTTAAAGTTAGAATTTATTTAATACATTATATATAATCAGTTTGCTACCTTAACCATTGCGGCTCTTATAACGGTATCGCCGATTTTATATCCCTTTTGCAAAACCTCAGCAATTACATTCTCACCTAAATTTTCATCCTCGATATGCATTACCGCTTCGTGGAAATTAGGGTCAAAGCTGTCGCCAGGCTTTGCTACCTCTTCAATAGAAAGCTTTTCGCCTAAAGCCTCAAACTGTTTTACTATCATCTCAATGCCCTTTATATAGTCGGGGCTTTGCTTATCCTCTAAAGAGGCGGCTCTGTCAATGTTATCAAGTATTGGCAAAAGTTGTTTTATAAGATTTGCCTTTGCAAACTCTGCTACTGATATTCTTTCACGCTCGGTACGTTTTTTGTAATTGTCAAACTCTGCCGCAGTTCGTAAAAGTAAATCGTTTTTAGCATCAAGCTCTGCCTTTAATTTTTCGATTTCCGCATCCTTTTTGGATTTCTTTTCTTTTTTTTCAGCAGGCTTTTCGTTTTCGGCAGTTGCCGTTTTCTTTTCCTCTGCCATATTTAATCCTCCGTGATGATTGTAATTAGTCTACACAATTTTTTGATTTGTATCCTCATTAAAATGATTGTAGTTAGTCGAAACGCAAAAAATTGTTGCAAAGTCGCAGATTTTGTGGCGAAACAAATTGGTTTCACCTGGCATTTTCCATTATAAGCCCTTTTTAAAATTTGTCAAGGACTTTTTAAAAATTTCTTTGACTTTCCCTGACCTTTTACAATTTGTTAATATTTTCCCATTAAAAAAGTAAAAGCAGACGGTTTTTCCGTCTGCTTTTAGGGGTTTATATAATATTTATTTTTTCTTAATCTCGGTTAAGATTTCTGCCAAAAGCTCCTCAGTTGTGGGTGCCTTTACCTCGGGCTCTGCAGGAGCTTCCTCCTCCTTCTCCTTGCGAAGGATTTTCTCAGAAAGCTCTTTTGTTTTTGCAAACACCTTAATCATAAGGAAAATGATGAATGCCACAAGCAAGAAATCAATTATAACCGAAATAAATCCGCCGATATTTAACGCAACCGGCTCGCCACCTGCTTTTGCAGGAAGCTTTACAACAAGCTCTGTAACGCTTAAGTCACCTATAATCCATCCGATAAAGGGCATAAACAAATCGTTTACAAGACTTGCGGTAATCTTGCCGAATGCGGTAGCAATGATAAGACCGATAGCCATATCAAAGACATTGCCACGCATAATAAATTCCTTGAATTCTGCAATAAAGCCTTTCTTATTCTTTTTCATTTTAATCTCTCCTGTTTTTTTATTTTTAAAAATCTTACCGCATATTTAGCGGTTTCGATATTTAATCCTACAAAACGCTTTGATTAGCCGAATTTTTTAGCATCGGCATACTCATTCACAAGCTCTTTTTCACTGTAAACCACTTAAAACACATCCTTTTTTTACATTCTACCACAACAAATATAAAATGTAAACAAAAAAGGACGGAATTCCGTCCTTTTCTTTTCGAATTTAATTTTCGCTGAAAATTACAGTTACATCGGGGTGAAGCTGTAAGATAGAAGCAGGTACCTTAGGGTCGATAGGACCAAAGAAGGCTTTTTCTAAAATATCCTTTTTAGCGGCACCGTTTGCAACAAGCAAAATTTTCTTTGCCTGCATAATAGACATCATACCCATTGTGATTGCTGTTCTCGGTACATCGCTTTCCTTTTCAAAGAAGCGAGCATTTGCCTTAATGGTAGATTCGTCAAGCACTACCTCGTGGGTTTCCTTTGTGAAAAACTCGTCAGGCTCGTTAAAGCCGATATGTCCGTCAAGACCTATACCTAAAAGCTGTAAATCAATTCCGCCGAATTCTTTAATTCGTGCGTCGTAAGCCTCGCCCTCTGCCTTAAGGTCGGCAGCCTTTCCGTTAGGAACGTAGGTGTTTTCGGGCTTTATATTTATACCCTTAAACAAATTCTCATTCATAAAATAGCGATAGCTTTGGTCAGAGCTTCCATCAAGACCTACATACTCATCAAGATTAACAGAGGTAACCTTTGAAAAATCAAGTGTTCCGTTTTCGTAAGCCTTTATAAGATTTTTATACGTGCCTACAGGACTTGAGCCGGTTGCAAGACCTAATACGCAGTCAGGCTTCATAATTACCTGAGAAGCAATGATAGCTGCTGCTTTTTCGCTTAATTCCTCATAAGTTTTTGTTGTGATAAATTGCATAGCAATTCCTCCGAATTAAATATTTTGGTAAAGGCCGTCTGCCACCATTTTAGCGATAGCCTCAACTACCTTGGGCTTATCCTCTTTATAGGTAACACCGTACCATTTATCATCTGCAATAAGAACCTTTACGGTCTTTTCCTTTTTATTAATAGTATTGGCAACCGTAGTCGGTAATAAACACTCGGATTTCGGAACATTTATTTTTGTCTCCAAAAATTCCTTAAAATCACGCTCAAGATATTCGAAAATATCAGGCTGGAAGCCCCACAAATTCATAGAAACAGGTGTGTCGGGAGCAAGCGGTGTCCAGGTTTTTCCGTCATCCTCAGTAAATTTGCAATCCATAATCTTGGTGCGTTCGGTAACAGACTTCAAAAGTCCGTTTTCAACCTCACAAACACCGCGGGAAACGTGACCGTTTTCAGTCAAGGTATTAACAAGTCTAAAGGCTACCATTGCATACTCGGTGCTGTCGCCTTTTAAGAAATTTGCAATTTTCTCGAAAGCACTATAGCCATAAAAATCGTCAGCGTTTACAACCGCAAAGGGTTCATTAACTGTTCCCTTGCAAGCAAGAATTGCCTGTGAAGTTCCCCAAGGCTTTGTTCTGTCAGCAGGTGCAGTAAAGCCTTCGGGCAAATCGTTTATTTCCTGAAAAACGTATTCTGTTTTGATTTTGCTTTCAATACGCTTGCCTACAATCTCTTTAAAATCTTTTTCAATTTCGTGCTTGATTACGAAAACAACCTTTGTAAAGCCTGCTTTTTTTGCATCATAAACCGAAAAGTCAAGAAGCTTTTCGCCACCGGGGCCGATAGGCTCCATCTGTTTTAATCCGCCGAAGCGACTGCCCATACCGGCAGCCATTACTACTAATGTAATATCTTTACCCATTATTATTCTCCTTTGCAGAACTGTTTAACTATAGATTTGAGAGTATCCCAATTTTCTTCCATATCGGAAACCAGCTTAAACTGTGTACGTGCACGGTCAAGGTTATGCTCGGGATATGCAGTTTTGAAATATGTATCACCGTCAATATAGTCAGCAAGGAAACGCATTCCGCATTCAATGGTCATCATTTTTGCACCCTCGGGAAGCAACATTATCTCAGCATCCGGAAGCGAGCCACGACATCCGTCAAGGAAGCCCTTTGCATAAATTGAAAACATTTCAATATCAAAATTAACCTTGCTTAAATCCTTTTCATCCTCAGCCGCTGTAGACGCGCCAAAGCGTACTGCATCGCCAAAGTCAGTAACCGAGAAGCCGGGCATTATTGTGTCAAGGTCAATTACGCAAAGTGCCTTGTGTGTTTCGGCATCAAGCATAACGTTGTTTGATTTTGTATCGTTATGGCTAACTCTAAGCGGTAAAACGCCAGCCTTATTGCTGTCAAGCAAAACGCTGTAAAAATCTGCTCTTTGCTTTACAAACTCAACCTCTTTTGCTACATTTTGCAGTCTGCCGCTTTTGTTTTCCTCTACTGATTTTAAGAAGTTCTCATAACGCTTTACGGTGTTATGGAAATCAGGAATAGTCTCGTGCAAAGAGTCTGCAGGGAAATCGCTTAAAAGTCTTTGGAAATTACCAAACGCTACCGCACACTCGTAAAATTCTTCCTTATTAGGTCTGTCAAGGCAGATTGAGTCGGTGATAAACTTATACATACGCCAAAAATAGCCGTGCTTATCCTTGTAATAGCTACTGTCATCAAAGGTGTGAACCAGACGCAAAACCTCACGCTTGGTTTCTACCCTTTCCTTTAAATATTCGGTTACCCTCTGAATATTTTCGATAACCTGTTCGGGTTTTTTGAAAACGTTTTGATTTACTGCCTGAAGAATGTATTTGTGCTCTTTTCCGTTTTCATCAACAGATATAATTTTAAAGGTGTCATTAATATGACCGTTGCCGTAAGGAATAGCACCCCTTACCTCACCAACCACTTTAAAATTGTTGATTGCGTTAGAAATTTGTTCCAAATTTGCCTTCCTCATTTCTTTTCCGCCTTTCAAACGTTAAAATTACACTTCTATTTTAATCATTTTACTTGACATTTTCTATATAAAAAAATATAATTATTAGTATAATCCGTAAAAATAAGCTATTTTACCCAATATAGAGGTATTATTATGCAAGAAAAAATTGAGATTAAAAAAATAATGAAAGATTTTTATGCTATTTCGGGCATTAGAATTTCCTTGCACGATGCCGAATTCAACGAAATCTACTCATACCCGAAAGATTCAACCCCTTTTTGCAAGTATATGCAACAGTTTCCTGAAGTGAAGCAGGGTTGTATTGCAAGTGACCGCAAAACCTTTTCTCGTGTTGAAAAAACGGGCGAGCTTTTTGTGTATAAATGCCCTTTGGGACTTTGCGAAGCAGCTGTTCCGCTTTATTCGTTCGGGATGCTTTCGGGATATCTTATGATGGGGCAATTCACCGATTCTGATTCGCTTTCTGTTGAAAACATTATAAGAAAAACCAACGAATATGTGAACGACAACGAGAAAACCAAAAAGCTTTGCGAGGGAATAACTGCCATAGACCTAGAGCTGATTACACCTTATATTAATATAATGACCTTGCTTGGTGAATACTTAACCTCAACAAACTGTGCTTTTTCATATAATGCGGATTTGCCCAAGATGATAAAAGAATATTTAAACCGAAACTATGCCTCAAAAATCACGCTTGATACGCTTTCAAAAAAATTTGGATACTGCAACGTAACCATTACAAAATGCTTTAAAAAGGCTTTTGGTATAACAATTAGGGAATATCTTAATGAAATTCGTCTTGAAAAAGCCGCCGAGCTGATTTCAAAAAGCAACGCTTCCTTTAAACAAGTTGCAAATTCCTGTGGCTTTTCAGACCAGAACTATTTTTCAAAATCCTTTACTAAGCGTTTTGCGATTTCTCCTACAGAATTCAAATCAAAAAAGGGCGAACACCCACATACTAACAAATAATAATACATATATTTTGTCAAGTCAAGCAAGTAAAGTTTACCACTTTTTGTCAACCGCCAGTTGCGTGAGCGTGTTTTTTGCGGTTTTTAAGACGTTTAAGCTAAATTTCTTTTGGTTTTTGCAACTAAAATTAACAAAAGGCAGAGCAATAAAAATTGCTCTGCCTTTTTTCGCACTCATCAGTTGCGTACAATTATATAATAATTGATTCGCCTGACATTTCCTCAGGCTTGTCAAGTCCCAAAAGCTTAACGATAGTCGGTGCGATATCGCAAAGCTTGCCACCCTCTCTGAGAGTACAGTCCTTGCCTATTACCGAGAAGGGTACAGGATTTGTTGTGTGTGCCGTAAATGGAGAACCATCGGTATCTACCATTCTGTCGGCATTTCCGTGGTCAGCGGTAAGAAGCATAACGCCGCCCATAGAAAGGGTTGCATCCTCTACTCTGCCAACACAAGTATCAACAGTTTCTACCGCCTTTACTGCAGCATCAAAGAAGCCGGTGTGACCTACCATATCGCAATTTGCGAAGTTGAGAATTACTACATCATACTTGCCACTCTTTATTGCTTCACAAACCTTGTCGCAAACCTCATTGGCACTCATTTCGGGCTGTAAATCATAGGTTGCAACCTTAGGCGAATTCACAAGAATTCTATCCTCGTTTTCGAACATAACCTCACGTCCGCCGTTAAAGAAGAAGGTTACGTGAGCGTATTTTTCAGTTTCGGCAATGCGAAGCTGTGAAAGACCTTTTTTAGCGAGATATTCGCCCAAAGTATTGTTAAGTGTTTGTGGCTTAAAGGCAACCTCTACATTCGGCATAGAGGCATCGTACTGTGTAAAGCAGACATAGAATACCTTTTGTCTGCCGCCGACACGCTCAAAGCCGGCAAAATCATCGTCAACAAAGGTGCGGGTAATTTCTCTTGCTCTGTCAGGGCGGAAGTTAAAGAAAATAACGCTGTCGTTTGTCTTTATACGCTCAGTATCTGCTACAACTGTAGGCAAAACAAACTCGTCGGTTATAAACTTGCCGTCCTCATCCTTTATAGTATAGGATTCGCGAACTGCAACCGCTGCATCAGTAGTCTGAACGCCCTCGCCGTAAACGAGTGCGGCATAAGCCTTAGAAACACGCTCCCAACGGTTGTCGCGGTCCATTCCGTAAAATCTGCCCATAACAGTAGCTAATTTTCCGCAACCGATTTCCTTAAGCTTTGCGTTTAATTGGTCAATAAAATCAGCCGCAGATGACGGAGGTACATCTCTGCCGTCCAAAAGTGCGTGGATATAAACCCGGTGGAGACCGTTTTTCTTTGCCAATTCTACAAGTGCATACAAATGCTCTATATGGCTATGAACACCACCGTCGGACAAAAGTCCCATAAAGTGAAGTGCACTATCATTCTTTTTGCAGTTTTCTACTGCCTTTAAAAAGGCTTCGTTGGTGAAAAAGTCACCGTCGCCGATAGACTTTGTAATACGGGTAAGCTCCTGATAAACAACCCTGCCGGCACCGATATTTGTATGACCTACCTCACTGTTGCCCATTTGACCATCGGGAAGACCTACATCCATACCCGACGCTCCGATTTGTGTTGTGGGGCAGGTGCCAAAAATTTTATCAAGGCGGGGAGTTTTTGCAGCTTCTATTGCATTACCGCTTTTTTCGCTATTAAAGCCGAAGCCGTCCATAATAGTTAAAACTATAGGTTTTTTCATAAATTTTCTCCTGAAATTAAAATTTATGGGAGGGTGCATAAGTGTCCGCCGGACACCTGCACCCCTCCCCTACAAATAAAATTTATTATTTGCTTGCAGCCTTTACGATTACTGAGAAATCCTCAGCCTTTAAGGATGCGCCGCCGATAAGTCCGCCGTCAACATTTACCTTTGCTACTAATTCGTCAGCGTTCTTTGCGTTCATAGAACCGCCGTACTGAATTGTAACTGTCTCAGCAACCTCTTGTCCGTAAGCCTCTGCAATAGCCGCACGAACATAACCGTTACCCTCGTCAGCCTGCTCGGCAGTAGCGGTAACGCCTGTACCGATTGCCCATACAGGCTCGTAAGCGATAATTACATTCTTTAACTGCTCTTTGGTTACGTTTGTAAGAGCCATTTTGGTCTGATATTTAAGTAAGGTTTCGGTATAACCAAGCTCTCTCTGTTCAAGGGTTTCGCCCACACAAACAATAGCGGTAAGACCTGCATTTAAAGCAGCTAATGTTCTAAGGTTTACAGTCTGGTCGGTCTCGCCGAAGTACTGTCTTCTCTCGCTGTGGCCGATAACAACATACTTAACACCGGAAGCCACAAGCATTTCAGCAGAAATTTCGCCTGTGTATGCACCCGAAGCCTTGAAGTGAACATTCTCGGCACCGATTTCAATGTTAGAGCCCTTTGCAGCCTCTACAGCGGCAGCAATGTCGATAAAGGGAACGCAAAGCACAACCTTGCAGTCTGCATCCTTTACTAAAGGCTTCATCTCGTTTATAAGTGCAGTAGTCTCTGCAGGGGTTTTATTCATTTTCCAGTTACCTGCGATAACTGCCTGTCTTTTTGCTTTATTCATTTTTATTTCTCCTTTTATTATGTTCTTTATCGCACAAATGTAGGGGTTGATGCCTACATCAACCCTTTTAAATTAAAATATCGGGCGGATGAAGGGCATCCGCCCCTACAAATAAATCCGTTAATATTATTTGTCGTTTAAAGCTGCGATACCGGGAAGTTCCTTACCCTCTAAGAATTCGAGAGAAGCACCGCCGCCGGTAGAAATGTGAGTCATCTTATCGCCAAAGCCAAGATTGTTTACAGCAGCTGCGGAGTCGCCACCGCCGATAACTGTTACAGCATCGGTTTCAGCCAAAGCCTTTGCAACCTCTAAAGTACCTGCTGCCAAAGTGGGATTTTCAAATACGCCCATAGGTCCGTTCCAAACAACGGTCTTAGCGTTCTTAACCTCAGCTGCGAATAATTCAGCAGACTTAGGACCAATGTCACAACCCTCTTTGTCTGCGGGAATCTTGTCAGCGTCTACTACCAATACATCAATAGGAGCATCGATAGGATCGGGGAAGCTCTCTACAACGGTGCAATCAACAGGAAGTAAAATCTTAACTCCCTTTTCCTTTGCCTTTTCCATCATATCGCGGCAATAGTCAATCTTTGTTTCGTCTACCAAGGATTTGCCTGTGCCGTAGCCCAAAGCTGCCAAGAAGGTGTAAGCCATACCGCCGCCGATGATAAGTGTATCAGCCTTGGTAAGGAGATTTTCTATAACGGGGAGCTTGCTGTCAACCTTTGCACCGCCCAAGATGCAAACAAAGGGGCGAACAGGGTTTTCAACCGCACTGCCCAAATACTTAAGCTCTTTGCCGATAAGATAGCCTGCAACAGCCTCCTTAACGTGAGAAACTACACCTACTGTTGAGCAGTGAGCTCTGTGTGCGGTGCCGAAAGCATCGTTTACAAATATATCAGCCAAGGAGCCAAGCTCTGCCGAGAAAGCCTCGCCGTTCTTGGTTTCCTCTGCACGGTAGCGAGTGTTCTGAAGTAATACAACGTCGCCGTCCTTCATAGCGTCAACAGCAGCCTTTGCGTTTTCGCCAACTACGTTATCGTCAGCTGCAAAAACAACCTCTTTGCCAAGCTTTTCGGAAAGTGACTTTGCAACAGGAGCCAAGGAAAGCTCAGGCTTGGGCTCACCCTTAGGCTTACCTAAGTGAGAGCAAAGGATAACTCTGCCACCGTCAGCAATTAATTTCTTAATTGTGGGAAGTGCTGCGTTAATTCTGTTTTCGTCTGTGATAACACCATTCTTAAGAGGCACGTTAAAATCACAACGAACAAGCACCTTTTGACCTTTTACATTAATGTCGTCAACTGTCTTTTTGTTAAGAGCGTTCATTTAAACTACTTCCTTTCAAAGGTTTGTTAAAAATTTACCATATATTATTGTACCACATTTTAGCATTTTTTCAACATTTATTTTTTAATTTAATGTAGAAATTATATACCGTCTTCCCAGCGATAATTATGCAATTGACCGAAATTTTGAAGCTTTGGATAATCCCACTGCCTTAAGGTCTCGTAAACTGCAATGGCAACCGAATTTGAAAGATTAAGACTTCTGATTTCGCCCTGCATCGGAATTCTTACGCATTTGTCGGGATTTTTAAGCAGCAGTTCCTCAGGAAGTCCCTTTGTTTCCTTGCCAAAAAGCAAATAGCATTTGTCGGGATAGCTTATCTCGGAATGTGTATGTCTTGCCTTTGTTGTGTAAAAATAGCAGTCGGCATCGGGATTTTTCTCGAAAAATTCATCAATATTCTTGTAATAGGTAATATCGAGATACTCCCAATAATCAAGACCTGCACGCTTAAGCTTTTTATCGTCAATAGTAAAGCCCATAGGTCCCACTAGATGAAGCCTTGCCCCCGTTGCCGCACAGGTTCTTGCAACATTGCCTGTGTTTTGGGGGATTTCAGGCTCTACCATTACTATATTTATCTCCATTTTACTGCACTTCCAAACTAAGATTTTACCTTTTTAATTATATTTACTAAAAAACACTTGTCAAGTGCCGGCTAAAAGTATATAATTTATTTAATCAGTTTTTAGGAGAAAAGCTATGCAAAAATTTAAAGGCGTGCTCAACAGAGCCGAATATCTTGACTGGAAAAACGGTAAAACCTATCAAAAGGCGGACGGATCCCTTTATAAAGGTCTTAAAATCGTTTATTTTATATGCTTTATTTACACCTTTTTCATTAACCTTATGTTCTGTCTTAGCTACGCAATGCAAATTGACGGCGGTATCAGAACAAAAGACGACATTAAATATATTGTCATCACCTCAGTCATTACCCTTATAATGCTTTTGGGTGTGATTTTTGATTTTGGAAAGCTAAATCTTACCGCTTCCATATTAAGTATCCCGTCTGTTAGCTTTTTAGCGGTAATGTTCGGTATGCTGATGCGTCCTGAGGACACGCCTGATTTGATTTTCGGCTTTCAACCCTCATATTTGTGGAGACACTTTTTTCCGCTTATAATTATGCTTTTCCTCGCTGTCTTTAAGCTTGTTATCGTTATCCGTGCAAGGATTAAATCAAATAATTCCTACAAAAGGGTACTCGAAACTCTATATGTTGCCTTTTATGAGGAAAATCCCGATGCGGACGAGGCTGATTGGCTCGCATTTATTGAAAATTACGACGGAAAATCTGCAAAAAACTAATCCCTGCTCTGCAGGGATTTTTAAAATTCAGGTATTGAAGAGGTGCATTATGCCACAAAAGGAATTAAAGGTTATAGCCCACATAAAAACCCATTTCCCCACAAAATTCGGTATACCCCGCCAAAGCGGTCTGATAGACACTACTGCTAAAATTATTTTCTGCGACAGCTACAGAAATCCCGACGCCTTGCGTGGGATAGAGGACTTTTCACACCTGTGGCTTTTATGGGATTTTTCCGAAAACGAAAAATCTGATTGGTCGCCTACTGTAAGACCGCCAAGGCTTGGCGGAAATAAGCGTATGGGTGTTTTTGCAACCCGTTCACCGTTTCGACCTAATTCTATCGGTCTTTCAAGCGTTAAGCTTTTGTCGGTAGAAAAAACTGAAAAACTAGGCACTGTTCTTATCGTTTCAGGTGCGGATTTGCTTGACAACACCCCGATTTACGACATAAAACCTTATATCGCCTTTACTGATTCCCACCCTGATGCCGTTTGCGGTTTTTCTGATACGGTTTATGATTATAAACTTCGGGTTATTGTCCCCGATAATATAAAAAGCCTGATACCCCCTGAAAAGCTCGACGCATTGACCGAAATACTAGCCCTTGACCCTCGTCCCTCATACCAAAACGACGCAAATAGAGTTTATTCCTTTGAATTTTCAAATATGCACATAGAATTCACCGTAAATCAGGATACACTCACTGTTACAAATTTCAGTTTTCTTTAATTTTGTGTCATTTTTTGTCAGGTTTTCTTGTCTAAAAATGTCGTTTCTTTGATATTTTCGAATTTTTTTAGCAAAAAACCATAATTATTGTGTTTTTCCTTGCTTTTCTCTACTAAATATGGTAATATATGTAAAAAACAAAGCGGAGGAAACAATTATGGAAAAGAAATTAAAAATTATTGTAAGCGATGATTCTACTGAACTTGGACAAACCTGCAAGGAAGCCTTTAAGGCATACGGTATGACAGTGGTGCTATGTCCTAAGGACGGCAAGGCACTTTTAAAAGCGGTAAGCGAGCATTCGCCCGACATAGTTTTAGCCGATGTGTTTATGCCAAATCTTGATATTTTGGGTGTGACTAGTAGTATAAAAAAGCTAAAGCTTCAAAACGAGCCACTTATAATGGCTATGTCCGCCTTCGACAATGCAAGACTTGAAAAGGAGCTTCTTGACGGCGGAGTTGATTACTATTTCTTAAAGCCCTTTGATGCAAATACTGTAGCCGAGCGTATCATTCAGATATCGGGCTGGAAAAGTAAAAACCTGCCCCTTGTTATCAAAAACAACGCCGTTTCTGACCCTCAGCTTGAGGTTATGATTACCGATATTATGCACCAAATTGGTGTTCCTGCCCACATAAAGGGCTATCACTATTTGCGTGAAGCCATAATTCTTTCGATTAAAAATACCGAGCTTGTAAACTCGGTCACAAAGCTTTTGTACCCTACCGTTGCCAAAAACCACTTAACCACCGCCTCCCGTGTTGAGCGTGCAATCCGCCACGCAATAGAGGTTGCTTGGGACAGGGGCGACCTTGATGTACTTAACGCTTACTTTGGGTATACTATTCAAAACGAACGCGGAAAACCTACCAATTCGGAGTTTATTGCAATGATTAGCGACAAGCTTCGTCTAAAGCTTAAAATTGGTTGATATATCGGAGAGCTGTTTCATTAAAAGCATTTACACTAAAAAATGTATTTGCTTTTACTGAGACAGCTCCTTTTTTATACCTTAATTAAGTCGTTTTCCTTTTATAGCGTAAAGCATTTCTGCATTTATAGTTTTTGTAAAGATTAAAACACCGAAATAGGAGAGTATCGAACATCCACCTAAAAGTATTATGTAAACCAAACTGTTTGTTATCCCGAATACGCCAATCAGCCTATCAAAAACCGCACAAATCACAAATGCTGATATAATCGGAAACGCTATTTCCTTTAAGAGATGAAGTGTTGCTCCGCTTACCTTTAAAAGTCTGCCCACATTCATAAAGCAGGTTAATATATTTGAAAAGTACATTATAAGAATAAAGCCCCAAAGTCCTCGGCTTGGCAGCAGCAGAGGAATAAGGCAAAGCCTTATCACCGAGTCTGACACGGCAGTTTTAAAGGTAAAGCTCTGCTGGTCAAGGCCCTTTAAAATTCCGTCCGAGATGCTGTCAAGATACATAAGCGGAACAAGTGGCGACAGCACCCTTAAAAGCTTTCCGACATCCCTTTCCTTGTAAATCAAATAGCCTATTTTTTCTCCGCCGCACCAAAAAATTGCCGCGAAAATAAAGGCGGTAAGTCCCGTCAGCTTTAAAATATTTCTTACCGAATATTTTACAACACTCTGTCTGCCAAGTGCCGAAGCCTCGCTCATTTCAGGAATTAATAGGGTAGAGACCGCATTAAGTATTGCCGACGGAAAAAACAAAATCGGCAAAGCCATTCCTTTTATCATACCAAATTGAGAAAGAGCTTTAGCTCCGGCTAGGGGATAGCGTGAAAGGTTCTTTGGCACCAGCATATTTTCCGTTGTTCTAAGGAGACTGTTTAAATATCTTCCGCTTGTTATAGGCGTTGCTATATGCAGAATTCTTTTAAGCGTTCCTTTTTTCACCTTTTCAGGAGTTGCTGCCGGCTTTAAGCACTTTTTATCCGCTAAAAATAATGCAAATAATAATAGACAAGCTAATATTTCTGAAATAACGTCGCCTGCCATTATAGCTGCACAGGCGAATTTAAGCCCTTTTTTAACGAATTTTTTTACTAAACAAAGGCAGATTATAATTCTTACCGCTTGCTCGAATATTTGAGACGAGGCATTTGGAGTCACCTTTCGCCTTGCTATGAAATACCCCCTAAAGCAAGAGGTTATGCCAATAAAAGGCAGGGAAAAGGGGAGTATTTTAAGCGAAACGGAAGCTCGGGCGTCGCCTATAAGCTTTACTGCGATTATATCGGATAAGGACATTAAAAGAATTGCCGAAAATAGTGAAAACGCAAGCGTAAACTCTACTGCACGCACCATTACCCTTTGTGCGTTTTTGTTAGCTTTTGTTGCCATTTCCTCGGCAACAAGCCTTGTAACCGCTGTGCTTATTCCGCTTTGGGCAAAGGTAGACGCTAAAACATAAACAGAAAAAATAAGCTGATAAAGACCTATTCCTTCGCTTCCGACCTCGCTTGCAATCCAAATTTTGAAAATAATTCCCGCAAAACGCAGCAGCAATGAGGATGTCGTTAATATCAAGGCGTTTTTTATAAAGATTGTTTTTCTCACATTAAATCCCACTTTATTTTTAGTATATCTAATACTATGTAATGCGGTCGCTTTAAATGCACTTGAAAATTTGCGGGATTTTTGGTATTATATATGTAACAATACTTTTTTGGAGGCGTTTTATATGTCAGCTTTTTCTACACCGCTGGCTGATAGGCTTCGTCCTACCGGCATTGAAGAGGTTGCCGGGCAGAAGCATATTTTAGCCGAGGGCAAGGTGCTTCGCCGAATTATTGACACTAAAAACCTTCCAAATTTAATTTTTTACGGCCCGTCAGGGGTAGGTAAGACCACCGTTGCAAACATCATTGCAAATAATTGCGGTAAAAAGCTTTATCACCTTAATGCTACAACCGCTTCTACTGCCGATATTAAGGAAATTATATCCTCTATCGGCACTATAGATTCGCAAAACGGAATTCTGCTTTATCTTGACGAGATACAGTATTTTAACAAAAAGCAACAGCAAATTCTGCTTTCCTACATAGAAAACGGCGATATCACATTGATTGCATCCACAACTGAAAACCCCTATTTTTACGTTTATAATGCGATTTTAAGCCGTTCTACAGTATTTGAATTCAAAACCCTTTCTGCTGAGGATATTAAAGAGGTTATCCTGCGTGCAATACGTATTTTGTCCGCCGATTTAGGAAAGAATATTATCCTTAGCGAAGCCTCCCTTAAAAAGCTTTGCTTTGCCGCCGCAGGCGATGTAAGGCGGTCACTTAATATGCTTGAATTAGCGGTCGCAACCGCCGAAACAGGGGAAGAAATCAATATTTCTGACCAGACTATAGAGGAAATTTTGGCGTCTAACGCGGTTCGTTACGACCGCGAGGGCGACCAGCATTACGATGTGATTTCCGCCTATCAAAAATCTATGCGTGGCTCCGACCCCGACGCCGCAATTTTCTATCTTGGCAAGCTTTTGGCAGCAGGGGATTTGCCGAGTGCCTGCAGAAGACTGCTTGTTTGTGCTAACGAGGATGTAGGACTTGCTCATCCGCAAATTATACCCATAGTCAAAGCCGCAGTTGATACTGCTATGATGGTAGGACTTCCCGAGGCTCGAATTCCGCTTGCAAATGCGGTAATTTTGGTTGCCACTTCACCAAAATCTGTTTCAGCTTACAACGCAATAAACAGTGCTATGCAGGATATCGAAGCAGGTCTTGGCACCGATATTCCGCGTCATCTGCAGAATAAGCATTTCGACGGTGAGGACGCTACAATTAAGGGACAAAACTATAAATATCCACACGAATATCCTAGGCATTATGTAAACCAACAGTATTTGCCTGATGATATAAAAAACAAGAAATATTACACCTTTGGCGACAATAAAAACGAACAGAAATACAAAGAATATTGGGATAGTATTCGCAGTTCAAAATAATCTTTTAGGAGTGTGAGCGAATGAAGCAATATCTTTTGCCACCTAAAACGCTTTTTCTTTGGCAATGCCGTGCCGCACTTGCGTGGCTTGTGCTGATACTGTTTGCCAGCTTTTTTACATTTTCAATTAAAACCTTTTTAATCAGCACCGCTGTAATTACCGTGCTTTTCTCTATTGCCGCGTTCTGGTATTTACCGACATATTTTAAGCTCTGCAAAATAAAGGTTTTAAAGGGTGCAGTTATTGTTGAAAGTGGCGTTATAATCAGAAATTGCCACATTTTACCTTATTCACGCCTTATTTATACACAAACTATTGTAACACCGCTTTCTCGCTTTTTCGGTCTTTCTGCCGTAACGCTAAAGGCGGCCAGAAGCCGTGTTTATATTCCCGAAATGCGTACAGAGGATATGAAAAACTTTATATCCCGTCTGACAAAGGGGGATTAATATGGAGACTCAGGAAAACAACATCAGAGTTTACCGTGCCCATCCATTTATGATGTGGAAAACCATAAAGCCTTATTTGTTTATATTGCTTTTGCCAATGCTTCGTGCATTACTACAATATTTGCACATAGGTCAGTTTTTTCCAAGTTTTTTATGGTTTGAAGTGTCATTTATCTCTGTAATACTCATTTTTGCGGCAATTCGTTGTTTTTTGTTTCGGGCGACCTGCGATGGTAAAACGGTTACTATCAGAAGCGGTATTTTCTTTGTAAAAACGGCTTCTATTGATATTACAAAGCTTTCCTCAGTACAAACGGTAAGAAATCCCTTTGATATTCTTTTTGGGGCGATTACCTTCAGAATTAATACCGAGGCGGGCGAAAAAACCAAGTCAGACTATGAATTTAAGCTTAAATTTAGGGACGGAAAGGAATTAGCTAAAATCCTTTACGGAAATGATACCATTTCAAAACAGCGTATTTCTCCCTTTAAAGTGGCTATTTTGTCGGCGGCGACCTCGTCTGCCTTTACAGGTATGATTGTGGGCGTTCCTATTATTAAAAAGGCGGGCGACCTGCTTGGTATCGCTATTTCGGATATGCTGTGGAGTGAAATTAACAACGTTTCCTCTAAAATAGAAACAAGCTTTCCGCCTATTGTAAATACGATTTCTTTGGTATTCCTTTTAGCATACGGCTTTTCTTTCATTTATTCGTTTTTTAGATTTCTGAAATTTAAGGTAATTATGGGCGAAAACCGACTCGAAGTACGCTCAGGCTTTTTAACAAAGGTTCGAACTGCCTTTAACCGACAAAGTGTTATCGATGTTAAAGTGGAACAAAGCGCATTAATGCTCTTTTTAAAGCGGTTTTCAATGAAGGTGAGTGTTGGTGGCTTCGGCGATAATAAATCCGAGTCTCAGGTAATGATTCCAAGCGGTAAATATGAGGAAATTCACCACGATTTCTCGTTTTATTTTCCTTTTTTAGTCCCCAACGACCATAAAATACTGCCACAACGAGGTTTTTTGGCTTTAACCCGTTTCCTTTATTGGCCGACTGTTTATCTGCTTTTAACCCTCGGGCTTTCAATCCC
>JAZNBP010000160.1:0-21480 GCA_045587085.1 Acutalibacteraceae bacterium | reverse complement strand
TCGAACATTGTAGAAACCTTAGGAAGTGTACCTGCAATCCAACGATACTTAAACTTTACAGAATTTGTGGATGATGTAACGTTATATGTGTAGTCATGAGCACCATCCATCTCTCTGCCTGCCATAGACTGACCATTTACGAATAAATCGTCAAATGTGATATCATCATAAGGTTCGTAAGTTACGGGAACAGGAATATCAGTAATCTTGTTACCATTGCTGTCCCAGAATGCGAAGAAGATTTCACCGGACTTAACATTACATGTAACATCGTCGGGGCCTGTTACATAGTTGCCGTTTTCGTCAACTAACGAACCGTCAACATAATATTCAGCGATAAGAACGCCGTCTATCTTCATATAAACATGGTATTTACCTGCGTTATCGCCGTTCTTAACCTTAAGTCTTGCAAATTCAACATCGTGTGTAGAACCTGCAGTAATAGCGGTGGGCATATTAACCTTAGGACCATAAGCAGGACCTACCCACAAGCTACCGTTGGAATATTCATTGCTTGCAACATCAAGCCAAGCACCGAATCTGTAAGCCATTGAAGAGCTTGAAGCCCTTTCAAATGACATCTGGAACTTGGGAACTTCGCCTACTAACCAGCGGTATTTAAAGATTACAGAACCTGTTGCAGATGTGCTGTTGTACTTCAAGGTAGTACCGCCTGCAAATTGCTTTTCACTGCCTAATGCATTACCGTTTTCATCTGTTAAATCAGAATAACCGATTTCGTCGTATGCATAGTAAAGTGCATCTGCGGGCTCTTCCTCTTCGGGTTCGTCAGGTTCTTCAACTACTTCAGGAATAGAAGAAATAATACCTTCCTCATTGCCGTTTACCATACGGATAATATTTGTGGGAGCAGGACTATCTAATACTTCTTTATAATATTCTTTGATACGCTCGCCATTAATATTAAGGTAAACATAGTACTTGCCTTTGTTTTTACCGTTCTTAACTAAAAGACGGCCAAACTCGATATCAAAGGTTTCGCCTTTTTCAATTGGTTTATCCAATTGTACTATAGTGCTATTATTAGAACAGTCAAGATGGAATGCACCGTTTTCGCCGGCTACAGCACCGCCACCAACATCGGTATTAGGCGGTTTAATAGCAAAGCCATACGGGTGATTCGGCCAAGCATCGTAATAAACAACGAGAGATGCTACAGTACCTGCTGTCCAACGGAACTTTAATTTTGTAGAATAAGAAGGAGAAGTTGCAGAATAAGATATTTTTCTGTTAACGCCTAAATCTAAACCGTTTGCGGGTAAAGAATTGCCGTCTATACGGAAATCTTCATATGTAACTTCATCATAAACATCGAATGCCTCTTCATAAGGAGAAGGAGCGATCTTATTTCCGCCGCCGTTACCCCAGAATGTGAGGTAGAACATATTGGAAATAGTTGCGGCATAAGAGCCGGGGTTGGTAGTATAATTGCCCTGCTTGGAAATTAAGCTGCCGTCAACATAATCTTCAGCAATTAATTCACCGTTAAGCTTAAAGTATACATGCCAGTCGCCCTTATGTTCGCCGTTCTTAACCTTAAGTCTTGCAAACTCAATGTCGTAATCCTTACCAGCTTCAATGCTTTCAGCGAGTTCAACCCATGCAACGCTATCGCTAAGACCGGGTCTTAATCTGATAGAGCTGTTGGTACGACCTTCAGCGCCGGGTGTATACAACTGTACACCAAACATGTAGGTGGTTGAACCTTCTCTATCGAAGCTTAACTGGAAGCTTGAACCAGCATTAGCCTCTTTCCAACGGAATTTGATTATGGCAGAACCTGTCTCAGAAGTCTTATTATAAGTAAATGTATTACTATTGATTTGATATCCATCGGAAGAGAGAGACTCGCCGTTTTTCAAGAAATCATAATAAGTAACTTCGTCGTAATCATAATAGAGTGAATCGGGGTTAGCATCGTAAGGAGTTGCAGAAATCTTGCAAGTATGATTATCTTCAAAACCAAGGAAGATTGAGTTTGACAAATACTTAGTAGTATTTTCATCATCTGCAGCTACATACTTTTCAAAAAGAATATCTCCGTCTACCTTGAAGTAGGAATAATACTTACCTGCGTTTTTACCGGTAGTTACCATCAATCTACCTACTTCTAAATCGTAGTAATCACCTGCTATAGGTTTGGATTTTAAAGCTACTGCTGCACTTGTTGCTTTATCTTGCCAATGTCCATTGTTTAATAAAACATAAGCGAAATTATTTTTACCGCCCCAAGTACCAAGGTGAATCTGGAAAGAATCCATTGTTTCCATTGTCCAACGAAGCTTGAAAATTACAGAATGGGTTTTAGCAGCCTCTGCTGATTCAACATAGGAAACAGAATTATTAGTCTTTGTTAACTGGATACCGCCGGGAGTAAGGGGGTTCTTACCTGTGTCAAGTAAATCTTCATATCCAATTACGTCATAAGCAGCGTACTGCTCTGCGGGCTCAACATATTCAGAAATTACATCGTCACCGCCGTTGCCCCAACCGCCAAAGCGGATTACATTGGAAAGCTGGCAATCGGCACCGCCGGAAGTATAAATACCGTTTTCGTCTGTATGTGAATAGCCCTCTTGAATGAGCTTGCCGTCTACCTTTAAGTAAACATAGTATTCACCGATATGCTTAGCATTTCCTGAAAGAACCTTCAAACGACCAAATTCGATATCATAGGTATCACCCTTAGCCGCAACTTCGGTCATATTAACTTTGAGCTCTTCCACATTGGGCTTTAAGTGCCAAGCACCGTTAGGCCCAACCTGATCAGCACGCTTAATCCAAACACCGAATGGGTGTGAAATGTTTCCGTCTGCACCCAAATCAAATGAGAACTGGAAGCCGGGCTGTGTACCTGCTGTCCAACGGAATTTAAGTACTGCAGAGTAAGAAGGTGAGGTTGCATCATAAGTGAAGGTGTGTCCACCGCTAATTGTATAGCTATCACCTAATGCGTTACCATTCTGTTTCAAATCAGCATAAGTGATTTCATCATACTCGTCATAAACTGTCTCAGCAGAATCGTCTACGTCCTCATCTAATTCAGAATATTTAACTGAATGATACTCATAATCAGAAGTGTCATTTTCATCAAGCTCGATAACGCCGTAGCCTCTAACAGCTTCGTCACCGTAGTTGAAATAGGTCATACCGGGAACTGCGGTAATTTGAATACCGTCATAATATCCGGTGAAGTCATTTAAGTGGTCGTGACCTGAAACAACACCTAAAACATTACCCATTTCTTTAAGGGTCTGGAACTCGCCTGTGTTATCATTGGCATAGATAGTTGCAGGGAATTCACCTGCAGTACCTACAACGCCTTCTTTTAATTCTAGATTGTATTTTATGCCACCATATTCTTTTGTGCCGTTTTCATCCTCAACAAAGAGGTTGTAGGTTTCGGGCATAGGAATATGCTGGAATACAATAGAATTAACACCTGCATCGTTGTTAGCTGCCATCCAAGCAAGCTGGTCAGCGTGGGGGTTATCATATCCGCTTGAGGTATCTAACGGATTCTGATAAGAGTTAGAGTCAACCATCCAAAGGTTGAACGCAAGGTCATCACTATCAGATGCATAAATCGGAACCTTACAAGTACCTGTACCTGTAAGCTCGGGTGCGGGATCAGTTGTGCGGCAATCACCTATTGACTGCCAAACAGCTAACATATCATCCTTGCTGGTAACCTGACCGCTGTAATAGCTCTGTGGGTCGTGGTTACCGAATACAATTGAGTAAGGAATACCTGCTTCAACAACAGGACCTAAAATCTGCTCAACTGTTCTTCTGTAATCAACCTCAACATCTTTTGTATTTATCTCGGTCATATCGCCTGTAAATACAATAAAGTCGGGGTTTTCGCGTTCAATCGCCTTTCTCATCATTTGGAGAACACGCGGATAAACGGGATATTGGTCCTGAACGTCGGAAAAGATAACAATTTTAAATTTACCGTTTTCATCAAACTTCAGGGGAGCTTGTTCTGCGCTTGCTGTAAAAGGCACTACGCAGAAGGAAGCCAAAATAACAAATGACAATGCCATTGCTACTAGTTTTTTAAACTTTTTTCCCATAACTTTTTTCTCCTTTTAACAGATTTTTTTGCTTACATTATTATATAAGCCTGCCAAGGGATATTATTTTTTTGTGTCGAATACCACCTTTCGCTCTGACAGATGTCAGTTTATTTTACGGTATATTCTCTACTGTCCCCGAGAATGGTTTGGGGTGGTAATCACTCTCGGAAGGGATGTTTTTTTAAAATTTCACCTCAAGTGTGTTCCTTCACCTCGTTGACTTCCTCTTGCGAGGAAGCCATTGGTGAAAGGAAAATGAAAAGAAGGAAAATTATAAGTTAAATTAAAATCTTGATTGTTTTTCACACTTAGCGATAAAGTTACTTTTAATATAACAGTCCCTTAATAACAACGTAATAATACAACCTGATTTGTTGTATCTAACTTTATGTCTTATTTAGGCATAAGCTCCGGACAGTATTTATAAAGCGGAGATATATCATCCGTTTTATGAATATATTTGTACAATTCTATTGCAGCCGGTTTCGGACAACAAGGCTTTTCGGGGTCGCCAAAAGAGGTGAACAAACCGAAGTTATCCTCACTTGTGCTTACGGAATAGCCCGAATAATCATTGAGCATATAGAACATAACGGCTTCTACATACGGCATTTTGGTATTATAAAGGTCAATAAGCTTTGACATATTCTCGCCGTTTAGTTCTTCCCTTGCCACATTATCGTGGTCCGTAAAGCCACACTCTGTTATAATTGCGGGCTTTCCTTTATCGTTATGTCGCTCGGTTGCCTTATAAAAGTTATCGCAATGCTCAAAATATTCCTCAAGTGTTGTATCGTTTAAATATTTATGGAAATTAATAGCATCAAAATAATTATCGGGGTTGGTGTCAGTAAAATCAGCGTCATACGGATGTGCACCCGATTCTATTGCTTCGTAAAGATAATCTAAAATATCATATCCTTCACCGTGGGTAGAAAAGCCGGGGGTAGTTACAATAATCTTTTTATTTACAGCCTTAACCTCTTTATATATGTAATACTGTAAATCGGCTATCATATGTGCCTTATCGGTCATACTGTATACGTATCCGTCATCAACTCCCCACTGGTGGCCCTGCTTTGTGAATATGTTTGCACCTGCAATATCAGGCTCGTTCATAGGCTCAACATGGGTAATTTCGGGGAATTCCTTAACAATCATACCCCAAGCCTTTGCGTAGAGCTTCACCCAACGGATATACATTTCTTTCTCAACCACAGGGTCAGGAACTACACCGTTTGTTGTTACTGAATATCCGTAAGGATAAATAGTAGCATCACTTACCGCAACAAACTTTTTAACACCTGTTTTGGACATTTTTTCAATAACCTGATGAATTAGTTTTCTTTGTCCCTCTTTAAATACAGGCACGTCACCCTCGGCTACCTCAAACATAGAGTCAAGCGGAGTGCTGAGTCGGTAATATTCAAAGCCGAACATACCCGACAAATCTGCAATGTTATCTAATGTAGAGCTTGGGTCCATAACAGGACGAAGTTCAAAAACGTGTGCATTAATTCCTATTTTTACAGGTTCGGCTTTAATATTTGTTGAAGCGGTTTTCTTAGAGCCTTTATCACAGCCTGCTGCACACAAAACCAACAATACTACAAGAAAAAGAGCAATTATTTTTTTCATTGTGCCTTACCTCTTTTCTTTAGCAACAAAGCAATAATAACACCTAAAAGGGCTAAAATTACAACTCCTATTACCGCATATATTACAATAAATAATGTAGGTATTCCGCCCTCTTTAGTATTCTTTTCCGCTTTGCTTGCTGCCAATTTGGAAATCCACATATCAGTATCATTAGGATCCTGCTCGTAGCTTACGTTTGCCGCTTTATAGCTGTGATCAAGTGCGTAAACTGATATATCGTCTAATAGTGCATCCTCTGAAGTCCATTTCAAAATGCCCTCTAGCACAGGCTTTGCAAATGTGTATTCAAGAATTGGTGAAGCAAATTTATCAACAGGGTCATATACGCCCTTTGCTACCAAGGACAATGCATCGTACTGTAATATTAACTGCATTTGTACATTCTTGTAATCTGCAAGATTGTAGCTCGAAACATCAAATACCTGCTTCTTAGAACCGTCATTAACTGTGATTTTCTTTAAATCCTTAGAAATAAGCAGAGATTTGTTGTCCGCAAAGCTTACCGTCATATCAGCATTTGTGTTTAAAACGGTGAAGTTTGCAATGTAATATCTGCTATTATTTGCGGTTGCTATACTTCCACCAGAAAGCTTTAATGCACCGTCTTTTATCTGAGCTGTGCCCTCGGTTACAAGCTTATCCGTTATTGTCTTACCATCAAAGGATTCACGAAGTGCAATAGCAGAATCGTCCTTTGCTTCGTCAGCTATATTTGTAAGCTTATAATTGAAAATATCAAAAGATATACCGCTTACACCGAAAATAGAAACGTAACCGTCAGTATTTACATTTGGAATTACAGCTCTGCAAATACCGAGCTTTGAGATATCCTCGCTATCTTCCTTAAAGTAAACATATACAGTGCGGTTCTTTGCCACAAGCATAAAGTTATACTTTGTTTCTTGGTCTTTAAAGAAATGATAGTCCTCAACCTTTTTAGCCTTTGTTCCGTCATCAAAGGTGCAAAGATTTGCAGTCATCTGAGTATAAGGGTCTGTTCCCCAAGCGTAATACTCAAAATTAATGCTGGTTGATGTATCCGAAATAGTTGCAAAGGATTTCTTGCCGAAGTTTATACCGAACCACTGACTGTTTTTACCCTCTGATACCATTTTAAGGTCAAACTGCAATATGAAATCGGTATACTCTTTTTTAGGTGCAAAAGCACTGTATGAACTACAATTTTCAAAATAGAGCGAGGGCTCTAAAGTGAACGCACTCTTAGGACGAAGCGAAACACTGGGCCCTATATAATAAGTGCGGTCGCTTATGTAATATTCCTCGAAACCGTCCTGAGTAAGCTTAATTCCTGCAAAATCGTTAGACAAATCAGGCGAAGCACAAGGTCTATAGTCATTTTTAATAACCTTAACTGAATTAAGCTTTACGGTTGAGGTACTCTTATTATCAGAGGAATAATTGCAAATTCCCCAATAACCGTCATATTTTACATTGCTGAATTTAAACTGAACTCCGCCAATACTGATAATAAGTGTATAATCGTTATAAATTGTTACATCAAAGCTAACAGCTACGTCATCGATATTAAGTGCACTTATAGGAACAAGGTTTTGTCCCGAATTTGCTATTTTACCGTTTCTTATAAGGTTTACCGCAGCAAATTTATTATCGTAAGCACTAACACCTATTATTGTGGCTTTATCCAAGGAAACATCCTTTTTAGCACCTAAGAACAATCCAAAAGTGGAGTTCTTTTCAATGTTTTCTATCTCCGCTTCAAAGGAAATTTCGTAAGGCTTAGATACCTTATCGCATAACTGAAGCGGAGTCTTTGCGGTTATTGTGTCCCCTGCTTTTTCAAAAACGGGACCTGCATTACGAGCAATGAATATTTCATCTCTTGTAAATCTTGTTTCGTTAATATGCCAATCGCTGTCGCCCAAAGCTTCGTCAGCATAAGTAAGATTGCTGTTTTCAAAATTGTCGGAAAAAGCAAGATTTTTAGGACTATCATATACCTTAAAATTGCGAATCTCGAACTGCTCATTCAAGCCGCCCCACATACAGAAATATCCATTGGGGTTTTCCATACGAATAAGAGCATCGCCGTAAGTGGTTGTAAGTATAGGCTTGCCGTCCTCAAGAATTTCAAAGGTTACCTTGAAATCATTTCCGGATACCTTTTCTAAAGTTACTGCAAAATCGGTAGTTTTACCGGAAACAAGTGCATTATTAAGTGCAGTGCTGCCGGCCTGAGTCCAGCTGTCCATACCGCCCATTTCATAAAGTGCTGTAACACCCTTTGATACGCACAAGTTAAAATCATAATATGATACAGTTGTTTTTTCGTCTGCACCGCCAAATCCACAGTAGATAAAACCGTCATTAGAGGAAATCATATCTATAGAAAATGTGAATTTGTTATAGCTTTTAAGCTTATATGCTGTAAGCACGAGTGCAGAGCCGAAGTGGTATGCACCTGCAAAGTGCATACCGTATGATTCTGTTTCTACTGCAACTGTGTCACTTGTAAAATTTGGTTCAAGTGAGCCCGAATAAAAATGCTCATCCATAACAACAGACTTGTTTTGACCATCGGGTTCGCCTTTAATAATAACACCCTGAGCAGAAGCGGATATCATTACCGAAATTACAATTAAGACACTTAGCAGAACGGCTAAAACCGTTTTTGCCATTTTTCGAAATTTCATAATATCATCTACCTATCCTTAAAAATCAACATCGGGTGTAATCTTATCGGTAATCTTTTTAACCACGATTACAAGGAATGTTACCAATACTGTCAATATAAAGCCAACCGTAGAAATTAACGGCATATCGGAATCTTGTGCTATAGGTGCCATATTAAACATATACCAGCCTACCGTATTGTAAGCACCACCCGGTCCGGTAATGTTACCTGTAAGCAACATCGGCTGAATATAGAAAGCAGATACCGCCATCATTGAATTTATCAAAAATACGCTGATAGTGGGCATTATAAGCGGAATATGAATCTGGAAAAGCTCTCTCCAGAAGCCTACACCGTCAAGCTTTGCCGACTCGATAACTGATTCCGGAATACGTGACATGGCAGATGCCATAAGTATAATGTTGATACCGGCACTTGCCCAAACGCAGAATATTGAAATCAGCCACCAGATTCTGTCAATTACAACAGGGTCGCTTAGTGCGGTTTCCCAACCGTTATAATTAACACCTAGCATTCTGAGTAATTCTGCCGCGGGACCTTCAAGCATTCCAGGGTTATATGTAAACATATATCTGTAACACAATGTCTGAATAACAATAGATATCATTGAAGGCAGATAGAATATTACGCGGAATACCTTTTCGCCGCGGATATGCTTTGAAAAGGCATAACCAATAAGAACTGCCAGCACAAGACAGGCAAGGTTAATGGGAATTGCTCTGAATGCATTGAAAAACATATTCAAATGCTCAGGTCTTGCTTTAAACTGCCTAAATTGCTCAGTAAAGTTATCTATTCCTACAAACTTATAGCTGTTTGAAAAGAAGTCCCACTCAAAAAAGGCAAGTGAAATGGTTTTTATATTAATGTAAAGCCAAAAGACAAGAAAATGAATAATCGGCACTAATAACAATGAGAAAATAAACCAATTACGTCTTGTATTCTTTCTTGCCATTTTCACTCTTGGGTTTCTGTTAGAAATAACCAATGTGATATACCTCCAAATCGGTATAATATTTTTTATTTAACTTCTGTCATACGGAACTTTTTAACGAAATTGTTTTTAATAAGTTCGAATGTTGCCTTTGCTTCCTTCATAATTGTAGCGCCGTCTGCCTTCTTAATTCTGTTTACAACGGTAGACATACCAAGATCGGCAAAAGCAATCGGAGATTCATATGTATATATAAGGGAAACTGCAAAGGGGCTTTCTTTGTAAGCCTTAAGCGGGAAATCGTAAATTCTTGTGCTGTTATAGTAAACGTCGAACACGCTCTTGTTATACTTAGTCAAGGATTTATCCTCGATTTCTCTAGCATCGTACTGGAAGGGACGGATACCGCCGCCGGAACGAATGGTGAACTTCTTTAACTGGTCCTCACTGCAAAGGAATACAAGAAAATCTTTAGCTAAATCCTTGTGATCAGCTGCACTTGGTATGAACATAATATCGTCATTAGCACAATAGAGATATTTCTCGTTTTCGTGACCGTCAAGAGAAGGAATGTTCATAAAGCGAATATCAGAATCCTGCTTTCCGTCAGAATCACTGTCAAGAACACCTGTAAGTCTTGCTTCTGATTCACCGAAGGAGCTTGCAAAAGCGATTATCGGTCTTTCCTCGTTACGTTCTGCATAGAGCGCACGGGTAAGCTCCTGAGTGGTTAATGTATTAACAGCAGAAAGGCTGTTCTTGTAGTTACCGGTTTTTGTATCCACAACGAGCTTTTTGAAATTATCAAGAGCTGCTGCTAAACCTTTTTGGTCGAACACCTTTGTAGAGAAGGTCTGATTTAAGGTAGTTTTTGATGTGTTGCCAAAATTCCAGAAATCATAGAAGCTGCCCTGACCTGAAACGTTTGAATCATAAAGTCCCTGATACTGAGCCCACCAAGTGAACAAGAAATAATAAACCTGCTCAGAAGCCAGTGCAGACCAGCCAAACGGAACATACTTATGCTTGTCGTCGCTCTTATATGCATTTACATCGTCACAGAGAGCCAACCATTCAGAAAGATTCTTAGGCGGTGCTATCCACTTGTTTGTAGAGGGATCTACAGAATCTGCTGAAACTGCAGTAGAGGATGTATGAGAGATTTTCTTAAGTGCATCATTGTTGTAAGCTAAAGACATAGGCATTGAAGTAAAGGGAACAATCCAAGGATAAGAATCGCCTGTGCCTACCTGTCTTTCAATGTATGAAAGACCAACCACTTCGGGATCTATGTACTCTGAAATTTTCTTGTCACCCTTAGAGGTCTTAACGCTAGCCTCAAAAACACTTTTCAAATTCTCGATATAACCGCTTTGAACCCAGCTTTGCCAACGGTTTGAAGAACCAATGTAAAGGTCAGCCAAATTCTTGCCTGCTGTAAGGCTGTTTTCTGCACCGCAGTCCATATCGCTGGAAGGGATAACCTGAACCTTAACTCCCTTTTCTTTTCCAAATTCTTCGGCAGCAAGCTGTATCCATTCATCGCCGTAAGCACCGGAATAATATTTTACAACTAAATCATATTTACCGTCTGCACCTGCTGCATCCTTACGCTTTAGACTGCAAGAGGCGGTAGACAGAACCATAGCTGCAATTAAAGCAAATACCGTAAGTCTTTTTAAAATTTTCATACTAACACTCCTTAATATTTTTTAGGTTTAACCCTTAATACCGCCGCCCAAGGAGACGGTCATAATTTTCTTTTGGAAAGCAAAATATAAAACTAACATCGGAATAAGCATCAAAACAATGTTTGCAAACAGTTCAGGATAGCTGTGTCCCAAATCAATCTTATCGGAAATTTCCTTTACGCCTACACCGAGTGTCGGGTAAGACGGTAAGAACAGATACGGACCGCTAAAATCATTCCAAGTTCCGATAAAGCCCATAACCCATTGTGCTGCAATCAGGTTTTTTGCCTGAGGGAGCAATATTTGTAAAAAGGTTCTCCAATATCCGGCACCGTCAATCATTGCCGCTTCACTATATGTACTTGAAATATTTTTAAATACAGAATAATACATTAAAAAGCCGAATCCCGAAACACCGCACGACATAACTATAAGGCCTAAATGCGTATCAAACAGCCTGATATCATTCAGCAGCTTATAAACGTAAGGTGTGGTGCCTGCTACCGAAACAAACATTGGCATTATGAAAATGAAATAAAATACATTTTTCAGCTTGTAGTCAAAGCTCGCAATCGCGTGTCCTGCACACAGTGAAAAGAATGTAGACACTGTAGGTATTATAAGTGCAAGAATGAGACTGTTAGCAAACATTCCCATAATGTTATTTTCGCCGGTAAAGAGCAATTTGTAATTATCCAACGTAAAACTCGTAAATCTCCACTGGTCATAGAAAAATTCGTTATTGTTTGGTTTGAACGAATTTATGAACATCCATACCAGGGGCAAAAGCAGTGTGGCTGCGTAAATGCAAAACAAGACAAATAAAACGCCCATAATTGCACTATTTTCTTTTTTTATTTTTCTTGTCCTCTTCATATAGGCAAAATCCCCCCTTGGTTTTTATTAATTGTAACATACTGCAAAAATCTTGTATATCAAAAGATAAACAAATTATACAAAAATTTAAACATTTTTATTTTTTATTAGTGTAATATATGAAAAAACGCCAATCAAAGTCAAAAGCCAGCTTTTTTAAAAAATAAATCCACAAAGTCAACAATTTTATTTTAGCTAATAACACTACATTTTTAAAGCGGAAAATATTATCAAATTTCCCGATAATTTCCACTAAAACAGGGCTTTTTCGTATTTTTATATTTCAAGAAAAAAACAAAACAAACAATACCCTGTTAAGGTCTTATCAAAACTCGGCAAAACAAATTGACTTGACAATGTAAATTTGCGGTTATATAATATAATTAAATATCAAACGGATATCATTTTTTGTATTTTTTTCTTTATTTTTCACTGATATCCAAAAGCAAATAATATGCCATACAGGAGGTTAAAAATGCAGGATATATATGAAGAAAAGGGCGAAAAAAAGCTTGAAGACTATGAACTTGTATATCAGATATGCGACCATCCGGTTTTAATGACCTCTCCGCATTATCATAATGTTATTGAAATAATCTACATTTTAGAGGGCGAATTTGTCGTAACTATAAGCGACACTACCTACACCCTGCATCCCGGTGAAATGGTTTTAATCAATTCAAAGGAGGTTCACTCCGTTAACGTTTTGGATTACGGTATACATAGGTCCTTTGCTGTGAAATTCTTGGCGGAAACCATTTGTTCGGATAGTCAGTCCCTTATGGAGCTTAAGTACGTTATTCCCTATATTATGTCAGTTTCTGACTTTAAAACCCACTACACAAATGACGAAATTGAAAACTCCAATATAAGAAACTGTATAGAAAATATTATGAAAGAGGATAGAGAGCGTCGACACGCATATAAATTTGCAATAAGAATATATATTTCTCAGCTGTTTCTTGACTTGATTAGAAAAGTTAATACAATAAACCCTGTAGATGCAGAAATAAAGGATAGTATAAGGAAAGAATTCAAAAATATATTCCAATACATATCACAGCATTACACCGAAAAGCTGACTGCCGTTCAGGTTGCCAAGCAATTCAGATTGCGTCAATCCGATTTTTCCGCATATTTCAAGAAAATAACCGGTAAAAGCTTTAATGAGTATCTTAATTACGTCAGAATTTGCAAAGCAAAACGAATGCTTATAAGCTCGGAAAAAAATATCACCGAAATTGCTTTTTCTGTAGGCTTTGCAAATACAAGCTACTTTATAAACTGCTTTAAAGCACAAATGGGTATGACACCTGCAAGCTTTAAGCAGATATATACCGACCCGCCCGCAAGCGTGTATTATAACCTTGAGCATAAAGGAGAGCAATAAAATTTGCATATAAAAAAAGAGTTCAAATATGAACTCTTTTTTGTTTTATGAAAATACTATTTTTTGTTCTGTGCTTTCAATTATTTCTTTTGGTACTTTATAATATTTAACTATTGGAGTAAGCGTCATTTCGTCGACTGAAACAGTTTCTTCGGCGTATGGCAACAAAGCCTCATCCGGTAGAGAATAAATTATATCCCCGTCACAGTAAATTCCGTTTTCATTTTTAGCCACTTTACCGTCAGTTTCGGCATATAAAAGCTCCTTATTAGCGTCAATATACCACAACCCTTCCGAAAGTCGCATAGAACAACAAAATGCTGCTTCGTAGGTTCTTGCCTTTAGCGAACTCCAAGGGCTGTCCTTTGCTACAACCGTATCAGTACCTGCACCGCCGTTATCTCTTTGCAAAGTTGAAAATCCGTTATGGTAAATTCTTGAAGCTATTTTTCGGAATGCTTCATCGTTTGTAACCTTATATAACTCTAACGCCAGCATAAGCGAGTCAACTACAGCACAAGGCTCTGTCCAAGTATCGGGACGTCCCCACCAATTAAGGTTTTGGTATGTATATGTCATTCCGCCGCCGAAAACATATAAATCATAAATTTCTTTTGCACCGTTTTTGTATTTATCCTGTTTTGTCACAGCATACATACGCATCATACCGCGAGCTGCCGTCAAGGTGCAGTGTGTCTGTACACGAAGCCCTATTTTATCAATAGACAGATATACATCTATCATTTCGTCAAGCAATTCTTTTACAGCATCATCTTTTGTAACCTTGTACACGTGGGAAAGCCCGTCAATACTCATAAAAGCACAACCGACATCGCTTGATAAAATCCAATTATTAAAGTAGCCTATTTCGTTTCCGCTGACACCGCCCTCATCCTTTTTTGAACGGTCTATCGGATAATTAGAATAGCGTCCTTTAGTAGGCAAAAAGAGATTTTTTGTTATGCCTTTTATAATTTCAAGTACATTCTTATTACCAAATTGCTCATAATATTCGCACAAACCGCGAAGCAACCAAGAATGTCCTGAAAGCTGTTGTTCAGCTATGATATCGGTGCGAACAATACCAAGATATCCAGCTTCATTTAATTTAGACGGAAGCTTCTCAATCATCTCGTCCATACAAGGGATTTTACGTCCGCTAATTTTGTAATGAGACACAAAGGCAAGCAGTGCTCTTCCCTCTTTATCAGCAGGCCAGTCATAACTGTCAGGTGCAAAAACCTCACCTATCTGATAATAAGCAGAATCTGCCAATCTTTTAAAATTAAGCTCTATTCTTGTTTTTAATTCTTCTGCATTAATATGTTTTATCATATTTTAACTCCGATTAATATATTAAGGTTTAATTTCTATATTTCTGTATTTACCGTTAATAAATATATTTTTAACTGTCACGCCATCTGGCAAAAACGGAATATTATCTTTGTGGGTAAATCCGTTTTCGTTGAAGGATATATTTAAAAGCCCATCGGTAATAACCCTGCAATAAAGAGCACTTTCGGCGCTAAGATGCTTCATATTCCCTTCAGGATAAGACTCAACCGGATACGGAACCCTCTCACCGAGCAGCCTTTTCTTTGAATAACTTTTAAGCAAAGAAAACGCTTTTTCGGTTTTTCCGGCACGGAACATCGCTGCTATAAAATAAAGTGCACTTCTATCCCATACTATATTTTCAGTTTCCGTTGACTTGCAACTGCAATCACTCCAAAGAGTGTCTTCAATTGATGCAAGTGTATCATCGGCACGGTCAAAAATGCCCATATAAACAGGAAGGCAGTTCCAAGCCCTGATATCTCCGCAACCCTTATGATACGCATAGGTTTTATAACCTTTAAGTTCTGCCTGAAAATGGTTTTCAAACGCTTTTGCTATGCGTTCTTTGAGGAGTTCTGCTTTTTTTGAAAGCTCCTCGTTTTTACACCTTTTCCACAAGACTGAAACAAGGTTTAACCCCCCATAAGAAAGCGATGCGGTTGACAAATTTACCCCTGAGGATAACCTTCCCTCAAGCTCATCCGAATCAGAATACACAGCACCGTCATCCATTATTTTTCGTGATATATATTCGGTGCACCATTCGAGTGCTTTTTGCTGACCGCTATTAGGAGTTTTTCCTGTTGTCAGCAAATAGCGGGAAAGCCCGAAAAGATACATCGAAGCATCGCCTCTGTCACCGGCACCGTTCCAATAATCAAATCCTTCTGCTATAAGGCTTGATGGAATAGGTAAATATTCATCATTCATATAAGGCTCGTACCAACGAAAAGCATTTTCCGTAGCTTCCATTGCCTTTTCGTCGCCCGTAAAAGCAAACCAAGGAGCCGCATATTCAAGCTGGTCGTTACACCATATCCCCGCATAATACGTATACCCGCCGGGACTGTGAACAATACCCTTTTTTGTTCTGAAAAGACTTTCCGCTGCCCTTATTTTTGCAAAAGCAAATTCTGTATCTATATAATCGTCACCCGTAGTCAGGTCACATTCTAAAATTATTTCCTCTACACGTGCCATACGCTTTTCAAAAGCTTCGGTTTCAAAGGGAGGATTTTCATTTGCAAAATATGCCCTATAAGTGAAAATTATATGAAAAGTATCATTCTTTTTAAGCTTAACAGGTTTCTTATCTGCCACACGTTCAACATAGAAATAGCCTTCACACCCGAGACGGGTTTCAAGCCGCTTTACTTCCTCAAAAGAAAGAGTAACATCATCGGCGGTTGCGGTTATTTCGATATCCTCATAAAAGCAAGGTAATATTGTTGACGGATAAAACGTCCTTTTTATTAAGGCAGTATCGGTATGAGAATAAAAGGTCAATATCCCGCTGATTTGCGCTTTATCAAACGCTTCATCAGAAAAAATTTCAGGTGAATTTATCCCCCTTATGCAGTAGCTCCCATAAGTATTGTTAGGTTGAATTCTAAAATTTGGAAACACAATATCTCTTGTAAGCTTCAGGTTTCCATCAAGAACCCCGTAATTCACAATACCGGAGACAGCTTCGCCACTCATTTCCAAAAATTCACAATGACCCTCAAGATTATAAGTCTCGGTCATTCTTTTATTTTGTGCGATATGCCATCTCATTACCGACAGTCCTTTTAAATTTTATTGCTCTATAATACGGATTTCTGTTACAGAACCGTCCTTAGCTATTTTAACGGTCTTTACTTCTTGCGGAGTAAAGCTTAAGGTGAAGCTCTTGTTAATCGCCTTGAAATTAGCGGTAACAGTTGTAGATATACCTGCGGTTTCCACAAGTCTTAATACTAAACCGTCGTTATCCTCGCTGTTTTTAAGAGCAGAAACACTAATATTTTTCTTATCCAAACTGAAAGCAGAATACTCTTGCGGTAAAACACCGTCGTGGTGAGTTTCCTGTATAAGAACAGGTGGCATATTAAGCACGCGTCCGTCGTTTGCTATATCTGCCGTAGCATTTTCGGTATGAGGGAACAGTATAAAGTTGAACTCGTGTTCACCCTTATCTATGAATTCCATTTCATCGTCACGAGTTCCCTGTGCGTAATGGTCAAGATATGCACAAGAACGTGCAACAATAACACGCAAATCGTTATCTTGTGCACAGTGACTGTATCTGCCGTCATTTATAAGACCTAAACCGCAACCCGAATTGTCCACAATATCTGCCCATTCGTGTGCGACATCCTCTTCCCCGTTTGGAGCTTTTTCTATAAAACCGTAAGGCATAGAATACACAACCTTCGGCGACTCAACATTTACAGGGAATGAGAATTTTATAAGCTTATATTCCTCGTCAACATCCATTACGCAACGGATATGAAGTCTGGCATCGTTTTTATAGAGCGTATAATATTTTTTAAGAACAGAGTTTCCGTTTTTGGTAACAGATTTTATAGTAGCTCTTACAGGACCGTTTTCAATAAGGCTTAAAGTACCGCCGCCAAAAGCACCGATATCATCATTAAGAGTATTAATAAAGTGCGACCAAGTATCGTGTTTCGAGTCATCGCAAACTATTGCTTGACCTAGTTTTCCTTTTGCAAATTCTTTATTTGCCGACTTTAATAGATAAGAGGTTACCGCACCGCTTTCCTTATCAATAACAATCTTAACAAGGCTGTTTTCAAGGATGTTTTCGCCAGCCTTTAAGTCGGTTGTTGTTTCTGCCACACTAGAATTTTCGGTCTTTTTATAAACATAATAAACACGGTAGCCCATTGGCGGTAATTCTACCTCAAACAGACATTTTACAAAGTTTACACCGTCGGTATAAGGAGCTCTTACCATTTGGTAGGGCACCTCGTTGCCGTTATGGTCAAGCACCTTTGTAACACTATATGCACCAAAGCTTACATTTGTTTTAACAGTAAATGGGTGAGGATTAAATACTACCATAGGGGAGCCCTCGCCCTCTCTGTACCATAATCTGTCACGCATTTCAGAAAAATCGGCATCAAGAAAATCAGTAGTCTTAATTTTGCCCGCAATCCTTTGAAGTGCAAAATTTTCAAGCTCTAATGCTTTTTGACGCGCGTATCCGAAAGCATTATAGGCATCTGTATATGCTTCTTTTATGCAACAACCCGCCAAAACATCGTGGAATTGGTTAAACATAACCCTTTGCCAAGCTTTATAAAAATCATCATTATGGAAATCTCCGCCTACAATAAGGGACGCCAATGTATCAAACATTTCGGCTCTTACAAGCTCACATTCACTACGTCGGTTTTCAAATTTAATCCTGCTGTTAGCACTGTAGCAGCCTGTTGCGTGATGCTTTAAATCGCCTGCTACTGTAGGCATTTTGCTACCGGCTATATCCTCAAAATACTCACTCGGTGTAGCGTATTTAAAGCCGTCTTTGCGGGTCCATTCCTCAGCCTGCTTTAAATGCTCCTTTGAAGGACCGCCACCGTGATTGCCGATACCGTAAAAAATCATCTGATCCTGCTCTTTTTCAAGGTACAGGTTTACTCTTTCCTCGGACAAATCACCATTATACAGTTCAAGTATTCTGAACGCTGTAACACAGCTTCCGTCGGGACTTAACCATTTATGTAAATTTTCCTCAGGCAACAAGAGATTTTCAGTTTCCCTTGTAGGACGCATATACACATAGTTATCTATGCCCGATTTTTTAAACAACTGAGGAAGCACCGCACTGTGACCAAAAGAGTCAACATTATAGCCAATATTAGTAATATCCCCGAAGTTTTCCTTTAAAAACCTTTGGGAGTAGAGAAAATGTCTGCACAAAGCCTCACCTGACGGAATATTGCAGTCAGGCTGTACCCACATACCGCCCACTGCAGACCAACGTCCCTCTTTTACCCTTTGTACTATTTCCTCAAACATTTCGGGAACTATAGTCTTTATCCAAAAATAATACCCTGCACAGGCACTTGTAAATTTGTAATTTTCATTTTCATTCATTCTGTCCAACGCAGAACGGAAGGTTGACCTTATCAATGACAGTCCTTCTGATACTCTCCACTGCCAAACGGGATCTAAATGTGCGTTACCGATAAGGTAATGATTTTTCGCCATTATTCTATCTCCTCAATCGCATTTCTTTATAAAGCGATACAATATTTTTTACTTTAAATTTTTTCAAGCACCATAACTTCATAGGGTTCTAGCTTGATATCATTTTCGAAAATCCTTTCGGAAATAATATCTCTGTATTTGGTTTTATTATAGAATATTCCACCGTTTCCGCCAACATCCGTAAGGATTACGCCCTCAGCACCATTTCCCTTGCGAGGTGAGACGATAAGCGTACCTTCGGTAGTTGTGTTGCAAGGAATATTAGCTTTTTCGCAAACTATTTTAAAGAGCTTAGCCATATCCTTTTGGTCGGGTAAAGTGCCAAGCACGTAAACAAAACCTTTTCCAACAGGAAAGCACTGCAAAAGCGAGCCACCGATAATCTCCTTATGGCCTTCTGTAATGCTCACAATGTCAGCGTCACAGCAAGGCTCAAAGACCTCGTAATAAGTATTACCTCCAAAATCCTCGCCGTTATCCCACTTAGCTTTAACCCTTTTTTCTTTATCGGGAAACCAATATTTAAAGACAGCAGGGGTTAAGTTTTCGAGCATTCCGTGAAGCCTGTCGGTAAACCTTGTTCCGTCCTTAGTGCGAATATCGGTCATAGGACCTGTAATCCAAATTCCGCCGTTTTTCACAAAATCGGCTATTCTATCCCTTAAATTGCCCTGATCTAAGGTTATCATTAAAGGAGAAAAAACTATATTATATTTGCTGATATCAGCTACTTCGTCAATCACATCGAGACGAAGCCCCAAATCAATAAGCGGTTTATAAAAATGCTCCTTTAAAGCACGGTCATAATTAAAGTCGCCGACAACCGGTTGCGATTCAAACATATTATAGCAAAGCGATGAATAATGCAAAGCAATATTTGTATCAACCTTTGTATTATTTATAAAATCGGCACACATTTTAAAATCACGAGCCACCGCCTTTACTTCCTCGGTGCTGTACATAGGTCTTCCGCTTGAATCCAGAACAGAGCCGTGCACAAGCTCGTGCCCTGCCCAATGAGTACGCCAAAGCCAATACATTGTAGCCTCACCGCCAAGAGCCAGCGGTAACCACGAATTAGCATAGCAAAACCCGTCCGGCTTAATACTGCCATAGGTTCCGGCAGAGCCTGAAAAACAGGTCGCAGTTTCGGTATTCCAAAATGGGCGGTCCTTCATAGTTCTTAGATAATCAAACCATAAACAGCATTCCCAAAGGTCTTTAGGAATATTATAGTGATTAAACTGAATGATATCAAGCGGTTTATGTAGCTCTCTGTAATTCATACCGTTAAACGGAATTTGGTCAGTACCTATCGGAGCAGTTGTATATTTTTTAAGAATTTCGGCCTGCATTGCTACAAAATCTATATTAGCCTTGCCTGCACTGATTAAAAACTCCTGCTTTAAGTGCGGATTTTCCCACGTATCCCTCGGTAGCGGAACCTCTTCAAAACTGTCATACGCTTGGCTAAATAAATTAAGGTTCAGCCGTTTATTCATTTCCTCTACAGTGCCAAATTTATTTTCTAAATGCTTATGATATTTTTCCTTACAATTGTGGCAATAGCAACCCTCGTTGTTTGGCAAATAAATTTCATTATCAATCTGCCAACCGATTATTGCCTCCTCTGAGCCAAACTCCATTGCCATTTTTTCAACTATTCTGGCAGAATATTTTAAATACTCAGGGTGATTTGAGCAGGCGTGACGTCTACCACTGTGTTGCATTACCCTGCCGTTCTTATATTCTACAAGCATATCGGGGTATTTTTTTGTAAGCCAAATAGGTGGTACCGCAGTAGGTGTACCCATAACAACAGCAATGCCTGCGTTTTTCAATTTTTCAACAACAATATGTAACCATGAAAAATCAAACTCGCCGTCAGAAGGCTCCATTTTACGCCAAGCAAACTCGCCAATTCTTGCAACATTTATGCCAATTGATAGCATTTTTTCAATATCTTTATCTATTTCCGAAACATCCCAATCCTCGGGATAATAAGCAACTCCCAAATAAGGCGGTTTAACTGTAATCATACTATATCACCCAATCAATCAAAATAAGCCATTTATTTTCATAAAAACAATCACATAATTAGTCAATATAATTTTAACATTTATAAAAATATTTGTATATCAAAAAACAATCAAATTATGCAAAAATTTAAACATTTTGCATAATTTTAGTTATTGTAAGTTTTAGAGGAGTGTGCAAAGCGAAAAAATAAAAATCCCGCCCACTTACGTGAACGGGATTTTGGGGACCGACACTCAAAATGGAGCCGGTCGAAAAACCTTATTTTCTTATTTGTCCGTTTTAACGATCTTATATAAATGCACAATATTCAAGTCTTCTTCCATATCAAGTCCGTGAGAACCGCAATTCCCGTCTATCTCATGGCAACCGTGATCCATGGCAAATCCTATCAAGGTGTTGTGTGATTTCCAATGCTCAGCAATCATCTCATAAAACATACCAAAAGTTCTTACATTAGCACGAAGTTCCCCTAATGCTTCATTACTTTCAGGGCCGAACTTATGCATATAAGAATCATAGTTTCCGTTATACACAGCAATAAAATCATAGGTATC
>JAZNBP010000159.1:0-3930 GCA_045587085.1 Acutalibacteraceae bacterium | reverse complement strand
GGCTAATACCCGTTCGGGGGTTCGAATCCCCCTCTCTCCGCCAAAAAACCTCGTACGATAAGTACGAGGTTTATTACTTTTTATTATTTTATCGGTACATACTCAATTCCGTTTTCGGTGATTATTGCGTGTTCACAAAAGCCTACGCTTAATGCGAGTTCTACCGCCTTATCAAAGCCATAATCCAAAAACTCTTTATTATGGCAGTCACTCGAAAAAGCGATTTTACCGCCATGCTTTTTGATAAGCTCTAAAATTTCTCTTGTGGGATAGGGGATAGAACGAGCCCCTCTTGACATAGCCCCCGTATTTATTTCGAAAGGCTTATTATAAGGTACAAGCTTGATTATAGCAGCCTCGCAAGCCTTTAAAAATCGGTCGCTTTGTCCAAAGCCTAGCGTTTCGCTAAACTTGGAAACCAAATCAATATGACCTATTATATCAGCATTTGTTTTTTCAAGCACAGTAGAAAAAAGAGAAAAATAATCCTCTGCGAAAGCATCAAAATCACCACCGTAGACAGTATCTACGGTTTTTTTGGTAGATTCGGGCGATGCGTCAATATCATAAAATTTTCCGTCTTTAAAAAGGTTATGAACAGAGCCTATACGGTAGTCATAAGAATACAAAGGCTCATCTGAAAAAATATCCTGCTCGATACCGCAAAAGATTTTGATTTTGTCTTTATATTTACTTTTGAGCTCGGTTATTTGTTTTATGTATTCTTTTTGTTCACAGGGTGACATACAAAGCTCCTTTTCAGGCTCAAAGAAGCTGTGTCCCGAAAAGCCCAAGGCGGTAAAGCCTTTTTTTATAGCCTCTACAACCATTTCTTCGGGAGTGTCTTTACCGTCACAAAATACGGTGTGTGTATGAAAATTAGTCGTTATCACTTGTCATTTTCTCCTGTTTAACCTTGTGGTCAATTATATGACGGGAAGCAAGCTCTTTGCGGACATCCTCAAGTGTTATGCCCATTTCAACCATCATAACCATAATATGGTAAGCAAGGTCGGCTATTTCGTATACAGTTTCCTTTTTATCGTTATCCTTAGAGGCAATAATTACCTCGGTCGATTCCTCACCGATTTTCTTTAAAATTTTATCGATACCCTTTTGGAAAAGATATGTGGTATAGGAGCCCTCGGGCAAATCGTTCTTTCTGCCCTGCAATAGCTCATAAAGTCCGTCCATAGAAAAATTAGGTAGCTCGTCGCTAATATAAAGCGGGGCAGTAAAGCAGGAATCTGTACCCTTATGGCAGGCAGGTCCGTCCTTTTCAACTGCTATTACAAGTGCATCTCTGTCGCAATCGGCAGTAATAGAAACAATGTGCTGATAATTTCCGCTGGTTTCGCCTTTAAGCCACAGCTCCTGTCTTGAACGACTATAAAAGCAGGTAAGCCCCTTTTCAAGCGATATTTTAAGGCTTTCCTCGTTCATATAAGCCAAGGTCAACACCTTTTTGGAAAGACTGTCAACAACTATTGCAGGAATAAGTCCTTTTTCATCAAATTTAAGCTCGTTAATATTAATCATTTTGTCACCTATATTCTAACTAAAATATTATTCTCTTTAAGCTCTTGCTTTAAATCTCTAATTTTTACTTCACCAAAATGGAAAATCGATGCAGCAAGTCCTGCCGAAATATCGGGAATTTCATTGAAAAGTTTTACGAAATCGGCACTGCATCCGGCACCTCCCGAAGCTATTACAGGCACATTCACAGCACTACATACCGCTTTTAGCATTTCTATATCAAAGCCTTTTTTTACGCCGTCGGTATCGATTGAGTTTACCACAACCTCGCCGGCACCGTTTGAAACGCACCGTTTTATCCAAGAAATGGCTTCAATGCCCGTATCAACCCTGCCACCCTTTGCAAACACACGGAATTCACCGTTTACACGTTTAATGTCAGCAGAAATTACAACACACTGGTCACCGTATTTTAAAGCGGCTTCCTTTATTAAATCGGGATTTTTAATAGCACCCGAATTAACACTTACTTTATCGGCACCGCATTTAAGCACTCGGTCAAAGTCTTCTATTGTATTTATTCCTCCGCCTACGGTAAGCGGAATAAAAATATTTTTAGCTACCTCGGTTAAAATTTCGGTAAACAGACGTCTGCCGTCAGAGGAAGCGGTAATATCATAAAAAACCAATTCATCTGCACCGCAGTCGCTATAGTACTTGCCGAGAGATACGGGGCTTGAAACATCATTTAAATTATTGAAATTTACACCCTTTACAACCCTTCCGTCCTTAACGTCAAGGCAAGGGATTATTCTTTTGGTTATCATTTTGCCACCTCTAAAGCCTCTTTTAAGTCGATGGCGCCTATATAGTAGGCTTTGCCTATTATAGCACCGTAAAGGTCAAGCTGACGCAGAGCCTTTATATCCTCGATATCGGATACACCGCCTGACGCGGTAATTTGTAGCGAAAACTTTTGCGATAATTCTTTATATAGCTCGCGGTTAGTGCCTTTCATAGCACCATCCTTTGAAATATCGGTGCAAATAATGGTTTTAACACCAAGCTCTTGCATTTTTTCGCAAAACTGCAAGCCAGAGTATTCGCTTTTTTCTACCCAGCCCTTGATTGCTACAAAGCCGTCCTTTATGTCAACTCCCACAGCGATTTTTTCGCCATATTTTTCTATTGCTAATTTCAAAAAATCGGGGTCTTTTACAGCAGCAGTACCCAAGATTACACGGTCAACGCCTGCGTTTAAATAGGCATCAACAGTCTCTATAGACCTTATTCCGCCACCGATTTCGCAAAAAAGCGAGGTTTCGTTTGCTATCTGTTTTACAATTTCTATATTCGGGGTAGTGCCGTCACGCGCACCCTCTAAATCAACAAGATGAATATATTTAGCACCGCAATTTTCAAAATCGCGGGCTATTTCTATTGGATTTTCGCTATAGACGGTCATTTCGTTATAATCGCCTTTATACAGGCGTACTGCTTTACCGTCATACAAATCTATTGCAGGAAAAAGCTTCATTTTTTACTCCATTTCGCAAAATGCTTTTAATATTTTAAGACCAACCTCGCCACTTTTTTCGGGGTGGAATTGGCAACCGTAAATGTTATCCTTTTGAACTGCGGCAGTAAGCGGTTTTCCGTATTCGGTATCGGCTATAAGCGAACTGTCACAGCCGTCGGCGTAATAGGAATGAACAAAATACACAAAATCACCGTCTTTTATGTATTTGAAAAGGTCGGACTCCTTTTTAAAACGCAAGGCATTCCAGCCAATATGCGGAATTTTCAAATCATCGGGAATACTGTTTTTCATAGGCACAACACTGCCCTCTAAAAGTGCCAACCCCTCATACTCGCCGTATTCAAAGCTTTTTTCAAAAAGCATTTGCATACCAAGGCAAATACCCATAAGCGGTTTTCCTTTTTGGGCTTCTGATTTTATAAGCTTATCAAGGCCCGTTTTACGTAGCTTTTCTATGGCGTCCGCAAAAGCACCAACACCTGGAAGTATCAGCTTGTCCGCCATTTTAATAACCTCGGGGTCGCCCGTAATTACGGTATCAGCACCGATTGCCTTAAAGGAGGAGGAAAGCGAAAACAGATTTCCTACGCCGTAATCAATTATTGCTATCATTAAAGTACCCCTTTGGTTGAAGGAATTTCATCCTTGTATTCAGGCTCTATAGCCACAGCGGTTTTAAGAGCACGTGCAACCGCCTTGTAGGCTGCCTCTATTATGTGGTGAGCATTTTTACCGTTTAATTTGGTTATGTGCAAGGTAATTTTTGCGTTGCGGGTAAAGGCCTCAAAAAATTCCTCTACAAGCTCGGTATCAAAATTGCCGACCTTTTTTGCCCTCATCGGAAGGGAATATTCAAGGTGGCTTCTGCCCGAAATATCAACCGCACAAAGCACCAGACTTTCGTCCATTGG
>JAZNBP010000158.1:0-3665 GCA_045587085.1 Acutalibacteraceae bacterium | reverse complement strand
TACAAAAAGCCTTGAATCAAATTCTGTTCCGAAAAGGTTTGAAAGGGTAGGCAAAATGTCAAGGCTTGTAGTAGGCGTATCAACAACAATAGGCTTTTCCTTTTCGAGACAGCCACTCCACAAAATAAGCCTTGAATGGTCGCGGTCTATAACATTTGTTACATTATATCCGTAAAGCTCGGACAAATAGGGCATATTACCGAGTGTTCCGTTTGCATCAAGACCATACGGGAAATGGTCGGACGAAATGCAAATTACCGTATCATCGGCAATACCTTTTTTCTCAAGCTCTTTTACCAGATATTCCATTGCATATTCAAGCTCTAAGTTAGCAGCAAGGTATCCCTTTACTGTATCAGAATACGAGAGGTCCTTTACCTTATCCCAATTTTTCTTGGTCATTGAATTACCTACTGTAGTATAACCGCTGTGACCGCTTACCGACATATAGTAAACATTGAACTTTTCCTTATCTATATATGTAGGAAGTGTTCCCTTAAGCATTTCAAGGTCGCTTTGAGGCCAACAGTTTTTAACATACGCTTCCATACCGTTGCCCTGCGCCATAAATCCGTCAGAATAACCGAGATTATTATGTGTTATATTTCGGTCGTAATAGGTGTGGGAATTATTATGATATGCCTTTCCGTAGTAGCCAAGGCGGTCAAGCTGACTGCCCATTGTAAAGTAATTATAATTGTTTGCCGTATATTTAAAGGATTTTCCGCCCATTGTAGGAAGCATACCGAAAATATTTTGGTATTCACCGCCCGTAGTACCCGCAGACGAGGGCTGATAATAGTCGGTGAAATTAATACCCTTTGTAGCCAAGCGGTAAAGTGTGGGGGTAAGCTCCTTATCTATTACCTCTGCCGAAAAAGCCTCGGCAGAAATCATAATAAGATTTTTACCCTTGAAAAGACCTGTGTATTTATTCTGTCTTGAAGCTGTAAGCCCCTCTACATATTCGTTAAGTCGCTTTATATCGGAATTAGAGGTAGCCTTAAAGGTAAGCTCCATTTGGTTATAGCCGTATTCCTTATTTTCGGCTTCATTCCAAGTAGAAACTGTACCGCCCTCGGTCTTTTCGAAGGTTGTCCCCTCTTTACCGAAAATGAAATTTTTCAAATCCAAGCCCACTGCTGTTGTAAGACCGAAGTTAGGCACCGCATTCTGAAAATTGTATTCCTTTGAAAACATAGGCGAATAAACCTTATTAAAGGATATAAGCAATATTGACAGAAAATAGCAAAACGCGGTAGCTCCTGCTACTACACCTCTTTTTATTGCAGTTGACTGCTTTGCGGGTATAATTACCCTTACTAACCAGATATAAAGAACCGTCGGCAGGAAAAAGAGTATCAGCTTAAATATTCCGTCAAGCGAGAACACAAGCTCCACCATTTCCTTAAAAAAGTCCCCCATTACACCGCCTGCACCGCCGAGAATGGTGTTTACATCATAAAAAATCTTGAAAAACTTGTTTACAAAATACTCTATCAAATAAATAACAGCACTAAGCACTAAAAATGCAGATATTATAATATCGTTTACAATTTTCTTTTTAAATATGGTAGTAAGCAAATACGCAATACCGCCATAAGCCACAGAAAAAAGCAACATATAAATAGTGCTTAGCTTAAATATGCTTGTACCGTTTGAAAGAGCAAACACTATTTCAAAATATATAAAAGCAATTGGAAACAAAAGCATTGAAAATGAAAAATACTTATTTTCTTTTAACGGCTTTAATTTTTGCATTATAATCTTCCTTTATATTAGTAATGGCTAACGTGTTATTTTTTGGTAAACGTTTTCGCCCTCGTTTCCTATATGGAAGGTAGTTTCACTATCCATATAGAAGGAGTAGCAAACGCTACCGTCCTTTGCATATAAATCGTATCTGTAGAGATTTTCATACTCTAAAGTGGCTTTTAGAGTTCCTTCGTGGTAAACCTCGCCCTCGCTTGTGTAGGATACCCAACCGCCCTTATCGTCAAAAACGTAGGTATTAAGTCCCTCGCCCGAAACCAGACGCCAAGTACCAAAAAGGAAGGAAAAATCTACATTTTCTCCCTGTTCGTTTTCCACTGTATTGTTTTGAGCAGGAGCAGAGGTAGGCTTAGTTTTGGGAGCCTTATCAGCTTCCTTTTTGCAGGAGCAAAAAACCGCAGACACAAAAACCACTAAAAGTAATACCGCTATACCCTTTATTTTCATAATCTCTACCTTATTCGAACAGTCTGCCCGCTTTATCCAAAACGGCTGTTCTTGTTACTGTGTAGTAAACTTCCTTTTCATTAGTTTTATCAAAAAACGTATCCATAACAAGTGTGGGATTAAGATTATCCTCACAGCCCGAATTAAGCACAAGCTTTAGCGTATTCTCCGCTATTTCAAAGCTGTTTATTTTTGGGATTAAATCAATCTCCTTGAATTTTCCTTTTTTGCCTTTTTTAAGGCAAATTATACTGTCGCTGTTTAAAAATTCACCAATACCTGCAGGCATTCTGTCGAATTCCAAAAGGTATTCTGCAAAGGCAATTTCCTTCATATTAGCCCAAGGAGATGCTACCTTGAAAAATTCTATATCCTCAATAGCATTAGAGTTTAGTGCTTTGAGGCAATCCTCATTGGAAAATTCATCATCTACAATCCTTATATCAAGAATTTCATAATCACTTTCAAAGCCTAAGGACAAGGGCACCGCAAAATTCATATAAATATGCTGATTAAAGCCCTCTGTGTACCAAACGGGGATTTTAGCTTTGGTTAAAAGTCTTGACATAAAACGGTTCATATCGAGGTGGGATACAAACTTCATTCTGCCTTTTTTCTTGTAAAAAATTCTAACGTTTCTCAAAGCACACACCCTCCCCATAGCAATTAGCACCGCAAGCCGAGCATTTTTCTCGGCAATTAGGTGTGGTTTTTTCTGTTTTGGCAGTTTCGTTTTCTCTTATTAAAAATTCCTTAGAAACGGCATAATCCAAGTGGTCCCAAGGATTATTTTCGCTATACTCACGCTGGCGGTTAGCGTAAAACTCGGGGTTGATACCGCATTTATTGAAGGCTTCAAGCCAACGGTTTAAATCGAAGCACTCGGTCCAGCTGTCAAACTTGCATCCGTTTTCAAGTGCCGTCTCAAGCACATAAGACAGCCTTCTGTCACCACGTGCCAAAACGCCCTCTAAAAACGAGGTGTCGCTGTCGTGATAGCTTAAACTGATTTTTCTGGTTTTAATTTGTGATTTCAAATATTCCTGACGGCGGATGATTTCATCCCTTTGTATCTGTGGTTCAAATTGGAAGGGAGTAAACGGCTTTGGCACAAAGGTAGACACGCTGATAGAAACGTTGACCGATTTTCCCTTCGGTTTTGTAGGCAGATTGTAATATAAATCCACAATTTTTTGTCCCAAATCGGCAATACCCTTTAAATCCTCGTCGGTTTCGGTGGGAAGTCCCAACATAAAATAAAGCTTAACCGAGGTATAACCGCCCATAAAGGCAATTTTACAGGTGTCTAAAATTTCCTCTTCGGTTACATTTTTGTTTATCACGTCGCGAAGTCGTTGTGTGCCGGCTTCGGGAGCAAAGGTAAGTCCGCTTTTTCTTACATAATTGATTTTTTCGAGCAATTCATCCGAAAAATTATCAATTCT
>JAZNBP010000157.1:0-4333 GCA_045587085.1 Acutalibacteraceae bacterium | reverse complement strand
TTTATTATTTATTCTTTTGTTATTGTCTAGCGTCTAAAACGCAAAACAGCTCCCTAAAAAGGGAGCTGTTTTTTATGTTTATAATAGTGCTTTTATGAAAACCAATTAAGGCTAAATTATTATGCTAAAACAGCCTTCTTGATTTCAACTAAAGCCTCTGCATCGAGAGCAGCGTAATCGAAGTTTGCCTTGTCATAAGTTAAGTATGCGTTAAGAGCAACTCTCTTAGCACGGATAAGGTCAAGAACGTTGGTAGCACCATCGTTGTTAATGTCAGCCTTGTTCTCAACATCAGCATAACTTACCATAGAAGCCTCAGGACCTGCGTATACAGTATTAGCAGCATCGGAAACGCCCAAATTATAGCCGCCGAACTCATAAACAGTGCGATTCTCTAAAACTCTTGTACAGGTAAGATTCCAGATGTAAAGCTTAGCATTGGATTCAACATTCTTTCCTAAACCAACAGCAACAAGAATGTTGGAGCCTGCACCCGCACCAAATTCAGAATGCTTTTTGTTAATAGTAAAGGTATGTCTACCGGGCTGTAAATAGGATGTGCCTAACTTATCATCTTCCATAGAGCCGCCTGCTACATTGTAAACGCAGATTTCGTCAGCAGCTGCATTTGCAAGGTAGTAATCGAAGTGAACAACTACATCACCGTCAGCGCCACCCTGCTGGTTGCCTGAAAGCTGATAGTCAGCTTTCATAAGGTTATTGTCTACAATCTCAGACTCAGCGGTCGCAAAATCAAGAGCCATTACAGGAGATGCATTAACAACATCAGCATAGGTTATTACTTCGAAAGGATGGTAATTAGCTTCGCCATTTTCTGGTCTTGTTTCAATAGTACACTCGTTTATGAGCATTGCAGTGTTTCTAATATGGAAATCCCAAACATAAACCTTCAAATCAGGATTTCTTGTAGGATTTAAAAAGTAGAAGTTAATTGCAACTCCATCTACACCGGGAACACCAACATACTCATAGTGATGCTCTTTACCGTCAGCAATAAGGCGGTCTGTTCCAGGGTTGTCACCGCCGGTAGCAACATATGAACCGCCGCCAGCACCGTGAACACAAAGTACCTCAGAGGTTGCTGCATTAACTACCTTATAGTTGAAGGAAAGCTCACAAGTCCACTCTGTACCGTGGGTCATATAAGACCACCAGTGACCTAATTCACCATTATTTGCTGAAAGCATAGAATAATCGAGGCAGTAAGCCTTGCGAGTAGCCATTAACTCACCATAAGTGCCCTCTTCAACGATAAAGCCGTTAGTAGCATTATCTTCAACCAGATAGCTGTTTAAAGGTGTGATTTTATCATTGTACTTAACGTCGTCTATGTAAAGATTTACATTCCAAACATAAAGCACGCCATTAAGAGTGTCGAGACCACCGTTCTGGACGCGTAAAGCAAACTCTGTAGAAGGGAATCCAGCTGACTCAGCTACAAGGTGGTGTGTGCCAAGCTGGAAACGATTTATTTCAGTACCGTCATGTTTAACGCTATCAAAGTTTTCACCAGTAGCATTATGCAAATAAAGGAAACTGGAGGTTGCATCATAATAATAATCAAATTCAACTCTTACAGAAGCTGAACCAAAACCAAAATGAGGGGTAAGAGCGAAACCAGCTATATTTGGTGCAACACCGTCAAATGTACATTTCCAAGCCTTTTGAGCGTTGAACATTTCTTCATAAGAAACAACACTTACGTCAACATAAGGGCTACTGTTCTGATGATCCTTTATGGGGTTGGTGTCAATACGAACATTGTCTACATAAACTTCTAAATCCCAAATGTAAAGGTCTGCATTTGTAGGAGTGTCTATCTTTTCCTTAGAAACACCGTAAAGGAAAGAAGCAGTAGGGCAAGTATAGGTAGCAGAGAAAGAACCCATACCCTCTTTAAGATATGAAAGACCGGTATCTTCATCAGGAACATCAGCATCGTCAGAAGAGTTGCCCAAATACCAGTTTCTTGCATAGATTTCGTTACTCGTTGAAACATAATGTTCAGACTTTAAATAATAGCTGTAGGAAATTTTAATTTCAGCACCCTCACAAGTGCCTTCTGGAGCACTGTCAGCAGGTACATAAGCTACAACTTCACCTTGCTGACCGCCGGGAGCATTGGTAAAGTCAATAAAGTAAACCTCTTTAGAGCCATTTTCAGGAGTTTCGGTGATATTAGATGCAGCAGAAGCTGTAACACCGATAAAGCTGAAAACTGTAGCTAAAAGTGCTAAGGTTAAAACTAAGCTTAACGCTTTAGAAAATAACTTTTTCATTTTCGGAATTATCCTCCTTTAGAAAATTTTAATTTAATTGCCGTTTAAACTAATATTAAATATGTACGGAAAAAGGTAATTACAGCCAAAAAGCAATTTCGAACAGGAATAAAAATTCCTTGGGTGGTGCCGAAAGGCTTAATACCGAGTGTTACCCGTTCCCGATTAACATTACCACAAGACTTAGTTAGCCGAAACAGTATTTACACTATTTCGACTAACAACTTTATGGTCTAATAATATATGTATAAACGGAAAGTAACTAAATTTAAGTAACGAAAATTAGTTCATTTCAGCAATCTTTTCGTTAGCCATACTTACATAAGTATCAACAACAGGCTTGTAGGAGTCAATAACAGTTTTTACCTGTGCAGGGTCAGAGTTGCGAAGTGCCATCTCAATTTCGATATTGCCAGCACCGTGAATATCCTTGTTCATCCAAGCATCAGCATCCATAGTGTAAGGCTGAGTCTTTAAGTAATCAGCAACCTCTTTAGCCTGTGCATCACAGTAGAACTTAGTCATATCGTAATTCTCACTTGAGAGCCAATATCTTAAGAAGTAAGGAACAGCCTTAGGATTCTTAGCACCCTGAGGAATAGCATATGCTTCATTCTCAGACAAGTTTACAAGATAGTCGCGACCTGCAATTGAGGGTAGCGGAACTACACCCAAGTTGCCCTGAGCCTTTACAGGCTTACAATAGAAGTGAGTTGTACGAGCAGCAATCAAAGAGTCGGTGTAGAAAAGGATTAATCCGTTATCAAATCCATCACGATCGATATCTCTTTCAGAGATAACGCCCTTTGCATTGAGCTGTGATACCCACTGCCAAGAGGCGAGAAGGTCTTTGCTGGCCATATTGCTTTCAAACTTGTTCTTTTCGGGGTTGTATCGTGAGAAAGAAACACCCATAGTATTAACATAGCCCGCACTTAGAGTTGTGAAAGCGGTGTACTGGCTACCTGCTTTCTTGGAGAACTTATTGCACATCTGAGAAAACTTATCATAAGTCCACTCGCCTGCTTTCCAAAGAGTGTAAGGGTCTTCTAACTCAGCTTTGCTTAACAAGCTTCTGTTATAGTACATAACAGAAGGCTGGAAGTAGGGAGTATCCTTCATAACAGCAGCGTAGGGCTTGTTGTTGAACATATAGAAGTACATTGCATCGAGATCCCAAGCCTGATCTGTAAAGTCATAACCGTAATCTGTAATAGGTGTAAGATAAGGCATTACAGCGGGGTCCTGACAACGAAGTCTTACAATGTCGGGAGAGTTGTTAGTGGTAATCATAGCTGCAAGCTCAGTTGAATACTCTTCATATTGTGCAGTTTCCCACTTAACAGAGATTCCTGTTTCCTTGGTGAAGTTTTCTATTGCTTTTTCAGCACCGGGCATTGAGGAAGCCTCATTCCAGTTATAGAAAACAATTTCTTTACCCAAATCTTTGGGCATTTTAGCCTTGACCTCAGCCCAAGTAAGGTTGGTGTCACCGGCTTGAAGTTTTGTGTTGGATGTAACAGCCGCTTTTTTCTTTTCTGCTTTTTTACCGCAACCGGTAGCAGATACCAAAAGCATTGCCACAGCCAAACCTAAAGCAAATAATCTTTTCATTTTGCATAATCTCCTTTTTTATTTCTAGGCACTATAATGATATCACTAATTTTTGTAAAAGTCAAGCATTTGTAATAAAAAAATATAAATTTTTATACCGATTTTCAAACAATTTAAACAAGAATTAAACCGTTTAGGTAAGTTTTAATAAATATGTGTGGGGAAATTTGTTGCTTTTAAACATTTTATATTAGATGCTAGATGCTAGATGCTAGATGCTAGACGTTAGACATTAGACGATAGACGTTAGACAGTAATAAATAAACCCAAGGCGATTGGACCTTGGGTTTTGTGATTACACATTATATAATATATATTACATTTTACCTTTTATCTCGGCGATGCTATCCTCAATCATCTTGATTTTTTCGAGCACCTTCTGTAGGCTTGCCTTCTGCTGTTCAACCAAATTGGCGGGA
>JAZNBP010000156.1:0-6597 GCA_045587085.1 Acutalibacteraceae bacterium | reverse complement strand
TGCTGAATAATTACAAAATTTTAGCTCGGGGTCAGACTTTCCCGAGCTTTATTTTTTAATACTTAGAAAAACGGTGATTTTTATGAAAACTTGTCACGTGTGTCTGACAGAATGTCCCGACGAAGCGGAATTATGTCCTCTTTGCGGTGCTGATTTAACCTCAAATACTGAGGAAGATTTAGATGAGGCAGTATTGGAAAATCCTATCTATTTAACTAAATTTGAGGACCCAATTAACGCTGAAATATTTGAGGATATTTTGAGTAATAATAATATCAATTATTTTTCTGCCGAAAATAGTGAGGGTGGTATGAAGGTGCTATTTGGCGGAAGCTTTTTCGCTAAAGAAATTTTTGTAGACCAATCTCAGTATGAAAACGCAACTAAGCTTTTGGCAGAATTTTTAGAGAGTGAGGATACACTCACCGGTGATTTTTTAGAGGAATACGAGGATAACGAGGAAATTTAGATGTTTGTTGATGTTGCAAAAATCCATTTAAAAGCGGGTAACGGCGGTAACGGTGCCGTTAGCTTTCACAGAGAAAAATATGTTGCAGCAGGTGGACCTGACGGTGGAGATGGCGGAAAAGGCGGAGATATCGTTTTTCGTGCCGATTCAAACCTTTCAACACTTGCTGACTTTAGATATAAAAGAAAATATCAAGCGGAGTCCGGAGAAAACGGTGGTACTACACGTTGTACCGGAAAAAGTGCCCAAAATCTTATAATTTCTGTACCTGTTGGTACACTTGTTAAGGAAGCAGAGACGGGCAGAATTATTGCAGATATTTCAAGCGACGAGCCTGTTGTTATCGCAAAAGGCGGTAATGGTGGTTGGGGAAATCAGCATTTTGCTTCTGCTACTAGGCAGATACCAAAGTTTGCAAATAACGGTCAACCCGGTGAGGAACTTGACGTTACGCTTGAATTAAAGCTACTTGCAGACGTCGGTCTTATCGGCTTTCCAAATGTAGGAAAGTCTACCTTAGTTTCGGTAGTTTCAGAGGCAAAGCCCAAGATTGCCAACTATCATTTTACCACACTTACTCCCGTTTTAGGTGTAGTCAGAATGGACGAGGGTTCATCCTTTGTTATGGCAGATATCCCCGGACTTATTGAGGGTGCAGGCGAGGGAATAGGTCTCGGTCACGAATTTCTCCGACACGTTGAACGCTGCCGAATGTTAATTCACGTGATAGATGTTTCGGGCAGTGAGGGCAGAGACCCGATTGATGATTTTAATAAAATTAATCACGAGCTTAAGGTTTTCAGCGAGGAGCTTTCCACCCGTACACAAATTGTTGTCGGTAATAAATGTGATTTGGTTGACGAGGAAAGAATTGAGGAGCTTTCTAATTATTTTGAAGGTTTGGGTTATAAATTTTTCCCCTGTATGGTGGCTATCGCCGAAGGCACTACCGAGCTTATAAATTACGTTGCCGCAAAGCTTAACGAACTGCCACCCATTAAAATTTACGAGGCAGAGCCTGTTTTAGAGCCTGTCGCTCGGCAAAAAGAAAAGACATTTACAATTAGCGTTCGCAATGATATTTATTATGTTGAAAATTGCGATTGGTTAGATGAAATTATGAATAGGGTAGACCCTGACGATTACGAGTCGCTTCAGTATTTTGAAAGAGCACTACGTTCATCGGGCATAATTAAAGCTCTCGAGGATGCCGGAGTTAAAGAGGGCGATACAGTAAACGTATTGGATGTAGAATTTGATTTTGTATATTAAGGAGTTTTTATGGAAAACCCGAATTTGTTAAATCCTTCGGTTTTGTGCTTTGTTGGTGATGCGGTTTACGGTCTTTATGTAAGAACTGCTTTAGCAGAAACAAACCGCCCGTCAGGTGAGCTTCATAAGTTGTCAGTAAAGCTCGTCAATGCGGTAGCTCAAGCCGAAGCTTTTAGTGTAATAGAACCAATTTTAAATGAAAAAGAGCTTTCTGTTTTTAAAAGAGGCAGAAATTTTCACACTAACTCTACTCCTAAAAATGCAACAAACGGTCAGTACCATACCGCTACCGGTCTTGAATGTCTGTTCGGTTATTTATATCTTTCTGGATGTCGCCAAAGAACCGACGAATTGTTTGGGATTATATGGAATAACTTTAAAATAGTATAAGGGTGAGTATATGAAATTAAACAGTAAAATTACCATTCTTGTAGGTTTTGCATTTCTCTCAATTTCTGCATTTTGGCAGATGTATGATAATCTTATTCCGCTTATTTTAACCGGAACTTTTAAATTAAACGAAACCGTTTCGGGTGTTATAATGGCGGCAGATAATGTGTTGGCACTATTTCTTTTGCCGTTTTTCGGCGGTATTTCTGACAGATGTAATACAAAAATCGGTAAAAGAAAGCCATTTATTATTTTCGGTACAATAGCGGCAGTTTCTCTTATGAATATTTTACCTATTATTGATAATTCATATTTTGCGGCTAGTGCTAAATGGAAAGCGTTATTGTTTATTGGTATTTTGGCATTATTACTTATCAGTATGGGCACCTACAGAAGCCCTGCAGTAGCGTTAATGCCTGATGTTACACCAAAACCGCTACGCAGTAAGGGTAATGCTATTATTAATTTGATGGGTGCAGTAGGCGGTATTTTATACCTGCTTGCTAATGCTGTGTTGTATTCTGAAAGCAGAGTAAAGGGCTTAGAGCATATTAATTATCAGCCAATATTTTTTGTTGTTTCAACTATAATGCTTATAGCTCTTGCAATATTGATATTCTTTGTTAATGAGCCAAAGCTTGCGGCTAAACAACAAGAATATGAAAATGCACACCCTGAGGAAGTTTTAACGGCTGATACTACCGACGGTAAATCAAAAATGCCTACAGCTGTTAAGAAAAGCCTTATTTTCTTACTTTTGTCGGTAGCTTTATGGTATATCGGTTATAATGGTATATCTACTTGGTTTACGGTATATGCTACTACCGTTTGGAATATGGCACCTGGAAGTGCAAGCCTTTGTCTTACTATAGCTATGGCAGGTGCAATAATTAGCTATATTCCCGTTGGTAATATTGCAAGTAAAATAGGTAGAAAATTAACAATTTTAATTGGTGCTGCGGTTTTATCACTTTGCTTTTTTGCAGCTTTCATTTTTACACTGTTTTCATCAAGCTTTCATCCGGCTCTGTATATACTGTTTGTACTTATCGGTGTTGCTTGGGCTGCAATTAATGTTAATAGCCTTCCTATGGTTGTTGAAATGTGTTCTGCTTCTGAAATCGGAAAATTCACTGGCTTTTATTATACCTTCAGTATGGCAGCTCAGACTGTTACACCAATTGTAGCCGGTTACCTTTTAAGTAATATAAGCTATAAGGCTTTATTCCCGTATTCCGCTATTTTTGTTGCACTTTCCTTTGTTACAATGCTTTTTGTTAAGCACGGTGACACAAAGCCTGTTAAAAAAGGTATGCTTGAAAGCTTTGATGTAGAGGATTAATTATGATTTTTCTAATTGTTTTTGTCATTATTTTACTAATAATAATTTATACTCTGTTGCCTTCATACAGAAAGCATCCAGACCTTCGTGAATTAAACGGTAAGTATATTGCTCACCGCGGATTTCATAACAGTGAAATTGGAATCCCTGAAAATTCCATAGCGTCACTTATAGAGGCGTCTGCAAGGGGATATATAATAGAAAATGACATACGACTTACTGCCGACAATGAGGTTGTTGTTTTTCACGATGCTACCCTTAAACGTATGTGTGGCGTTGATATAAAGGTTTCTGATTTAACTCTATCTCAAATTAAACAGTATAAGCTATTAGATACAAACGAAAAAATTCCTACTCTTAAGGAGTTTTTATCGACTGTCGACGGAAATGTCCCGATACTTATTGAATTTAAAGCATTAAACAATGATTATAAAGCACTTTGTGAAAAAGCAGATGCTATATTAAGGAATTATAAAGGTAAATACTTTATACAATCCTTTAATCCGTTGGTACTTTTGTGGTATAAAAAGCATAATAAAGCTGTTCTTAGAGGTCAGCTTGCAATGGAACCTAAGGATAAAAATATTATTTCCTGTCTTGTGAGCAACTTCTTTATGAATTTCTTAGCTAAGCCTGATTTTATATCTTATGATTACTCAAAAATTCACCGTTTATCTTTTAAAATTCAAAAAATCTTGGGTGCACATTCTATTGCTTGGACCTATAAAAGTCAGAAAGCTGTTAATAAAACTAAAAAAGTTATTAAAGCCTATATTTTTGAGGGTTTTACACCAAAATAATTAAAGCCTGTCCGTAAAAGCGGACAGGTTTTAATTATTTTGGAATATTCTCACCTAAAAAATGGTAATTAATTTGTAAAAGATATACAAATTGTGTCGAACACTACATAAAATTATTAAAGAAAATATACAAAAAACACTTGAAAATTACAAATAATATGTTATAATAATATTGTAAAATAATGTTATTTTACTAAAGATGCTAACGGAGTTTTAATTATGAAGGAAATATTTAATGATTTTTGTGTCAAATCGTGTAATAATGCCTATGAATTTTTAGGCTCTTTCTTAAAGGGAAATACTGCTACCTTTCGTGTGTGGGCACCAAATGCTGTTTCGGTTTCAGTTGTAGGCGATTTTAATAATTGGGACGTCACTTCAAATCCAATGCAAAATGTTGGTCAGGGTATTTGGGAAACAACAATTTCAAAGCTTTCTGAATTTCAGGCATATAAATATGCTGTTACGGGAAATGACGGTAACACTGTTTTAAAATCTGACCCGTATGCACGCCATTTTGAGACAGCACCGCAAAACGCTTCAAAGCTTTACAAAAATGATAATTATAAGTGGCAGGATACAGATTGGATTAAATCTCGCAGTGATAAGAATATTTATGCTTCGCCGGTTAATATTTACGAAGTTCATGCCGGCTCTTGGCGTAAGTATTCTGACGGAAACACTTTTGATTATGTAAAGCTTGGCGAAGAGCTTGTGCAATATCTTAAAAAGATGAATTATACCCATGTTGAGCTTATGCCGATTACGGAATATCCCTTTGACGGTTCTTGGGGATATCAGGTTACGGGATATTTTGCTCCAACCTCACGTTATGGTACTCCGCAGGATTTTAAAAAGTTTGTTGATATTATGCATCAAAATAATATCGGTGTTATTCTCGATTGGGTGCCGGCTCACTTTCCTAAGGACGAGCACGGACTTTATCGTTTTGATTCAACACCGACTTATGAATATCCTGACCCTCGTAAGGGCGAGCATAAGGAGTGGGGAACTGCTGTATTTGACTATGGCAGACCTCAGGTAAGAAGCTTTTTAATTTCCAGTGCCACATTTTGGCTTAAGGAATACCATATTGACGGGCTTCGTGTTGACGCAGTTGCTTCTATGCTTTATCTTGATTACGCACGTAAGGACGGGGAATGGATTCCAAACGTTTATGGCTCGAGAGAAAATCTTGAAGCTGTAGAGTTTTTTAAGGAACTTAATACTGCTATTTTTGCAATTAACCCTAACGCTCTTATGATTGCTGAGGAGTCTACTGCTTGGCCTATGGTTACAAAACCGCCTTATGACGGTGGACTTGGCTTTAACTTCAAATGGAATATGGGCTGGATGAATGATATGCTTCGTTATATGTCACTTGACCCGCTTTTCAGAAAAGGCAATCACGACTGCTTAACATTTTCGTTTTTCTATGCATTTTCCGAAAATTTCATTTTGCCTATTTCGCATGATGAGGTGGTCCACGGCAAATGTTCTATGATAAACAAGATGCCGGGAGAATACGAAGAAAAATTTGCAAATCTAAAAGCTTTTTACACCTATATGATGGCACATCCCGGCAAAAAATTGCTCTTTATGGGACAAGAATTTGCTCAATTTATAGAATGGGATTATAAAAAAGAGCTGGAATGGTTTATGCTCGAATACCCAGCTCATAATAATATGCTCAGTTTTGTAAGTAATTTAAATAAATTTTATATTGATAATTCTGAGCTTTGGGAAATTGATTATTCTTGGGAAGGCTTTAAATGGATTTCAAACGATGATTACTCACAAAGTATAATTTCTTTCAGACGTATTAATAAAAACGGCGATGAAATTATTGCTGTATGTAATTTTGTACCTGTTTTTAGAAGCGATTATAAAATCGGTGTGCCAAAGGCCGGAAGTTACAAGCCGATTTTCTCATCTGACGATGCACGTTTTGGTGGCAATACCGTTCTGCCAAAGGTCGGAGTAAAAGCTGTAAAATCACCGATGCACGGATGTGATTACTCGGTATCTTTAGATATACCGCCAATGTCGGTTACTTTTTACCGTGTACCCAAAAACAGAAAAAATAAATAATTATTTTAAAATATAAGGGTGTGTTTGTCTTGAAAAACAAAAAATGTTTAGCTATGCTCTTAGCTGGAGGACAGGGAAGCAGACTTGGTGTACTTACAAGTAAGATTGCTAAGCCTGCAGTACCTTATGGCGGTAAATACAGAATTATTGATTTTCCGCTCTCTAACTGTGCAAACTCAGGCATAGATACTGTGGGAATTTTGACACAGTATAAGCCTTTGGAATTAAACGAC
>JAZNBP010000155.1:0-4433 GCA_045587085.1 Acutalibacteraceae bacterium | reverse complement strand
TGCGACCTAAAAGGTGCAGTTTTATGTGGAGATTTTGGTGATGCGAAGCATATAAGGCTGTCGCCTATATGCGACAAAGAGCCAAAAGATACCTTAAAACCGCCCTTTTAGGCTGGTTCAAGTTTAAATGCTTTGGCTACTTCATAAATTCATACATTGCTCTGTAGCACATATAAACGTCCAGCTTTGAGGTAGTCTCAAACGGAGCGTGCATTGAAAGTACGGGAACACCCAAATCAACGGTATCTACACCCATATTTGCAATATACTGTGCAACAGTACCGCCACCGCCTAAGTCTACTCTGCCAAGCTCACCCGTTTGCCAGATAATACCCTCTCTGTCGAGCATATTTCTTACATAAGCCATATACTCTGCAGAGGCGTCAGAGGTACCTGATTTTCCACGAGAGCCTGTGTATTTAGTAACCACAACACCGTAATTTATGAAAGAGGCATTGCGTTTTTCCAAAACATCCTGGAAAGTGGGGTCTGCACCCGCATTGACGTCGGCTGAAAGGCACTTGGAATTTCTGAGTGCCACAGTACCGTCAGCACCTTGCATACGTGCAAAATCGGTTATAACGTATCTCAGGAAATCAGATTCAAGTCCCGTATTGCCGGTTGAACCGATTTCTTCCTTATCGGCAAGGATTGCAACCGCTGTCTTTTTAGGGGTTTTGATATCTAAAATAGCAGTAAGTGCAGGATATGCACAAACTCTGTCATCCTGACCGTAAGCACCAATCATAGAACGGTCAAGACCAATATCGCACGCCTTAAAGGCAGGCACAATTTCAAGCTCGGCAGATAAAAAGTCGCTTTCTGTAATTCCGTATTTTTCATTGAAAAGCTTTAAAATATTAAGCTTTACACGCTCGCTCATTTTATCGTCTCTGAAAGGACGGCTACCTATTAAAACATTGAGTTCCTCACCCTTAATGCCTTCTGATAAGGGACGTTTTGATTGTTCCTGTGCTAAATGGGGCAACAAATCGTTAATCACGAATTTGGGGTCAGCGTCATCCTCGCCGATTGAAACCGGCAAAACCTCTCCATTTTTAAGTGCAAAAACGCCGTGGAGACTAAGCGGTATTGCAGTCCACTGATATTTCTTTATTCCGCCGTAATAATGGGTTTTAAAAAGAGCCAGCTCAATATCCTCATACAAAGGATTGGGCTTTAAATCAAGGCGTGGAGAATCAATATGAGCTGCTGTAATATTTACACCGTTTTCTACCGCTTCCTCGCCTATTACTGCAAATGCCACAGACTTGCCCCTGTTGTTAATATAAACCTTATCGCCGGCAATATATTTCTTGCCAAGCTCAAATTCACAAAATCCTTTAGCCTTTGCCATAGCAATAGCCTCATTCACCGCTTCCCTTTCGGTTTTGGCGGCATCCAAGAACTTTTTATAGCCCTCAACATAACTATATGCCTTTTCTATAGTTTCGTCATCAGCCTTTAAAAGCCCGTTTTCTCGCTTTAAGAATAACTCTTCCTTTAAAAGCTCAGCAGTTGTTTTTTCTGACATATTAAAAAATCTCCTTTAAAATTTTTGTAAAAGATGCAAAAAATTCAGCTAAATTTCCGTTATTGTAAAGAATATAATCTGCTCTTTCTTTATAATATTCCTCATTTTTGCCTGCATTTATTCGAAGCATTGCAGAAGCCTCGTCTATACCATCACGCTCGGTTATGCGGGCAAGTCTTGTTTTTGTATCGGCTATAACCGCTACTGTTTTATCGCAAATTGCATCTAAACCGCTTTCAAATAGAGTAGGTGCATCAAGTATTATCTTGCTGGCAATTTTCATTTCCTCTTTAACTAAATCTATTATAAACGGAAATATCGTTTTGTTTAAAAGCTCGGTATCAGCTTTAGAGGAAAAAGCCTTTTCAGCTAGTTTCTTTCGGTTAAGCGTGCCGTCACAAAGCAAAATATCCTCTCCGAAAACTTGAACCAAAGCTCTTAAGCCTTCGGTCTGCTTTTCTACCGCCTTGCGGGCAAGCTTATCGCAATCAAGCACATAATACCCGTTTTGTTTAGCTATTTCTGTAAGACTGCTTTTACCTGCTCCCGTAGGGCCTGTAAGTCCTACTATCTGCTGTAATTTTATAACACGAAAGCCACAAGCACGAATAAGTCGGTTGTAAACCGCAAGACCTATTCCTAATTTTTCGGGTGCGTGAATATATGCTTCACTAACACCCAACTTATCAATGCTTCTAAGCGTATCAAAAAGAGCGTTTGCAAGTGTTTGCGGATTATCCTTTTCGCCGTAGGCTATTTTTGGAATTTTTATCTCATCGCTTTCGTCACAAAAGCAGATTGCAACCGCATTTTTCTTATTATTTACAAATTCTGCAAAGCCCTTACCCTCTACCAAAAAAGCTTCGGTTTTAGGGGAATAATGCTTATATTTCATACCGGGGGAGTGTACCTTTTCGCCCTTTCGGGGCTCTGATAAAACCGCTTTATCAACAATTAAATCAGGTATGATTTCACGTATTTCCTCGGCAGTTATAAAACCGGGACGCAAAAGTCTTGGCGGATTTGAACAAAAGGAAACCACCGTTGACTCTACACCCACAGCGGAATTGTTTCCAAAAACTATGGCATCAATTTTTCCGTCAAGGTCGTGTTCTGTATGAAGTGCGGTTGTGGGACTGGGTCTTCCCGATATATTAGCCGACGGTGCCGCTAGTGGCAACCCTGACTTTTTTATAATATCAAGTGCCGCTTTTTCGCTTGGCATTCTGACAGCTACTGTATCAAGCCCTGCAGAAACACTCTCGGCAGTTTTGCCCGTTTTACTTAATATCATCGTAAAAGGTCCCGGCCAAAAGCTTTCAGCACATTTAAGTGCAGTATCAGGTATATCCTTAGCTATTTCATAAAGCGTTTCTAATTCCGCAATATGGACTATAAGCGGATTATCCTGAGGACGTCCCTTTGCAGAAAATACTTTTTTTATGGCATCATCGCTATAAGCAGACGCCGCAAGTCCGTAAACCGTTTCTGTAGGTATTGCCACAATTCCGCCGCTTTTTAAAATATCCGCAGCACGCAGAACAGAGGCTTCGTAATCCTTATTAAGATATAATTTTTCGGTCAACATCAGCTTTCCTGTTCCTTTAGGCTTTCTGCCCTGTAATAGGTGATAAGTGCATCAACAACCTCGTCAATATCACCGTTGAGCATTTGCTCCAATTTATAAAGTGTAAGACCAATTCTGTGGTCGGTAACTCTGCCTTGAGGGTAGTTATAGGTGCGTATTCTTTCGCTACGGTCACCTGTACCTACCTGAGACTTTCTGTCAGAGGCGATTGCCTCATCGTGTTCTCTTTGCTTTTCATCCAGCAAGCGAGAACGCAAAATTTTAAGTGCCTTATCCTTGTTTTTAAACTGGCTACGCTCGTCCTGACACTCAACCACAGTTCCTGTGGGAATATGGGTAACACGAATTGCAGAGGAGGTTTTGTTAATATGCTGACCGCCGGCACCTGAGGAACGGAAGGTATCAATTTTAAGGTCGGCAGGATTGATTTCAAGCTCAACCTCATCCGCTTCGGGAAGAACGGCAACGGTTACGGTAGAGGTATGAATTCGCCCTTGTGTTTCGGTATCAGGCACACGCTGAACTCTGTGTACACCGCTTTCGTACTTAAAGCGTGAATAGGCACCGCTTCCCTCTATCATAAATGAGATTTCCTTAAAACCGCCAAGCTCGGTTTCGTTGGCGTTGACAACCTCAATAGTAAAGCGTTTACTTTCGGCGTACATACTGTACATTCTAAAGAGCGAGCCTGCAAACAAAGCCGCCTCCTCGCCGCCTGCACCGCCGCGAATTTCGACAATAACGCTCTTATCATCGTTAGGGTCCTTAGGCAGAAGCAGAATTTTAAGCTCCTCAGCGAAAATTTCAATATTTTCCTTTGCCGACTTTAATTCCTCCTCAGCCAGCTCCTTTAGCTCCTTATCGGAGCCTGCCTCTGCAAGAATTTCAAGTGCCTCCGCTTCGGAAGCCTTGGCGGCAGTATATTCTTTATACTTTTCAACTATGGGTGTAAGCTCGCTATGCTCCTTCATAAGCTTTTTGAAAAGCTCGTTATTAGACACAACCTCAGGATGTGTAAGCTCCTCACCTATTTGCTCATATCGATTTACTACCGCTTCCAATTTATCAAACATAATTACTCTCCGTCTGTGGTGATTATTTTTTTAATTGCTTTTTCAGCCTTTTGCCTTGGCAGCATAACCTCGTGCTGACAGGCGCTACATACCAATTTAAAATCCATTCCAATACGGGTTACCGTGAAAATATCGTTACCGCAAGGATGTTTCTTTTTCATTTGAATTCTGTCCCCTACCTTAATATCCACACAATCACCCACTTTAAATATAGTTATATTTATTATATAATATTTAT
>JAZNBP010000154.1:0-6510 GCA_045587085.1 Acutalibacteraceae bacterium | reverse complement strand
GACTGTCAGTCTATTATAAAAAAAGCGATTGTTGAGAGGCTGAAATTAAAATATAACATAATGCGATTTGCCGAAACAGGTACTGAGTACAAGGTTCGCTTTTCTATTCATAAAAACATTGTTACTATGATGATAGATACTTCGGGCGACGGGCTTCATAAAAGGGGGTACAGACGAAATTCAAATGATGCTCCAATAAAGGAGACCTTGGCAGCCTCTATGTGTGATTTGGCAAGAATTTTCCCTGATACTGTTTTTTATGACCCGTTTTGCGGTAGCGGTACTCTGCTTATTGAATCGGCACTTATGGCAAAAAACATAGCACCGGGACTTAGACGTTACTTTGCCGCTGAACGCTTTTCATTTTTAGACGATAAAATTTGGCGTGAGGAAAGAATGCGTGCTCAGGATTTGATACGAAAGAATATAACATTCCAAGCACACGGATTTGATATAGATAAGAATGCAGTTGATTTAACTCTTGCTAATGCTAAAAAAGCGGGCGTAGAAAAGTATATAACAGCATCTGTTGCAGATATTAAGGAATTTAGGCCAATAGATGACCGCTGTGTGACGGTTACAAATCCGCCTTATGGTGAGCGTCTGCTTGATGTAAAGGCTGCCGAAGAGTTATATCAGATTATGGGAGAGCGTTTTAAAAGAGAAAACGGGCAAAAATACTATATTATAAGTCCGCACGACGAATTCGAAAAACACTTTGGTTCAACTGCAGATAAAAGGCGTAAGCTTTATAACGGAATGCTTAAATGTCAGCTTTATATGTATTTTAAAAAGCCTTAAATTGCCAAATTATTTTTGGTTGACAATTTTAATTTATAATGTTATAATTTATTTGTATATCGGCTATGATTAAGACAAGTAGCATTAAAATTTGCTTCAGAGAGCTGCGGTCTGGTGCGACGCAGTGCAAAATTTATTGTGAATAACACTTAGGAGCTGCAAGCTGAAAAGCCTTTGCTTAGTAGGTAAGCCGTTTGGAATGCGTTAAATTCCTTTTGAGCTGACCGTTTTTACGGTAATTTAGGTGGCACCGCGGATAGTATTATCTATTCGTCCTATTTTGGACGAATAGATTTTTTTATTTTTAGAAAGGATTTGCTATGAAACACATTGATATTATTGACATTTTCGAAAAGAACGAGTTTTTGAATACCGACGTTACGGTTTGCGGCTGGGTTAGAACCTCACGTGACTCAAAGAATATGGCTTTTATTGAGCTAAACGACGGTACTTCATTTAAACATTTGCAGATAGTAATCGATAAAGCTTTAATTTCTGATGTTTCTGAATTTATGAAGCTTGGCACTTCACTTAAGGTTATCGGTACTGTTGTGCCTTCTCTAGTCGCTGAAGATTCAGTTGAAATTAATGCAAAAGAAATCATAGTTTTAGGTGAGTGTCCGCTTGATTACCCCTTACAGAAAAAGCGACACACACTTGAATACTTACGCACAATGCCACATCTGCGTGTACGTACCAATACATTTAATGCTGTACTTCGTGTACGTTCTGTTGTATCTAATGCAGTTCACGAATATTTTCAGAATAGACGTTTTGTTTATGTTCACACTCCTCTTATTACAGCCAGCGACTGTGAGGGTGCAGGTGAAATGTTCAAGGTAACTACTATCGGTTACTCAAATGAATATAAATCTGAGCAGGAATATAACGAGGCGGACTTTTTCGGTCAAAGGGCAGCTCTTAGTGTTTCGGGTCAGCTTGAGGGCGAGGTTGCCGCTATGGCTATGGGTAAGATATACACCTTTGGACCTTCATTCCGTGCTGAAAAGAGTAATACTCAACGTCACGTTGCTGAATTCTGGCACGTTGAGCCCGAGGTTGCTTTTGCAGAGCTTCCTGATATTATCGAAATTGCTGAGGGCTTAATAAAGTATATCATTAATTCTGTTTTGGAAAAATGCCCTAAAGAGCTTGAGTTCTTTGACGCACGCTTTGAAAAAGGACTTATTGAAAAGCTTAAAAGCGTTGCATCAAACGATTTTGCTGTAATGACCTATACCGAAGCAATCGAACATCTTTCTAAGGTACAGGATAAGTTCCAATATCCTGTAGAGTGGGGCTCTGACCTTATGACAGAGCACGAAAGATATATTTCTGAGGAAATCTGTAAAAAGCCCGTTTTCCTTACCGATTATCCAAAGGAAATCAAATCCTTCTATATGAAGCAAAATCCTGACGGCAAGACTGTTGCCGCAACCGACCTTTTAGTTCCCGGTGTCGGTGAAATCATAGGTTGCAGTGAGCGTGAGGCAGACCTTGACAAGCTGCTGGATGCTATGAAAGTCCGCGGTATGAGTGTTGACGAGTATGAGCATTACATTGCTCTGCGTAAATTTGGCTCTGTTCCTCACAGCGGTTTTGGTTTAGGCCTTGAAAGAATGATTATGTATGTTACAGGCGTTCAAAATATACGTGATGTTATTCTCTATCCCAGAACTGTTGGAAATATTTATTAATTAATTGGTGGTTTTTAATGGAAAAATATGTTTCCTTACTTAATGAATTTGATACGCAAAGTGCGATAGCTCTTGTTAAAGAAAAATTCTCGGCAGAGCTTTGCGATAGTTTAGACCTATCCCGTGTTTCGGCACCATTGTTTGTAAAACAGGGAAGTGGACTTAACGATGATTTAAATGGCGTTGAGCGTCCTGTTTCTTTCGACATTTTAGAAACAGGCGAAATGGCAGAGGTTGTCCATAGTCTTGCAAAATGGAAGCGTATGGCTTTGCTAAAATATAATTTTCCGCTTCATACAGGTCTTTATACCGATATGAATGCCATTCGTCGCGATGAGGAGTGCGACAATATCCACTCCCTATACGTAGACCAATGGGATTGGGAGAAAATAATTTTGGCTGAGGATAGAACTGAAAACTATTTAAAGGCTACAGTTCGTTCTATCTATGGTGCGGTTCTTAGAACTGCAAAGGCTGTAAGCGAAAAATTCAGCGTTATTGATTGTTATCTACCTGAGCAGATTTTCTTTATTACATCTCAAGAGCTTTTGGATATGTATCCTGATTTAACTCCCAAGCAACGTGAATACGCTATTACAAAGGAAAAAGGTGCAGTTTTTCTTATGAAAATCGGTTGCCGTCTTTCTAATGGTGAAAAGCACGACGGCAGAGCTCCCGACTATGATGATTGGGAATTAAACGGCGATATTTTAATCTATAACCGAGTAATTGATACAGCTTTTGAAATTTCCTCTATGGGTATCAGGGTTGATAGAGAAAGTCTCTTGAAGCAGTTAAAGGCTGAAAACAAAGAGAGCCGTCTTGAATATGAATTCCATAAGCTTTTGGTTTCGGGGGCATTGCCTCTAACAGTAGGCGGAGGAATAGGTCAGTCTCGTCTTTGTATGCTACTTTTACATAAAGCACATATCGGTGAAGTTCAGGTTTCAATCTGGCCTGAAAAAGAAATTTCCAAATGTAAGCAAAAAGGTATAAATTTACTTTAAAGGATGGTATAAATGCTAAAGCGTTATTTAACAACTCTTTTCTTTGTTATTTGCGATGTTCTTTTAGCGGATGCAGCTTTGCTGACTACTTTTTTAGTTACCGAATATGACCCTTTTAATAAATCTCAATTTGAGTATCTCAACTTTTTAATTTGGCCCGCACTTATACTTTTATTTTTCTACATCTTTAAAATCTATAATATAATGTGGCGTTATTCACATTATAATGAGCCTTTGCGAGTAGGAATAGCTATTGGCTTTTCTCTTGGCGTTTTGCTTTTGTCACAGCTTATTATTTTTGATATTCGTGTTTCGGCACAACAAATAATAATTCTTTATTTCACTACACTTGCTTTAATTGTTTTACAACGCATTGCTTTTAAAAAAATTGCGGTTACTGTTATTGAAAATCAAAAGGCTGAAGAATTAAGTGCTAATGATGTTGGCTTTTCAGGCAATATAATGCTTATCGGTGCCGGAAATGCCGGCGAAATGCTTATTAGTGAATTTTCACGCAAGTGGAAATATAGAAACTGTAAAATTAAATGTATTATTGACGATGACCCGTATAAGCAAGGCTACTACATTTCCGGTATCAGGGTAGTGGGTGATAGAAATACAATAATTGAAGCAGCCGAAAAGTTTAACATTTCAACCATTATCTTTGCTATTCCTAATTGTTCCTCACAGGACAGAGCTGAAATTCTTAATATTTGCCAAAAAACAAATTGTCCTGTAAGAATATTACCTTCAATCTGCAAGCTTTACGATGTCGATGACCTTGCTAATTCTATCAGAAAGGTAAGGATAGAGGATTTGCTAGGCAGAGAGCCTATCGATATCAATTTAGGTGACAAGCTGAATTACGTTAAAAACAAAGTGGTTTTAGTTACAGGCGGTGGAGGAACTATTGGTTCTGAGCTTTGCCGACAAATAGCGGTACATAATCCGCGTCAGCTTATTATTTTCGATATATATGAAAATTCCGCTTATGAAATTCAAAATGAATTATTAAGAAATTTCCCGGGAATTAATCTTGTAACTCTTATCGGCTCTGTCAGAGATACTAAGCGACTTGATTATCTGTTTAAGACCTATAAACCACAGATTGTCTATCACGCTGCTGCGCATAAGCACGTGCCGCTTATGGAGGATAGCCCGAACGAAACTATCAAAAACAATGTTTTCGGTACATATAAAACCGCAAATGCAGCGTCTAAGTATGGTGTGGAAAAATTTGTTTTGATTTCTACTGATAAGGCGGTAAACCCGACTAATATTATGGGTGCTAGCAAACGTATTTGTGAAATGATAATTCAGGTTTGCAATAAGCATTCAGATACCGATTTTGTAGCTGTTCGTTTCGGTAATGTGCTAGGCTCTAACGGCAGTGTAATACCATTGTTTGAAAGTCAAATTAAAGCAGGCGGACCTGTTACCGTTACTGACCCTAATATAATTAGATATTTTATGACAATTCCTGAAGCTGTGTCACTTGTTTTACAAGCAGGTGCCAACGCTAAGGGCGGTGAGATTTTTGTGCTTGATATGGGTGAGCCGGTAAAAATTCTTACTTTGGCAGAAAATCTTATCAGACTTTCGGGCTTTGTACCTTATAAGGATATTGAAATTAAGTTTACAGGGCTTAGACCCGGCGAAAAGCTTTACGAAGAACTCCTTATGAATGAGGAAGGATTAAAGGCTACGGAGAACAACCTAATTCATATTGGTCAGCCTATCGACATTGATGAGGAGCTTTTCCTTAAAACTCTTGAAGAAATGCGTGTCTCAATGTATGATGAAAACGTTGATGTAAGGGCACTTATAATGAAAATTGTGCCTACATACGTCCCAAATAACAATTAAAAATTAAGGACAGTATTTTGTTAAAAAAATTCTTGACAAATACTGTCCTTTGTGTTAAGATGTATAAGCCGCATATTGTGGGTTTTAAAGTTGTGCCTGTTGGTACACACCCTCCGTAGCGAGACTGGAATAAGAAGCAGGTGTAAAAAATGTACGCAATTATCGAAACAGGCGGTAAGCAGTATCGTGTAGAAAACGGTGACGTTATCTATGTTGAAAAGCTTGACGCTCAGGTTGATGAAGAGATTACCTTCGACAAAGTTATTGCTGTTTCCAACAGAACCTTAAAGGTTGGCAAGCCTTATGTTAAGGACGCTTTCGTTAAGGGTACTGTTCTCAAGAACGGTAAGGGCAAGAAAGTAACAGTATTTACTTACAAGCCTAAGAAGGGCTGTGCTCGCAAAATGGGTCACAGACAGCCTTACACAAAGGTACAAATTAACGAAATCGGTTAATTATGACTAGTGTAAAGTTTTTGATTGAGGACAAAGTCTTGGTTGGCTTTGAACTCAACGGTCACTGTTCAACCGACAGTGATGATGTTTTAGGAAAAATCGTTTGTGCGGCGGTATCCTCAGCGGCATATCTTACGGCTAACACTATTACTGAGATTATCGGTGATAATGCAGAGGTGCTTGAAGCAGACGCTAAAATGCGTTTTAAGGTAATAAACCCAACTGCTTCATCAGTTTCCGTTTTAGAGGGACTAAAGCTTCACTTACAAGAATTATCCTATCAGTACAGTAATAACATTCTAATTTACGGAGGTGCAAAAAATGTTAAAGATTAACATTCAGTTATTCGCTCACAAAAAAGGTGTGGGTTCTACAAAGAACGGCCGTGACAGTGAGTCCAAGCGTCTTGGTGTTAAGCGCGCTGACGGTCAATTCGTTCTCGCCGGCAACATTTTAGTTCGCCAAAGAGGAACACATATTCATCCCGGCAACAATGTAGGCCGCGGCTCTGACGATACTTTATTTGCCCTTATCGACGGTAAGGTTAAATTTGAAAGATTGGGTAGAGATCGCAAACAGGTTAGTATTTACGCTGTTGAGCAATAATTAAAAGAATCCGGATGCTTAACCGCATTCGGATTTGTTTTTTGCTTCTTTTGGAGGAAGATTTATGAAAAATTGTCA
>JAZNBP010000153.1:0-5167 GCA_045587085.1 Acutalibacteraceae bacterium | reverse complement strand
CCGCTTGGCCTCCGACTTAGAATGTTAAAATTAGCTCTAACGGCAAGAGTATTTTCAAACCCGAAGCAACACAGTTCTTCGCTTCAGGTGCTGTTAAGTTTGAATTTATAAACGAAGCTCAGATGCCTGCTGCTGCTCCCGGTGGCGATACTGTAGCATATGCAATTGACTTTGATGGTGCTAAGTATGGCCAGAACAAGTATGCAAGATTTATGCTTACAGGTTCTAACGGTAGTGCAAGTGGTAAGAGCGCAGTTGTAGCATTTAGCTATTATATTACTAATGCAAATACAACAGATAAATTTGTTGTAGCTAATACTAATGACAATGCTGCAATGAAGGATGATATTACCAATACAGAAGTATTGAATATAGGTGCAGAATCCGAATTCTACTTCTCTACTAACTCGTTTACAAGTTCAAACTTCAGACCTTCTATTATGAATAACTCTACTGCTTCTACGGGTTCAAATGCGGTAGTTTACATTTGGAATGTTACAATCACCTTCGATGGTGACGAAGAGTTTAAGCCTGAAGGCACACAAACCTCTTCTAAGACTTCTAAGCAACTTTCCGCTGTTGCAACCACCTATGGTCAGATTCCTGATATTGGTGGCGGTTCTACAGGCAGTGAGTCTACAGAGCCTCAGAAGTATATGCTCTATCAAAAGAACAATGCTGCACAGAACTACGCAGGCTTCAGCCAGCAAGTAGGTATCTGGGGTACTAACGGTAACGGTGCTACAATTAAGGGTAACACTAAGTATGTTGTATCCTTCGATATGTATGCAGATCCCGGTGAAAACGATGTTCCTTTCTCAACTTTTATTGGTATCAAGACACTTTACTCCGGTGTAGGTGAAGGCAAGAAGTATACCGCTTCTAACCAGTGGATGGAGGATGAAGGTGGCGTATATAAGGATTATGCTACTAAGGGCTTCAAGCATTGCGAATTTGAGTTTACAACTATTGAAAGTCAGCAAGACTTCATCTTCCAGATTGAGGCTAGCACAAGAGGTCAGGCTTACTATTGGAATTTCAAGCTTGTTGAAAAGGGAACCACAGAAAACCTATTCACAAATACTGACTTCACATCTGATGAAATGTATGATTACCACGTTTCTGTATTAGGACAGAAGGGTTGGAATATCCAAACTGCTTCCTTACAGGGCGACGGTGTATATAGCTTTGTTCCTTTCCGCGATGAACTTACAAATCTTGAAAACGGTGAAATTTACGATCCTAACGCTGGTTCCGGCGAAGGCGGTGAAGGTGGCGAAGGCTCTGGTGGCGAAGGCTCCGGCGGTGAAGGCTCTGGCGGCGAAGGTTCCGATACAGTAGCTGACAAGTATATGCTCCTTCTCACACAGAAGACATTCCCGCAGTACGTAGGCTTCAGCCAGTTCGTAGGTAATGTTAATAATCAAGAAAACGGTTCAGTTATTAAGGGTAACACAGAATATGTTGTATCCTTCGATATCTATGCAGAGCCGGGCGAAAGCTTTACAAGTTCCATCGGTATTAAAACACTTTACAGTGGTTATACCGAGGAATTCTATCAGTCTAATATGTGGCAGTATAGCTTAACGAGCTTGCTACCCACACGTGGCTACAAGCACGTTGAGTATACCTTCAAGACCTTACCTGAACAGAATGACTTTATCTTCCAGATTGAGTCACTCAAAAAGGGTACTGCATATCTTTGGAACTTTAAGCTTGTTGAAAAAGGCACAACCGAGAACTTGTTAACCAATAGTGCACTTATTTACGAGGATATCAATGATATGCTAAATACTGGTGCATTAGGAAGTAAGGGTTGGGGCATTAATGCACAAGGTATTGAAAAGGGCGTTTACAGTATTGCTAAATTCAGAACTGAGCTTACCACACTTAAGGAAGGTCAGGTTGTAGGTGAAGATTCAGGCTCCGGTTCAGGCTCCGGTTCAGGCTCAGGCTCAGGCTCCGGTTCTGGTTCTGGTTCTAACTCAAAGCCAGCTAAGATGCTCTTACAGCACAACTACTGCTTCGTTCAAGGTAAGGGTGCACTTAAGTATCAGACATTTGCACAGTATGTAGGTACAGCTCATAAGTCTGAAAACGGCTCTGTAATTAAGGGTGGAACAACCTATGTGCTCTCGTACGATTACTACGGTGATCCCGGTGAGTTTGACTCAGGTGTTCAGGGCGGTATAGTAGGTATTAAGACACTTTACACCGGCTATACCGAGGAATATCCTGAATCCAATATGTGGATGAATGCTCCTGACGGCGAGTCTTATAGCATTAAGAACGAAAACAAGGGCTATTACCATAAGGAATTAGAGTTCACCACTCTACCCGAGCAGACCGACTTTATCGTTGCTATGGAATCAGGAAATGACGGTGACGCATACTTCTGGAACTTCAAGCTTGTTGAAAAGGGAACTACAACTAACCTCTTAACAAATGCTGATTTCAGATTTGACTCTGTTAAAGATCTGCACTACGAAGTTATCGGTGGTTCTGGCTGGCATATTGCTGAAGCAGCACTTGATGATGACGATGTAACTCCTTATGAGCTTGTTGACTTCAGAAATGAGTTTGTAGGTCTTAACGAAGGTGCAGTTGTTTATGTTGAGGGCGAGGACGACGTTCCTGTTATAACTCCTATGCCTGATGACACACCTTCAGATACTCCTGCTGCTGATACAGACGAAAAGAAGGAAACTTCTACCGAGGAAGAAGAAGGCGGCTTGACAATTGTTTGGATTATTGTAATCATTGCAGGCGCTGTGATCTTAATCGGCGGTGCTGTAACTGTTGTAATACTTGCTAAAAAAGGTGTTATAAAGTTCAAGAAAAAGTAAAGCATAGATAAAGCTTTAATTTCCCCATACAAGTGTTAAAGCTTGTATGGGGTTTCTTATATGAAATTAACGAGGTGTTTATATGTACAACTTCCCAATTGGTGTAATTATTGATTCTTTTAGAAAGCCTACAAAAGAAGCCATTGTCGAGGCTGCTAAAATTGGGGCAAGCGGTATTCAGATGTATTCTACCGACGGTGAAAACTCTCCCGAAAATTTAGTAGGGGCTAAAAGAAAAGAGCTTCTTTCTTTTGTTAAGGATAACGGACTTGTATTTTCGGCTATTTGCGGTGACTTAGGCAGAGGTTTTGGTAATCCCGAGCTTAACCCTGAGCTTATCGAAAAATCTAAGCGAATTTTGGACTTGGCTAAGGAATTAGAATGTGATATTGTTACCACACACATAGGTGTAGTGCCTGCTGACAAAAATCACGAGCGTTACAAGATTATGCAGGATGCTTGTTTTGAGCTTAGCCGTTATGCTGACAGCATAGGCTCTCACTTTGCTATTGAAACAGGTCCTGAGACCAGTGCTACATTAAAAGGCTTTTTAGATGAGCTTCATTCAACAGGCGTTGCAGTAAACCTTGACCCAGCTAACCTTGCAATGGTTACCTGCGATGATCCCGTAGCTGCAGTTTATAATTTAAAGGATTATATCGTTCACACCCACGCAAAGGATGGCGTTAACTATAGAAAGGAAAACCCTGAGTATATATATGGTGTGCTTCATCCGATACCGGAGGAAATCAGAAACGCTAAGCTTTATGAAGAAGTACCTCTCGGTACAGGTAGTGTAGATTTCCCCAAGTATTTGAAAGCACTTGAGGATATCGGATATAAGGGCTTTTTAACTATCGAACGTGAGGTTGGCGACGACCCCGCAGGTGATATAAAGATTGCTGCCGATTTCCTTAAAAACGTAATTTCAAAATATTAAGAGGTTATTGTTATGAAACGAATTTTAGCTCTTGTTTTGAGTGTAGTATTGCTTTTTAGCTTTTCTGCTTGCGGAAAAAAGGAGAGTAAAAAGGGTACTGACAAATCAGCTAATACTGAGGCTCAGATTGATTTAACCAAAACCTTTATGCCTGACCGCACCTTTACAGAGGCCAAGGGCACAGAAAAGCTTGATGATTTAGCTAATACATATTACAATTTGACGGTTAATAAAAAGCTTAATGTCGTATATATTGGCGGTTCTGTTACAAATGGTACCGGTGGTACAGACGGCTATTGCTGGCGTAGTGATGTTACCGATTGGTTTAAGGTAAAGTTCCCCTCTGCTACTATAACCGATACAAATGCGGGTATAGGTTCTTCAAGCTCTTTTTGGGGATATCACAGACTTGATGAATATGTTTTGGCAAAAAATCCCGATTTGGTTTTTGTTGAATTTGCGGTTAATGACTTTTATAACCAAATGAAAGATACACAGTCTGCCGCTTATATTGAAGCTATAATCAGAAAAATCAGAAGTAATAATGCAAATACTGATATAGTAATAGTTTTAGTCGGCGAGAAATCACATCTTACAAGTGATTCGGTATATATAAATACGCATAAAAAGGTTGCTGATTTTTACGGCATACCCTCTATCAATGTGTTTGAATCATTAAAGGCAGCTGTAAAATCGGGTAAGTCTTGGGAAAGTCTTGTTACCGATATAGTTCATCCTAATAATGACGGATACAAGATTTACGCAAATGCTATTGAAAAGGTATTGGAAGAAAAGCTTATCACTTCACCTAAAAAAGCGTCAGCATTAAAGGGACATTCGGTTCCAAAGGATTATTTTGTTACAAATCCTATAAAAGCCTCCAGAATAATCTATGCGGAGGAAATTGCTAAAGCCGGAATTTCAGGTCATACCGTGGTTGATAATCTGCAGTACGGTGAAAGACTTGTGCCTATGCTTCACGAAAAGGCTCTCAAAGCGGCTGCAGGCTCCATTTACGAATTTACCTTTGAGGGAATAGGAGTAGGACTTTTGGCAAAGGCTACTGACGGTCCGGCCGCAAACGTTACAATTACGCTTGACGGCGAAGAGGTTGAGTATGTAAACCCACAACGTTCGTCCTTTACTCACGAGTTTTTAACATTTGATAATCTCACTCCTAAGGAGCATACTGTTAAAATTGAGGTAACAAAGGGAACTCTTGCAATAGGCGGAATTCTAATAGCTGAATAATTAAAAGGGAGGCATTGCCTCCCTTTTTTTGCTTTTATTCTTCAACCGGCTCAATCAAACCGTAGTTGCCGTTGTGCCGTTTATACAATACATTTACAAGGCCTGTATTGCTGTTTTTAAAAACAAAGAA
>JAZNBP010000152.1:0-1840 GCA_045587085.1 Acutalibacteraceae bacterium | reverse complement strand
GGCTTTTCACGTGAGGAATACGAAAAACAAAAATTTCAAAAAGCAAGTGATGATATTTGCGGTGATTTCACAAGAGCAGAACGTATAGTAGCACTTAATACACCTATTATGCAGTTTTGTATGTATTTTAATATGATTTTCATTTTGCTTGTTGGCTCTATGCTTGTCGTAAAAAGCGGAGGCACAGCAATAGATGTAGGTCAGATTTCGGCAATGCTTACTTACGGTATGCAGATACTTATGTCACTTATGATGGTTTCTATGATTTATGTTATGATAACAATGTCGCTTGAATCTATGAAGCGTATATGTGAGGTATTAAACGAGGAATCTACCCTTAAAAATCCTGAAAATCCTGTAAATGAAGTAAAGGACGGAAGTATTACTTTTAAAAATGTTTCCTTTAAATACTCCGATAAAGCCACAAAAAATGCACTTGAGGATATAAATATTGAAATAACTTCAGGTATGACGGTAGGTATTATAGGTGGTACGGGTTCGAGTAAATCGTCCCTAGTACAGCTTATTCCGCGTCTTTATGATGTAAGCTCCGGCGAGGTTCAGGTTGCAGGCGTTGATGTAAGGAATTATGATATTGAGGTGCTTCGTGACGCGGTTGCAATGGTGCTTCAAAAGAATCAGCTTTTTGCGGGCAGTATAAAGGAAAATTTGCGTTGGGGCAATGAAAATGCAACTGATGAGGAAATCGAATATGTGTGCAAATTATCCCAAGCAAGCGAATTTATAGATACCTTTCCGGAAAAATATGATACATTCATAGAGCAGGGAGGAGCTAACGTTTCGGGCGGACAAAAGCAAAGACTTTGCATTGCACGTGCACTTCTTAAAAAGCCTAAGATTTTAATACTTGACGACTCTACAAGTGCAGTTGACACAAGAACTGATGCTCTGATAAGAAAGGGCTTTCGTGAGTTTATTCCCGAAACCACAAAAATTATTATTGCTCAGAGAATTTCTTCTGTAGAGGATGCTGATTTGATAATTGTGCTTGAAAACGGAAAGATTGCAGATAAAGGTAGGCATAATGAACTGCTTTCAAGATGCGAAATTTATAAAGAGGTTTACGAGCAGCAAGTAAACGGAGGTGACTGTGATGAAGCAAAATAATCCACCAAAGGGTGTGCCTATTGCGGGCAGAAAGCTTAATTTTTCATCTTTTAAAAGGGTGTTAAAGCTTTTATTATCCTTTTATCCTGTTTTACTGCCTTTGACACTAGTTTGCATTTTGTTTGCCTCTATCACAGCAGCAGCTCCGGCAGTCTTTCAGCAACAGGTTTTGGCTGTAATTGAAAAATGGTTTGTTTCACGCGACTGGAACGGTGCAAAGGCAGAAATTATTCCTAAAATTATAGCCTTGGCTTCGCTTTATGTTGTATCCTTAACCGCGGTTTTTGCTCACACACAGTTAATGGCTTATATAACACAGGGCTTTTTGGGGAAAATGCGAAAAACTCTGTTTACTAAAATGCAAAATCTACCCATAAGCTATTTCGACAGCCATAAGCACGGCGATATTATGAGCCATTACACCAATGACATTGTCACACTCAGACAGTTGGTTTCTCAGGCGATACCGTCGGTAATACAGGCAGGAATTATTGTAATTTGTGTCTTTTCAATTATGCTTTGGTATAGCGTTTGGATGACGGCGGTAGTTTTAATGGGCGTGTTTGCACTTTTAATGATTACCAAAAAGTTTGGCGGCGGCAGTGCGAAATTTTTTATCCAGCACCAAAAATCGCTTGGTAAAGCAGAGGGCTTTATACAGGAAATGATGTCAGGACAAAAGGTTGTCAAGGTTTTCTGTCACGAGGAAAAA
>JAZNBP010000151.1:0-7971 GCA_045587085.1 Acutalibacteraceae bacterium | reverse complement strand
GAGAATAAAACTACCGCTATGCTCATTGAGCAGCGTGTAAAAGATATAAAAAATAATGCGCCGTCGCTTGAAAGAAACGGCACAATAATGTATAATAATTTTAGTGGTTCGATTCACTCGAAGGAGGGACTATGAGAGTCGAACAAAATAAAATTGCTTTTGCTTATTTCAGATTATCCCGAGAAGAAGCACAGAAAAGCGAATCTTCAAGTATTACAAACCAACGCATGATCGTAACCAAGTATTGTGAGCAAAATGGTATCAACCTTGTTCGTGAATTTGTTGATGACGGTTATTCGGGCGGTAACTTTGACCGACCAGGATTTCAGGAAATGATGCGAGAATTAAATAAAGGCTTGGCAAACACGGTAATTACCAAAGACCTATCCCGTCTTGGCCGTGATATGCGAGAGTCGAGTTATTATGCCGAGCAGTTTTTTCCTGAGCACGATGTCCGTTACATCGCAATTGCTGACAATTTTGACAGTGAAGATGATAACGTGATGGCACCTTTCCAGTTTGCTATGAACGAGGTTTATCTGCGTGACGGTTCACGAAAGGTTAAGGACGTTCTTAGAACTAAACGTCAAGACGGTTTGTATTGCGCTTGTCCGCCTTATGGTTATAAAAAGGCGAACCGCAATAAAAATCAACTTGTACCCGATGAAGTTACTGCACCTGTTGTGCAGAGAATTTTTAATGCTGCCGCAAACGGTGATTCATCAAGAAAAATAGCGCAGGATTTGAATAATGATGGCGTTATTCCACCGCTTAAATATCGTGTGTTATATCGAGATGAATTCAGCGAAGAGGGTGCGGCCAGAGCTTCAGACCTTTGGAATTATACAACGGTTAAACGCATATTAAAGAACGAAGTTTACCTCGGTCATACAGTTCTCGGTAAAACCAAAAAAGCAAGTGCAAAGTCGAAAAAGAAGGTTGCTATTCCACAGGAAAGATGGGCGATAACCGAGAATACCCACGAAGCATTGGTAAGTGAAGAAATCTTTCAAAAAGCTCACGATAATATGGGCAAGGGTACCCGTAATTTTCAGAAGTACGACCACGTGAGAAAAAGTATTTTTTCGGGTGTTGCATACTGTGCACTTTGCGGACACGCACTGTGTTCCTGTGGAACGGTTTATAAAGGAGAGCGTGAAAAATATTGGTATCTTTCCTGTATAAATAAACGCAAAGACATTACCAATCCCTGCGAGGGTACTCGTATCAGATATGCAGACCTTGTAAGTCTTGTAACGGAAGATTTGAACTCCTTGATTTCTCTTGATGATGAAGAAATTGATGATATTGTAAAGTGTGTTATGGAAGAAGAAAATTCCGACAAGGTAATTAAGGCACGAAAAGCACGTAGAGAAAAACTACAGGGAAGATTAGGCGTTATCGATAAAATAATTCCTAAACTCTATGTAGACAATGCAGAGGGACGACTTGATGATGACCGTTTGAGTTCTATGGTTGACGATTTGCAAAAAGAAGCTGTTGCTATAAAGCAAGAACTTTTAGAGCTTAGCGAAGAAACCGTACAAACTAGCAAAAGCGATAATTATAAAATGTTTTTTGAACTTACAAAGCAATACAGTCATATTGAAAAACTCGACCGTGATACACTACTTACCTTTATTGATAGAATTGAAATTGGACCTAAAATTCTGCCTGAGGGTAAGAAAAAAGCATCGCACATAACATCCGAATTTCAGCAGTCAATACGAATATTTTATAAGTTTGTGGGTGAAATGGGGAAAATAAAAAACTAGGTCGAAATTTTGGCTATTTTGTATATAAAAAGCCTAAAAACAGGCAAAAAACAGCCGTTTTAAGATGGGAAAGGAACATCAAGGTCGTTAGCAGCTTCCATCTTAAAACGGTTGAGAGCTTCTTTAGCCTCAGGTACTACATTCTTAGCCATTGTGATTTTCTCCTTAAATATTTTTGCGTTTGCAATATTATCTTTTGAAAAAGAAAAAGAAATATTATAGGAAATTTTTGTTTAATTTTCTGTTTTTAGCATTTTTCACAAGAAAGACTTTCGAGTAAAAAAGAGTTGATTTTTTGGGCCTTGTAAGGTATAATATTAGCATACTTATTTGTTTCAAAAAAAGTAAGGTTTTTAAAATGAAAAAATGGTTAAGTTTATTCTTGGCATTATGTTTCTTGATTTCAACCTTTTGCGGTTGCAGTGCAAAATTATCGGATTCTGCAACGGCATTGCCTATTGAAGAAAATCACAGTTCTTTAAATGGGTGTCCGATTTCCGAATATACAATTATATACTCGTCAAATGAGCCTGACTATACTTTACGTGCGGCTACATACATATCTGAGCAGATTAAAGAACGCACGGGTATTACTCTTGAGGTGAAGTCTGATACAGAACAAGTGGAAACTTTGAAGCACGAGATAGTTGTAGGAGAGACAAACCGTGCAATTTCAAAATCGCTGGATATTGATACTCAAAATGTTCAGTTTTCTATGTTGGCGGACGATTCTCACATTGCAATGGAAGGGGATTATTTTGTTATAGCTGCTGCGGCATATTATTTTGTTGACACCTATATCAAAGACGGTACATTTGATTCGAGCGTTGCCAAAAAGGAAAAGGTATATAATCCAATTGTAAAAAAGGCTAAAAATTATATATTCCTTATCGGTGACGGAATGGGCGTTTTTCAGACTAAGCTTTTTGAAAATTATACAGCTGAAGAATACAGTTTACACAGCGACGGGGAAAGTGCATTTTATGGATATATGTTTCCGTATATAGGATTTGCACGCACAAATTCACTTTCAGGTACGACTGACAGTGCGGCAGGCGGAACAGCACTCGCTACAGGCTACAAAACTTTTAACGGCAGACTTGGTATGGATCGCGATTATAAAAATGTAAAATCTCTCACGGAACTTGCGATAGAGCTTAACAAAAGCACCGCTATAATGACCACCGATTTGATTACAGGTGCTACTCCTTCTGCTTTTTCAACACATGTTAAAAATAGGAAGTTAACTGATGATATTATTTTAGGGCAAGAAGCATTAAAAGTAAATCATAATACTATTTTTTTGGGAGATTATGGTTTTAATTACGAAAAGGAAGCTGTAATAAACGGCGTAGAGCGAGATTTTAATAATACATTAGCAGAGCTTTCAAAGAATGAGAACGGCTTTTTCATTATGTTTGAAGAGGCAGGCTTTGATGTGCACGGACACAGTAGCGATATAGCAGGAGCTTTTTCATGCAGGAGTTAGATTTAATCAGATTATAGGCTCCGCTATGGAATTTGCTTTCTATAATCCCGAAACATTTATTATTATGACTGCCGACCACGAAACCGGTGGAATTAAAATTGGTGAAAATGGTCGTTATGCCTACACAACAACAGTACATACGGCTGCAGATGTTCCTGTATTTGCTTACGGTTATGATGCAAAGGTTTTTTCTGATGTTACAATAGAAAATATTCAAATACCGAAAACCATTGCTAAAATGTGGGGAACAGAGCTTAGCGGTTACGAAGATGATTTGTATCCGGCACTTGATTTAGAACAGAAAGAAAATAAAATTGCCAATAAAGAAAATAAAACAGATAGTAATTTTAGCAAAATAATTGTTGCAGTTACGATAGCTGTTATTGTGGTAGTTATTGCACTTATTATTTTTATTTTAATAATAAAGAAAAAGAGAAAAAATACTGATTAAATAATAGAGTTTTAGAAAAGAAGTGTATCTAATGGAAAATGTATTGTTTTATAAAAATCCTGCAAAACGATTCGAGGAGGCCTTTCCTATTGGAAATGGTCATTTGGGAGCTACGGTTTATTTTAATCCCATAAACGATAGAATTTCACTTAATCACGATACACTTTGGACGGGTACGGGCAAGAAAAATATTCCCCCTGAAAATGCACCGTCGGTATACAAAAAAGTGCGTGAGTTGGTGCTTGACGGCAAAGTTCACGAAGCACAAAACGCCTTGGCAGAGGGCTTCTTATCTACCGATTGCGAAAAGTATATGCCACTTGGCAATCTAGAACTTGAATTTTCGCATAATGATTACAATAATTATGAGCGTCAGTTAAATTTTGAAAACGGAATTGCACAAAGCAAATATTCTTGTGGCGGAGTAAACTTTAGCAGAGAGGCATTTGTTTCTTACATAGATAATGTTATAGCCCTTTATATCGAAGCGGATGACAAAAAGTTAGACTTTAGCTTTAATCTTTTTACAAAGCTAAAGCTTGACAATACTTCTTTTGATAAAAATGTTTTAACAATTAACGGATTTGCTCCGCCTTGTGGTATGGATGTTGATAAAAAAACCGAAATTTACGACTATTCAAAAGGCAACGGAATGGGCTTTTACGCTGCGGTAAAGGTCAATACTGACGGTGATGTCTCGTTTGAAAACGGCAGGGTGACTGTTAATAATGCGTCAAAGGCTGTAATTTACATTTCTTGCGAAACTGATTTTTACAATATCACAAGGGGCGAAAATACTGATAATCTTAAAAAAGCAATAAACACGGTCGCATCTCTTACCTTTAAGGATTTTGAAATCATAAAGCAAAGGCATATAAAGGATTTTTCAAGTCTTTATAATAGGGTGAGTCTGACACTTTCAAGCCCACAAGAAAAGCGTGATACCTACGAAAGATTAAAGAATTTCGACGGCAGTGATTTGGGACTTTTTGAATTGCTTTTCGGCTTTGGCAGATATCTTGCAATTTCTGCTTCAAGAGAGGGAAGTGAAGCTACAAATTTACAGGGTATTTGGAATGAAAAAATGCTTCCGCCTTGGAATGTTAACTACACGCTTAATATTAATACTGAGATGAATTATTGGCCAATGCTTAATACAAATTTAGAGGAATGCTTTGGCCCGTACATAAGTTTTATTGAAAAATTACGCGAAAGCGGAAAAATCACCGCTAAAAATTACTACGGTGCTCGCGGTTTTACTGCCCATCATAATGCTGATATCTGGGGACTTACCAATCCCGTAGGTATCAATGTAGGTGCTCCTGCAGTACGTTATACTTTCTGGACTATGAGTACCGGCTGGTTTGCAAGTCATTTGTATGAGCTTTACGAGTATACACTTGATATTGAAAAATTAAAACAGGTTTTCCCGATTATTTACGATGCGGTACTTTTTTATACTGATACTCTCTATAAGGACGAAAATGGCAAGTATATGGTAAGTCCTACCACATCGCCTGAGAATGAATATCTTTATGAGCAAAAATCTGCCTATCTTACAAAGAGTGCGGCAATGTCTCAGGAAATATTGAAAGATTTGTTTATAAGATTTATAAAAGCATCCGAGATTTTAGATGTTGACGATGAATTAGTACAAAAAGCAAAGGAAATCTTGCCTGAGATTTTACCCGTTTCAATTAACAACGATGAAACTATAACTGAGTGGAACGGTGGCGAGAAGGAAATTGATATTCATCACCGTCACGTATCGCATTTGTACGGATTATTCCCCGGAAACACAATTACAGTTGATAACACTCCCGAATTAGCAAACGCTTGCAGAGAAACACTTGTTAAAAGAGGAGATGTCGGTACCGGTTGGAGCCTTGCGTGGAAGGTTAGCCTTTGGGCTCATCTTAAGGATGGTGACCACGCACTTGATATTCTAAAGCGTCAGCTGTATCTGGTAGAGCCCACAGATCATATTGATTATACCGATATGGGTGGCACATTCCCGAATTTAATGGATGCACATCCGCCTTTCCAAATTGACGGCAACTTCGGTTCTACTGCCGCAATTTGCAATATGCTTATGCAAAGTGAAATCGGAAAAATCCAATTACTCCCGGCACTTCCTTCTGCTTGGAAAAACGGTAGGCTTTCGGGCGTTGTGGCTAAGGGTAATGTTAAGCTTGATTTTGAATGGAAAAATAATAAGCTTGTAAGTGTTGTGCTTTTAAGCCCGATTTCTCAGGAAATTATTCTTAAAGCAAACGGAAGGGAATTGGCAGTAACCCTTAAATCAAATGAAATAAAAACAATATCATATGAAGCGTAAAAAATTATTAAACAAGGAGCTTTTAAAATGAAAAAATTTTTAACTCTATTTTTAAGCTTTACACTTTGCCTTTTTGTAGGCTGTAGCGGGCAGGGAAAGAAGGAAAAAAAGCCTGCTGCTAAGACAGAAAAAACCGAAGTTCAAAAGGTGATAGTATGCTGGGGCGACAGCATAACAGAGGGTATGGGTATGGCTAATCAAACTACATATCCTGCGTTTTTGCAAAGCAATCTTGGTGAGAAATATAAGGTTTTCAATATGGGCGTCGGCGGAGAGACTACCTATACCATTTTGGCTCGTGCAAATGCTATTGATTTTTCAGTTTTAGATGATATTACCTTCGAGCAGGGAAAGGCTTCGGTAACTGTTGCTAATGATAAGCTTTTTGTAGCGGATGATGGCGGAGAAATTAAGTTCAAAGGAAAATGTAGAGATTTGACCAATAATATTAAGGTGATAATCGGCGAGAACACCTTTGTTATGTCTTATATGCAGTCAGGTGGCACCTACGGTATAGGTGACGTTACCTTAACAAGAAGCAATACCGATTCCGCACTTACCTTGAAAAAAGGCACAAAGGCAAAATTTGATTATTCCGAATATTTTGGAGAGGTTTACTTAAATATATCTCTTATGGGTGCAAACGACGGTGGACTTCCGTCAGATGTGCTTATCAATCAGTACAAAAAAATCACACACACTGCCTCGAAAAATCTTTATATTGTGCCTTTTTATGACGCTGATTATTCGGCCGAGTTTGCCACTGCTTTCGGCAAGAATGCGGTAGAAGTGCGTAAGTATTTCCAAACCGATGCGGTAACCGATTATGGTATTACTCTTAACCAAAAGGATAAGGCTTGCCTCACACAAAATGCTATTCCTTCACAGTTCTGCTATAATAATTTGCCTTTTAACTGTCATTTGAATGAAAAAGGTTATGAGGTTCTTGCAAAAAGATTGTATGCGAGAGGCATTGAGCTTTCTATTTGGTAAAAATCTAAAAAACTTTGGGACTTTAAAAGGTCTCGAAGTTTTTTTGCTACAGATTTTGTGCATAAAATCATATTTTTGCAATAATATATTCTTTTTTTTCGTAAAATATAACCTTTTTTTTGAAAAAACCAAATTTTTCAAAAAAAACTCTTTATTTTTTCGAAAAAAATTGGTATAATGATTTGGATACCTTATAAATAGGTATAATAATAGTTAACAGTGGATATAATCCATAATATTTTTAGGAGGTTGATTCTTAATGGGTCACAAGTATGTTTACCTTTTTAAAGAGGGCGACGCTAAAATGCGTGAGCTTCTCGGCGGTAAGGGTGCTAACCTGGCAGAAATGACTAAAATAGGTCTTCCTGTTCCTCAGGGCTTTACCGTATCTACTGAAGCTTGTACACAGTACTACGAAGACGGTAGAAAAATCAACGATGAAATTATGGCACAAATCATGAAGGGTATTGACGATATGGAGGGTATCACCGGCAAGAAATTCGGCGATAAGACAAATCCTCTTCTCGTTTCTGTTCGTTCAGGTGCACGTGCATCTATGCCCGGTATGATGGATACTATTCTTAACCTCGGTCTTAACGAAGAAGTTGTTGAGTTTATGGCTGAACAGTCAGGCAACGCTCGTTGGGCTTGGGATTGCTACAGAAGATTTATTCAAATGTATTCTGACGTAGTTATGGAAGTTGGTAAGAAGTATTTTGAAGAGCTTATCGACAAAATGAAGGAAGAAAAGGGTGTTACTCAGGACGTTGAGCTTACCGCTGAAGATTTAAAAGAATTAGCTAACCAATTTAAAGCTGAATATAAAGACAAAATTGGTGCTGATTTCCCAAGTGATGCAAAAGAACAATTAATGGGAGCAGTAAAAGCTGTATTTAGATCATGGGATAACCCTCGTGCTAACGTT
>JAZNBP010000150.1:0-4824 GCA_045587085.1 Acutalibacteraceae bacterium | reverse complement strand
AAAAAGACTGTGCTTTACGGTCCTGCCTATAAGGGTATCCCGATTGCGGTATCCGTTGCGGTAGCACTTGCTAAAAACGGCTTGGATGTACCCTTCTTTTTCAACCGCAAGGAGGAAAAGGACCACGGCGAGGGCGGTGTTTTTGTAGGCTATAAGCCACAAGAAGGTGAAGAAATAGTAATAGTTGAAGACGTTATCACCGCCGGTACCGCTATAAGAGAAAGTATGGCTAATCTCTCCCATTTAGAGGGCACAAAGGTTGCCGCCTGCTTTGTTATGGTTGACCGCAAGGAAAAGGGCAAAACTGACAAAAGTGCTATGGCAGAAGTAGGCGAGGAGTTCGGTTTCCCCGTATATTCGGTAGTTGATGTTTATGACATTATCGAATATCTTGAAGAGGACGAGAAAAACCGCGAAAACGTAGAAAGAATTAAGAATTATCTTAAAATAAACGGAGCAAAGGAGTAATCCTTAAATGAGAAGCTTAATTGATATTTTAGAGCTTTCCAAGGAAGAATTGGACGGTCTTTTGGCGGTTGCCGATGATATTATCGAAAACCCCAAGAAATACGCCCACAAATGCGACGGTAAAAAGCTTGCAACCCTGTTTTTTGAGCCGTCCACCCGAACAAGGCTAAGCTTTGAGGCGGCTATGATGGAGCTTGGCGGAAATGTACTAGGCTTTTCCGAAGCACAAAGCTCGTCAGCAGCAAAGGGTGAAAGTGTTGCCGATACCGCAAAAACTGTTTCCTGCTATGCCGATATTATTGCAATGCGTCACCCAAAAGAGGGTGCTCCCTTAGTAGCGGCAATGAACGCGTCAGTTCCCGTAATCAACGCAGGCGACGGCGGACATAATCACCCCACTCAGACACTTGCCGATTTACTTACAATCCACCGTGAAAAAGGTCATTTTGACAATTTGACAGTTGGCTTTTGCGGTGACCTTAAATTTGGCAGAACAGTACATTCGCTTATAAACGCATTAAAACGCTATCAGGGTATGAAGTTTATCTTTATCTCCCCGTCAGAGCTTACCGTTCCCGACTATGTAAAGGAAGCCCTTACAAAAAATAATATTAAATATGTAGAAACCACCGACTTAGAAAGTGTAATGCCCGAGCTTGACATTCTTTATATGACAAGGGTTCAGCGTGAGCGTTTCTTTAACGAGGAGGAATACTTACGCCTTAAGGACAGCTACATTCTAACCCCCGAAAAGCTCACCACTGCGAAAGAGGATATGTGCATTTTGCATCCGCTTCCGCGTGTTAATGAAATTGCCGTTTCGATAGATGATGACAAGCGTGCTTGTTATTTCAAGCAGGTGCTTAACGGAAAATATATGAGAATGGCACTTATATTAAAGCTTCTGGAGGTAGAATAATGAATATTGATTCAATTAAAAACGGTATCGTTATCGACCATATAACCGCCGGAAAAGGAATGCGTCTTTATAAGCTTTTAAGCCTTGCTGAGCTTGACTGTGCAGTAGCACTTATAAATAATGTCGGCAGTAGAAAAATGGGCAAAAAGGATATAATAAAAATCGATGCCGAGGTTGACCTCAACACCGAAATTTTAGGCTTTGTTGACCCTGATGTTACCGTAAATATCATCAAGGACGGAAAAACAGTAGAAAAGAAAAAAATTGAGCTTCCTCAGAAGCTTACAAATGTTCTTGTCTGTAAAAATCCAAGATGTATTTCTTCGACAGAACAGGAATTGCCACAAATCTTTACCTTAGCTGACAAAGAAAAGCGAATTTACCGCTGTCTTTATTGCGAGGCAAAGGCAAAATAATCTGTAATTTTAAAATTAAAAATGCACCTCAAAAGCTTTGAGCCTTTGGGGTGCTTATCTTTTTTAATTCATATTGTTCTGAATATAATCGGTAAGGTCGCCGATAGTTTTTATATTCTCAATCTCCTCATCAGGGATTTCAACCTCAAACTCATCCTCGATAGACATTAAAAGCTCTACCACGTCAAGACTGTCTGCACCCAAATCCTTAGCGATGTTGGTTTCCATTGTCATATCTTCCTCGTCAGCACCGAGCTGTTCTGCGAGTATAGCTTTAATCTTGTCAAATACCATAAAATTTTCCTCCTGAAAATAATGCTTTAAATTGTATATTAAAATGATATTCCTATATTTATATTTTGTCAATAGATTTTTTTGAATTTTGCAAAATTATGAAAAAATTTTTGCTATATGGACAAAAAGTGTTGCAAAATAATGCATTTTACTTTATAATAAACAAGAATATGCGGTAATGAAAGGTGCTAATTATTTATGGCAAAGGAAAAGCTTGTAAAATCGATAACCTCTATGGATGAGGATTTCGCCAAATGGTATACCGATGTCTGCATTAAGGCAGAGCTTATCGACTATGCTTCGGTTAAGGGTTGTATGATTATCCGCCCTTACGGATATGCTATTTGGGAAAATATACAAAAGGAAATGGATGCACGTTTTAAGGCAACCGGCCACGAAAACGTGTATATGCCGTTATTTATACCTGAAAGCCTTTTGCAAAAGGAAAAGGACCACGTTGAAGGCTTTGCTCCCCAGGTTGCTTGGGTAACCCACGGCGGAAATGACGAATTAGAGGAAAGAATGTGTGTTCGCCCGACTTCGGAAACACTGTTCTGTGACCATTACAAGAATATCGTTCACTCCTACCGCGACCTGCCGAAGCTCTATAACCAGTGGTGTAATGTTGTGCGTTGGGAAAAGACCACACGTCCGTTCCTGCGTTCACGTGAATTTTTATGGCAGGAGGGTCACACTCTCCACACCACCGCCGAGGAGGCTAAGGAAGAAACCATCCGCATGCTTAATGTATATGCGGAATTTTGCGAAAATGTACTTGCAATGCCGGTTGTTAAAGGTGTCAAAACCGCAAAGGAGCGTTTCGCCGGTGCAGAGGATACCTACACTATTGAGGCTCTTATGCATGACGGTAAGGCTTTACAAAGCGGAACCTCACACTATTTCGGTGACGGCTTTGCAAAGGCTTTTGATATTGAATTTACCGATAAAAATAATCAGATTGTTCACCCGTTCCAGACCTCTTGGGGGACAACCACACGTCTTATCGGTGCTCTTATTATGACACACGGTGATGACAGTGGACTTGTGCTTCCCCCTGTTGTAGCTCCCATTCAAACTGTAATTGTGCCTATTGCTTCTCATAAAGAGGGTGTTTTGGAAAAGGCAAACGAAGTATACGAAACACTAAAAAGTGCTTGCCGAGTTAAGCTTGACAGTAGCGACCAGTCCCCCGGTTGGAAGTTTGCTGAGTATGAAATGAAGGGTGTACCGCTTAGAATTGAGCTGGGTCCCCGTGATATTGAGAATAATGTTTGTGTGGTAGTACGCCGTGATAACGGGGAAAAGACTGTAGTTTCTCTTGACGAGCTAGCAGTTAAAATCCCTGAGCTTTTAAAGGCTGTTCACGACGGACTTTACGAAAAAGCATTAAACCGCCGTGCAGAAATGACCTATGACGCACACAGTCTTGATGAGTTAAAGGATATTGCCGACAACAAGCCCGGATTTATCCGTGCTATGTGGTGCGGTGACCGTGAGTGCGAGGATAAGCTTAAAGAGGTTGCGGGCATCACCTCTCGCTGTGCTCCCTTTGAGCAGGAGGAAATCTCCGACACCTGCGTTTGCTGCGGCAAAAAAGCAAAGTCTATGCTTTATTGGGGCAAGGCGTATTAAATTGATGCAAAAGGACTGTTAAACAGTCCTTTTTTCTATAAAAATTTGTCGTTAAACCGAAGCTTTGCTATTGCATTTTTTGGAAACGAATAGTATAATGTGCATAGACGGAAAATGCTGATATATAATAAAAAATCAGTACGTTGCCAAAGTATTTAACCCTTGTTGGAGGAAATTATGAAAAAGGTTGCCGTTATAGGCTATGGCGGTCAAGGTGCTTGGCATTGCCGACAAATTGAAAAAAGTGATGTTTGCACTCTTGCAGGTACGTATGATATAAAGGAAAACCGCCGTGAAGCCGCAAAGGCAGACGGTGTGTTTGTATATAGCTCTAACGAGGCTATTTTCGAGGATAAAACTGTTGATATAATAGTGGTTGCAACTCCCAACGACGTTCACGAGGATTTGGTAGTAAACGGCCTTTTGTCTGGTCACAATGTAATCTGCGAAAAGCCGGTTGCATTATCTGTTGCCGAATTTGACCGTATGCTCGAAGCCGAGAAAAAAAGCGGAAAGAAGCTTTGTGTTCACCAGAACAGACGCTACGATGTTGACTTTTTGGGTATTAAAAATGTAATCAAAAGCGGTGAAATCGGCGAAGTGCTCAGAATTGAGTCACGTATTCACGGCTCTCGCGGAATACCGAGCGATTGGCGTTGTGTAAAGAAATACGGCGGCGGTATGATACTTGATTGGGGCGTTCACCTGATTGACCAGATACTTCAGCTAATTCCTGACGAAATTTGCACAATTAACTGTGTAAGCACCCACTACACAAATGACGAGGTGGATGACGGCTTCCGTCTTGAAATCGGCTTTTCTACAGGCAAAACCGCTTTAATTGAGGTTGGTACATACAACTTTTTGGCAATGCCCAGATTTTATATGCAGGCAAAAAACGGTAGCTTTTTGCAAAAGGATTGGCAAACCAAACCGCAGATTGCTAATCTTACCCGCTGGATTGAAAAGGACGTAACTCCTGTTCAGAATGCCGCAGGCATTACAAAAACTATGGCTCCCAGAGATGAGCTTACTTTAGATATTTACGAGAACGAAATCCCCAAAACCGACGTTCACGATTTTTACCGCAATTTC
>JAZNBP010000149.1:0-6327 GCA_045587085.1 Acutalibacteraceae bacterium | reverse complement strand
AAAAAAGCTTCTAGAGACTGCCGAGATACTTTTAAGCGACGAATTTTCTAAAAAAATAGCAAAAAAGCTTAAAAGCGGTCAAAGCTTTGCAAAATTGCGGCAGGCTGTAGCCGAGGAATTAGGCGCAGAAATAGGTATTTTAGATGGTGCTAACAATAATCTTGCCATTGAATATATAATAGCTGCCAAAAAGCTTGATTTTTGTTGTGAATTTAAAACGGTTAAAAGGCTTGGTGCAAAGCACGACAGTCTTTTAGAGGACAGCTTTGTCTCGGCTTCGTTTTTGCGTGAAAAACTGAAATCGGGCGATTTTAAAGCAGCGGAAAAATATATACCGCCGGAGCAGTTTTCTCTTATAAATAAAGATGACATTTCGGATATTGCTTCACTGGATAGGGCAATACTTTCAAAGCTTAGAACACAAAGCCTTGAAGAGCTGAAAAAACTCCCCGATTTGAGCGAGGGAATAGAAAATAAACTTTTTTTTGCAATAAGTGTTGCAGAAAACCTAGCTTCTTTGTATAATGAAACAAAGACTAAGAGATATACCGAGGCTCGCATAAGGCGTCTTGTGCTTTCGGCTTTTTTAGGGATAGACAGTGAGTTTTTTATGAAAGCACCCCCATATATAAGGGTTTTGGGCTTTAGCGAAAAGGCAGGCGGTCTTTTAAAAAACGGTGGAGACATACCGATTGTATCCACAATAGCACAGATAAAAGCACTTGATGAGGCATCGCAAAGGGTTTTCGAAACCGAGTGCAGAGCTTCTGATTTATATGGTCTTTCGGTGCCGAAGGTTATACCCTCGGGACAAGAATATAAAGCAAAAATAATTAAAACGGAGTGATAAAAATGGTAACAATTAAGGAAATTGAAAGCTTTATGGATTACGGAAAATGTGTCAGCATATCAAACGGTGTGATTGAAGCGTATGTGACAGTTGACATAGGTCCCCGTATTATAAAGTTTGGCTATGTAGACGGTCAAAACTTTATGTGTACCGAGCGTGAGGCTTTGGGTGGCAGAGGAGATAAGGCTTTTGAGGATTATTTCGGCAAGGGCAGAAAATGGGAAAATTTAGGCGGTCACAGAATATGGCTGTCTCCTGAAAGCTATCCCGAAACATATTTACCTGATGACAGATCTGTAAGCTACACTGTAACCGAGCATGGTGCTGTTTTCAATCCGTTTGAGGATACTGAGGTTGGCGTTCAAAAGACCTTGGAAATTAAAATGGATAAAGATGATGCCAATATGCAGGTTATTATGAAGGTTAAGAATATTACCGACAAGCCGAAGGAATTTGCTATTTGGTCACTTTCAGTTTGTTCACAAGACGGTACACTTATTCTTCCTACCAACACTAACGATACAGGTCTTCTTCCTAACCGTGCTATAGTTGTTTGGCCCTATACTGATTTAAGAGATGACAGAATTTATTTCGGCAACAAGTACGCAACCGTTAAGCAGGACAGAAATGCTACCTGCCCCGTAAAGCTTGGTTTTAACCTAAACGACGGAAACGCTTACTATGTAAAGGGTGAAGAGATACTTTACAAGCATTTTGAAACAAAGCACGGTAAGGCTCGTTATGCTGATTATGACTGCTCCTTTGAAACATATACCAACGATATTTTCTTGGAATTTGAGACCTTGGGTGAGCTTAAAGAGGTAAAGCCCGCAGAAGAAAGCTGTCACATTGAAAATTGGTCACTACTTAAAAAACCTTGCGAGGTTGACTTTAAGAATGATGACTCAATCGATGAATTCCTAGCAAAAATCTAATTTTAATAAACAAACACCCATAACCCGCAGATTTTTTGGTCTGCGGGTTGTTTTTACCTTTTTGCACTTTTTGTAAGCTTTTTTATAAGCTCGGCAGTCTGCTTGTTAAGACGTTCCTTTTCCACACGCCAGCACCAATTATCCTTTTCGGTAGAGGGAGTATTAATACGTGCTGTTTCGTCAAGCTCCAGATAGTCCTGCAAAGGGATAATTACAAGCTCTGCTCTTGATTTTAAAGCATAGCTTATAAGGTTTAGCGAATGGGAGGAATAAATGTCGGGCACCAGCTGTTTGAAAAGCTTTTTTTCGCTGTCGGAGGCGGTTTTATACCAGCCGATTACGGTATTGTTATCGTGAGTGCCTGTATACGCTACACTTTTTCTGCCGAAATTCTTAGGCAAAAAGGGGTCGCTTTTACCCGAGTCAAAGGCAAACTCCAAAACACGCATATCCTTAAAGCCGGTTTTCTTTATAAGACGGGCGGTGTTTTCGTTTTCCTCGCCCAAATCCTCGGCTATAATTTCAGTGTCCCTTAAAACAGGACGAAGTTCCCTGAAAAAATCGTAACCGACGCCCTTTTGCCAAGAACCTTCTCTGGCAGTTTTTGCCCCAAAGGGTATAGTATAATAATCGGCAAAGGCTCTGAAATGGTCAATTCTTAAGGCATTATAAAGTTTGCAGTTAAAGCTTAGCCGTTCTCTCCAAAAGGGATAGCCGTTATTTTTTAAAAAGCTCCAATCATATATGGGCATACCCCAAAGCTGACCGTTTTTGGAAAACATATCGGGCGGAACACCTGCCACTAAAACAGGAGTCAGGTCAAGCCCTAATTTAAAGCAAAAAGGACGGCTCCAGACATCGGCACTTAAATAGCTTACGTAAAACGGAATGTCCCCCATAAGCCGTATTCCGTTTTGGCTAGCATAAGCCTTAAGCTCGAAAAATTGCTTATAAAATAAAAATTGAGTAATTTCAAAAAAATCAATTTTTTCTTCGTGCTGTCGGCAAAATTCCTCAAGCACTACGCGATTTCGGTATTTATAATCCTTATCCCAAAGCCTGAAATTTTTTGTTTCAAACACTTCTGAAAGTGTCATAAAAATGGAGTAATCCCTAAGCCAAAACTCATTTTCCTCTTTGAACTTTAAAAAATCCTTATCATATTTATTAAAGCTTTCTGCTACCTTCTTAAGCAGAGGGATTTTAAAGTCTCTGCAGGCTTTGTAATCGACCTTTTCGGGGAAAAACTCCACGGGGATATCCTCTTTTTTAAGCAATCCGTCCCGCACTAAAAAATCTAAGTCTATATATAAAATTTCCCCTGCAAAGGAGGATACAGAGCTATATGGCGAGTCGGCTTTACCGACAGGGCATAAGGGTAGCAACTGCCAATAGCTTTGTCCGGCATTTTTTAGAAAATCAACGAAATTATATGCCTCTAATCCGAGTGAGCCTATTCCGTATTTAGAGGGCAGGGAGAAAAGCGGTAGTAAAATACCGCTTTTTTTAGAGCGTCTAACCCTTAACAGCACCCTCTGCCACTCCCTTTATAATGAATTTTTGACAGCTTATATAGAATATGATTACAGGTATTACCGATAGCATAAGCAGTGCCATTAATGCACCCATATCCACAGAACCGTAGCCACCTTTTAGATACTGCACCGCAATCGGTATGGTTTTGTAATCGTTACCGATTACCAAAAAAGGCAACAGATAATCGTTCCAAACCCACATTGTGTTAAGAATTGCAACCGTTACGGCGGTAGGCTTTAAAATAGGAAACACTACTCGCCAAAACAGTGAGAATGTGCTGCAGCCGTCAATTAGGGCTGCCTCCTCGATAGTTTTTGGTACGCCCAATACTCCGCCTGACAGAATAAAAACAGAAAGTCCCGAGCCAAAGCCTAAATACAGGAATATAAGCCCTATCGGATTATCAAGTGCCAAGATATTAGCTATCTTGGACATAGTAAACATAATCATTTGAAAGGGTACTATCATAGAAAAGATTAAAAGATAGTAGAAAATTCTGTTAAATGCTGTTTTAAAACGGGTTATATACCACGCTGTCATAGAGGTGAAAATCACTATAACCGCTACTGAAAATACGGTTATAAACAGCGACCAAAAAAACGAGGTTAAAAAATCGGTAGAATTAATTCCCGTAATATAGTTTTCAAACCCCGTAAAGGTCTCATTAGTCGGCAGACTAAAGGGAGAGGCGGATATAGAAAATTTAAGCTTAAAGGAGTTTATAAGAACTATAAATACGGGATATAAAAACAGACTTGCCAATAAAAACAAAATCACAAAATAAAGACCGTATACCGTTTTTTTATTCATTAGCTTTCCACCTCACGGGACTTTGTAAGTCTTAGCTGTAAAAGAGAAATAACCGCCACTATTAAAAAGAAAATTACAGCCTTTGCCTGAGCTACACCCTCGTTTCCTATTTGAGAATAAAAGGTATTGTAAATATCGAGAGCCAGCATTTGCGTTTTGTCACTCGGGGCACCCGCAGTAAGGCTCAAATTCTGGTCAAACATTTTAAAGGCATTGGTAATACTTAAAAACAAGCATATAGTGATTGACGGCATAACCGAGGGAATGGTTATTTTGCGAAGTATTGTAAAGCTTCCGGCACCGTCTACACGTGCAGCCTCTAAAATATCGGGGGAGATATTGCTGATTCCTGCTATATAAATTACCATAAGATAGCCTATAAGCTGCCAATTAAAAAGTATTACAAGTCCCCAGAAACCGAATATCGGCTTTGAAGTGATTGAATATCCGAAATTTAATAAAACACCGTTTATTATAACCTGCCATATATAGCCCAGCACTATTCCGCCTATTAAATTCGGCATAAAGAAAACTGCTCTGAAAAACTTTGTAAGAGGCAGACTTTTTGTCAGCATAAGGGCTAGTGCAAAGCTTATCAGATTTACGCTTATAACCGAAACAACTGTGAATTTTACCGTAAACCATAAGGCAGGCAAAAAGGTTGTATCGTCTTTAATTGCCGCTACATAGTTGGAAATTCCTGTAAAGCTTGCATCGGTTACTGTTCTGAAATCACAAAAGGAAAGATAGAGTCCCATAAAAAAGGGAATTAAAAATGCTATCAAAAATGCAATCAGTGTAGGCAGTACAAAAATTGCATAATAACCTTTAGACGGGCGGTTCATTAGTCTCGCTCACTCTTCCATTTCTCTTTGATGGTTTTTGTTACCTCGTCAAAGTTTTTATCGCCCTGAACATAGTCGAGAAGTGCACCGCCTACGCTTTTTTTAAAGGCATCGCTTGGAAATGCGGTAAAGCTCCACGGTGTATTGACTATATTTTCATCCGACATATATCTTGAAAGCTCTTTTGCTAAGGGGTCATTGGGAAGCTCGTTTTCGCCAAATGTGTTAAATGGGGTAATAAAGCCTAACTCCTCAGTTACATACTTTTTACCTGTCTCGCTTGAAAACAGCCATTCCAAAAATGCTATGGAAGCCTCTTGACGCTCAGAGTCTGCTTTTTTATTAATTGCAAGAAAATTTTCTGTACCAATAGAAATACCTTGGTTTTCCTCGCCCTTTATACCGGTGTAAATGGGCAACATTTTAATATCGCTTTCTTTTACTGTGTTGCCTTTTACTCCTGCAATTTGTGACCAAGCCCAGTTTCCGTTTTGTACCATTGCAGCTTCGCCTAATGCGAACTCCGCCATAGAGTCTGCTACAGATTTAGAGCCTAAAAGAGTCTTTTTGGTTGTTGAATTGTTGGTGTAAAGGTCAAAAATATTTGAATAGTTTTTACCGTATTTAAAATCAATTTCATCGGCATCTAAAAGCAAGAGTGAGGTGTTGGTTTTATCGTCGTTTTCGTAAAATTCGTAATGCAACGGAATGTTTAAAAGGTGTGTCTGCCAACGCCAATCCTCGCCTGAAGCAAGTGATGTAGAGGCAAAAACTCCCTTTATTCCAAGCTTATCTTTATTGGCGGTCATATCCTCGACTACTGCTTTTAAGGTGTCAAAGCTTTTGATTTCTGTGGCAGAGGAAATATTTACTGCCTTGTTTGGCAAATTAAAATATTTCTCTAAAATTGCATTGTTGTAAATAATACCGTAGCCCTCTACAACATAAGGGATTGCGTAAACCCCGTCATCCTCGGTTATGGCGAGGCTTTTGTCAGAAAGATACGAATAAAGCTTTGTATCCTTTAAATCAAGGCAGTAGTCTTCCCAATTACTGAAGCCTACAGGACCGTTTACCTGAAAGATTGTGGGGGAATTGCTTTTTGCAATCTCAGATTTTAATGTTTGCTCGTAATTGTTGGCGGCTGCGGTCACCACCTTAACCTTAACGCCGGTTTCCTCTTCATAAATTTTTGCAAGCTCCTCATAAGCGGTAGCACTTTCGGGCTTGAAATTTAAGAAATAAACCTCTGCTACAGATTTTTTACCGCAAGAAGCAAGTGAAAATGCATTAAGCATTAAACAAATGCTTAAAAATAATGGTGTTAGTTAAGTCGGATCGTAGCCATGTC
>JAZNBP010000148.1:0-3934 GCA_045587085.1 Acutalibacteraceae bacterium | reverse complement strand
ATAGGCAACAAGTGTAAGCGTAGCGATACGTGTGCTAGGTTGTACTAATAGACCGAGGGCTTAACCTATTATTTCGATCCTCTGTCTTAGCATTTCTTGTTCAGTTTTCAGGGTGTGAGCAATAAGAAAATTCAGCATCTGCTTTTAGCAGATGCTTTTTTTATGCCGAAAATTTAATAATACATTGTAGGAGTGGCAATCATTTTTTCGATAAATTACTCTTTAAAAAAGGGAGAGCACCCTCCCCTACATTAGGGATATTTATTTGTTTTGATATTTTTTCTCTATGAATGCTATACATTCCTCGCGGTCTTGCTTTGTGAAATTACGCAATACGGTAATAATACTTTGTTCGTTAGGAGTAAGAATAAATTCGTCCTCAATTTTAAGATTAATTTTCTCTTTTTTCTCCTCTTTCGTAGGGCGTTCATCTTTTTCAACACCTAAAATCAGAGAGTCTAAATCGGTATCAAACAGTCTTGCTAGTTTTACGGCAGTTTCACAAGTAATATTTCCTGTTCTTTCCATTTGCGAATAGGTGCTTTCCTTTATCCCTAAAAATTTTGCCACCTTTTTTTGCATTATTCCAAGCTTCTTGCGGCGGTTTTTAATTCTTTGGTTTATTTCGTGTGTCAATTTTTACACCCCTAAAAATAAAAAAGTGTGCAACCGAAGTCGCACACCGAAAAACGCAAACCCCGATTGTTGCTACACAAACCGAAATAGAATTAAGGCATTCACCATAATCATTTCATAGGATTTGCGATTTTACCAAATCGCTTAAAATGATTATGACGAAAAAAATCACAATTATTCTCAAAAAAGAATAAAAGCCTTTTAATTCTAAATATTCAGTTTGTGTAGCGTAATTAGTATAACACTTATTTGTGTTGATGTAAAGAAAATTTTTGAGATGTATTGTTGATTTAAGGTATATCTGCTTGACAAAATACATATATTAGTGTATAATTGTATACAATTATACAAGAGGTGATATAAATGCTTGAAATTTCGAGTAAAACTAATCTTTTAGAGCAGTCGGTGTATAAATATTCGCTTCAGGATGTAGAGGAGCCGAACTTATACCGCGACCTATATAATTATGATGATGTTCCGAGAATACCCTTTAATCACAGAAGGGTTCCTATGAATATGCCGAGGGAAATTTGGATTACCGATACCTCGCTTCGTGACGGACAGCAGTCGGTTGAGCCGTATACTGTTGAGCAGATTGTAAATCTTTATAAGCTTATGTCAAAGCTTGGCGGACCGTTTGGTATTATCCGTCAGACCGAGATGTTTGTTTACAGTAAAAAGGACAGGGAAGCCCTTTTAAAATGTCAGGAATTGGGACTTAAATTTCCCGAAATTACCACCTGGATAAGGGCTACCAAGCAGGATTTTAAGCTTGTTAAGGATTTGGGAGTTCGCGAGACAGGTATTTTGGTTTCCTGCAGTGACTATCATATTTTCAAAAAGCTTAAAATGACAAGAAAGCAGGCAATGGACACTTATTTAGCCGCTGTTGCAGAGGCTTTTGAAGCGGGTGTTATGCCGAGATGTCACTTAGAGGATATTACAAGAGCCGACTTTTACGGATTTGTAGTGCCCTTTGTAAACGAGCTTATGAAAATGTCTAAGGATGCGGGAATTCCTGCAAGAATTCGTGCTTGTGACACTATGGGTTACGGTGTTCCTTACAGTGAAGTAGCAATCCCCAGAAGTGTACCGGGCATTATATACGGACTTCAGCATTATGCAGATGTACCAAGCGAGCTACTTGAATGGCACGGTCATAATGATTTTTACAAAGCGGTTGCAAATGCTTCTGCTGCTTGGCTTTTTGGTGCGTGTGCAGTAAACTGTTCGCTGCTTGGTATTGGTGAGAGAACAGGTAACGTTCCGCTTGAGGGTATGATAATGGAGTATGCTTCGCTCAGAGGCTCGCTTGACGGTATGGATACCACAGTAATTACCGAAATTGCCGAATATTTCGAAAAAGAAATGGGTTATACCATTCCGCCGATGACACCCTTTGTGGGCAGAAACTTCAGTGTAACACGTGCAGGTATTCACGCTGACGGACTTTTAAAGGACGAGGAAATTTACAACATTTTCAATACTGATAAAATACTCAACAGACCGGCTTCTGTTGCTATAAGTAAAACAAGCGGTCTTGCCGGTATTGCCTATTGGATTAACAACAATTTCCCCAAGGCCCGTGACAAGGGAATTAAGGTAGATAAAAAGGATTTACTTGTTATTTCGCTTAAAGAATGGGTTGACAAGGAATACGAGGACGGCAGACAAACTGCTATTTCTAATCAAGAGTTAGAGGAAAAAATCGCAGAATTGGCACCGAACAGATTTTAATTTTACAGGAGAAAATTTATGATAGAGCATAAGACGGTATCCTTAGCTGAACAGGTTTTTGAACAGCTTGAAAAGGATATTTTAATCGGCAAATACAAGCGTGGCGACATTCTTACAGAGAGCCATTTATCGACTGAATTGGGTGTAAGCCGCACCCCTGTAAGAGAGGCTCTCAGACGTTTGGAGCAGGAGCATTTAATTGAGGAAACCGGTAAAGGAAGTGCCGTAATAGGAATTACCGAAAAGGATTTGAATGATATATTTTTAATAAGAAATCAGCTTGAGGGTATGGTGGCAGCCTTAGCCGCTGAAAACCGCACTGAGGAACAGCTTGAGGAAATGCGTGAAGCGTTAGAGCTTCAGGAATTTTATCTTTCAAAATCTAATGCTGACCGCATTGAGCATCTGGATAATAAATTCCATACAATTCTGTATAAAATAAGCGGAAGTATGACTTTTTACAGTGTTTTAGAGCCACTACGTAAAAAAGCACAAAAATACGCAAAAGCATCGGTAGAAAGTAAAAGCAGAGCAGAAGCTTCGGTTGCAGAGCATAGAAGCATTTATGAAGCAATAAAGGCTAAAAATTCCTCACTTGCCTTTACGGCTGCACAAAAGCACGTTGAAAATGCCTACAACCACATAAGAAAGGATAAGTAAAATGGGTTTAACAATAGCACAAAAGATTATTAAAGCACATATGATTTCGGGTGATATGACTGTTGGCAGTGAAGTAGCACTTAAAATTGACCAGACGCTAACTCAGGACGCTACCGGTACAATGGCATATCTTGAATTTGAAACTATGGGAATTGACAGGGTAAAGACCGAAAGAAGTGTAGCGTATATTGACCATAACACCTTGCAGTCCGGCTTTGAAAATGCCGATGACCACAGATACATTCAGTCTGTAGCTAAAAAGCACGGTATTTATTTTTCACGTCCCGGCAACGGTATTTGTCATCAGGTACATTTAGAGCGTTTTGGCAAACCCGGTAAAACCCTTATAGGCTCTGACAGTCATACTCCCACAGGTGGCGGTATCGGTATGCTTGCTATGGGTGCAGGCGGACTTGATGTTGCTGTTGCAATGGGCGGCGGTGCGTATTACATTACAATGCCTAAAATGTATAAGGTAAACCTTACAGGCAACTTAAATCCCTTTGTAAGTGCAAAGGATGTAAGCCTTGAAATTTTGCGTATACTTTCCGTTAAGGGCGGTGTAGGTGCTATTATAGAATGGGGAGGAGAAGGAATAAAAACTCTTTCTGTTCCCGAGCGTGCAACCATTACAAATATGGGTACTGAGCTTGGTGCTACAACCTCTATTTTCCCGTCAGACGATGTTACAAAAGCCTTTTTGGAGGCAGAGGGCAGAGCAGAGGATTATGTAGAGCTTTCGAGTGACCCTGATGCAGTTTATGATAGAGTTATAGATATCAATTTATCAGAGCTTGAGCCACTTATTGCCTGTCCGCACAGCCCTGACAATATTGTGACGGTGGCTTCCTTAAAGGGAACTAAGGTTGACCAGGTATGTATCGGTTCCTGCACAAACTCC
>JAZNBP010000147.1:0-2479 GCA_045587085.1 Acutalibacteraceae bacterium | reverse complement strand
ATTTACTTACCCCTTATTGCGGTAAGCTGTATTATTCTTGACCGTGCCGAAAACCTTGCTTACAAAAGCAGCTTTTTACCAAGCTTATTAGATGCTATCGGAATGGGAATAGGCTTTACCGCCGCGCTAACGCTTATAGGTCTTGTACGAGAAATCTTAGGCAGTGGACAAATTGTTTTAAGCGAAAGCCTTGTTATTCCTGTTACAAGCGCATTAGGTATTGCGCCTATGTTAATTTTTATTTTACCGCCCGGTGGATTTTTTGTTTTTGGAATTTTAATTGCGCTTTCAAGGAGGATAACACACAATGAATAGTCTAACTGCTATTGTTTCTATTCTCCTTGCAGGTATTTTTACAAATAATATTGTTTTTTCAAAATTTTTAGGTATCTGCCCGACTTTAAACGGTAGTAAAAACATTAAAATTATTGCTTGTATGGGTGGTATAGTAACCTTTATTATGGTGCTTAGCACCGCAATTATATTCCCTATTAACAAATATTTACTGCAAAAATTTGATATCACCTACTTTCAAACTATTTTATTTGTGATAATTATTATAGGTTTAATTGAGCTTTTAAATATTATATTTAAGTATTTTTTCAAAAAGCTGTACCCTGCCTATAATAAATATCTATCCTCTATTGTGGCAAACTCTGCTGTTTTAGGTATAACTCTTATAACCACCGGCAATGATATAGGTTACATTGAGGCTTTACTTAACTCGTTTGCCGCAGGTGTAGGACTATTGCTGGCAATGATTATTTTCAGCAGCGTGCAGTCTCGCATTCAAACTGCGAATATACCAAACTTCCTTAAAGGACTACCGATAACCTTTATTACTGCCGCTATTATCTCATTAGTTTTCCTAGGATTTATTGGGTTATAAGTTATACGCATAAAATAAAAACTGCGAAGTACTACTTCGCAGTTTTTTGTTTTAATTAAAGGATGTAATTAGACCTGCAAGATATTTTTTAAGAAGTGCAAGGTCTGTAATATCAACACTTCCGCTTGCGTCTATATCGCCGTTGACAACCTTTTGGGCATCATTGCATTCGGGGTCAGACAAAACCTTTTTAATTAGAGCTAAGTCAGTAATATCAGGTTGACCACCACTACCGTCTACGTCACCCTTAGTAAACTCGCCGATTGCAGGTAGTATTATCGTATTCATTGTATCACCGCATATAGCACAAAGCTCTTGCATAATACCGGTCTGCCCTACGTCGGGTTGCTTAGTAATTACGCTGTCGCCGTCATAAAGGTGATTGCCGCCGCACAAGGTAAATATTTTATAGTTGTGAACCGGTAGCATTAGGTCGCTTCCATACTGAATTATAAAGTTTTTGTCTTGCATATAGAAGCCGTAAATCCAATTGCCACGCTGAATATCAAGATTATCTATTTCATAGTACTTTTTGGTTTCGGTATCGAAAATTAATACCTTTTCATCGGTGTTATAAAACAGGTTATTGTTATATCCGTAAAGGCCTAAAAAGATACCCGGATAATAATATTGGCCGTTACCTGTACGCCATGCAGCATCTATATAGAAAACATCGGTAGCTGAAGTAAAGTTAGATGTTTTCTTAACAGCGTCTTTTTCATTACCATATATATCCTCTTTGAGATTCATATCAACATAATACCACTCATCGTTTATCTCAACAAAGGAATTCTTGCTATCGTCAAAAACACTGTTTTCAAAACGCCTTGAATTACAAATCTGATAATCAAATCCGTCAATAAAGTACCAATCAAAATGCTGTTCATCTTCAATGGCATTATCGCTGTTTAAAAAATAAGTATGATAAGCAGTACCTAAATAGCCTTTTTCGGTAAATACTCCATCAAGTGCAGTAAATACTGGGTCATCCTGAGTACAGTCAACATGGTACCAGCTTCCGACAATCTTTACTAAGTCCCATTCGTGGCCTGCCGACCCACCGTAAGCGGCATCACGGAAAACAAGACGACTCTCTATACCAACTAAATTAAGTAAATACTTGTAAGTAACGGCATAGGCTTCGCAAACGCCAAAGCCTTCAGTAAAAAAGCTGTAAAGGTCATGAATTTGAAGACTGCGGTCATATTCAAAATTTAAACACAAAAAATCGTGTAGAAATAAAGCTTTTTCGGTTTCGGACCAATCGGGGTCCATTAGAGATACAACTTCTCTTGCAAAATTTTTAACATATTGCACCTGTTGGTCGGTATATAAGTTTTCAGGGAAGCTGATTGATTTAAAAATTGCACCGTTGCCTTTTTCTATACCAACATATTCACAGCTATATAAATCAATATAGAACAAATCACTGTACCTTGTATCCAAGGCATAAATAATATAGGTTAATCTTTCACTTGTATACGGAATATTAAACCTTGTAATATCAATAGACTTATCGCCTGCTATTAACTCATCGTGAATATACTGGACTACATCATTTGTTGTAGTTGCCGAAGCATAAGTTGGAAC
>JAZNBP010000146.1:0-2161 GCA_045587085.1 Acutalibacteraceae bacterium | reverse complement strand
AATTCGTCGGCATATTCAAGGTCGCTGCCTACAGGAATACCGTATGCCAAGCGAGAAACCTTAATACCCATCGGTTTTACTAGTCGTGAAATATAGCTAGCCGTAGCCTCACCCTCAACAGTGGGATTAGTTGCCATAATTATTTCCGTAACTGTGCCGTCAGAAAGTCTTGTCATTAGCTCCTTAATGCGAAGCGAATCAGGCGTTATTCCGTCAAGTGGTGAAATAACGCCGTGTAAAATATGATATAGACCTCTATATTCACGTGTGCGTTCAAAAGCCATAACATCCCGAGGCTCTGCAACTACGCAAATAACCGAACGGTCACGCTCTAAATCTGAGCAAATATTACAAATTTCTTGGTCGGTAAGACCTTGACAAATCTTGCAAAAATGTATTTTGCGACGGGCATTAACAAGTGCCTCGGCAAATTTTTCAGCACGCTCGGGCGGTTGCTCTAAAATATTATACGCCAAGCGTTGAGCAGTCTTTTTGCCGATACCGGGTAAACGCTCAAACTCAGCTATTAGCTCTGTTAATGAAACTATATTATTATTGTTCATAATTAAAACATTCCGGGAATATTAAGCCCGCCGGTGATAGCACCCATTTCCTCCTCAGAGGTTTTAGTAGCACTTGTAATTGCTTCGTTTACCGCAACAGTTACAAGGTCTTCAAGCATTTCAATATCGTCAGGGTCAACTGCGTCAGGATTAATCTTAATAGCCTTTATCATGTGCTTTCCGTCAACAGTTACCTCTACCATACCACCGCCTGAGGTAGCAGTAAATTCACGATTTTCCAAGTCTTCCTGCAAAGCCTGCATATCCTCTTGCATTTTTTGTGCCTGCTTTAACATCTGATTCATATTTGAGGGGCCACCCTGATTTGGAATTCTAACCTTCACTTTAATTATCTCCTTTAGTTAATTTCAAAATTTTTAAGCTTATCAGCAAGCTCTGACAAGGGGTCAGAGGTAGCTGAAGTTGTTTTTTTATTATATGGACCCAATTTATAGGTCTTGCCAAGCACCGACTGTGCCGCCTTGCGAATTGAATCCTTATAATTGAATGTTGTATTATTAATCATAGACTTAAATTGCGGATTAGGTGCGTCAATCAGCAAAAAGTCACCGCTTATATAAGCCTTAGAATTATTTAAAACACCGCAAATCAAAGGACATTCGGTTTTTAGTAAATGTAAAATTTCGTCCCACTCTGAGAGTAAGCCATCGCCATTTGAGGATAAATTTTCGGGAACGTCCTCAACAGGCGGTAAAGTCTGAGCCTCATTCGTAATTTCGGGTTGCTCTTGGGCCTCATTTAAAACAGGCTTTGCTACAACACCTTTTTCTAACAAAGCAATACGTCTCTCAAGGGATTCCAAATCACAAGAAAGGCTTGGCATACACATTTTTACCACCGCCATTTCCATTTCACATCTGCGGTTAGCCGTTGCCATATTAGCACTTGCAGACTGCAAAATTGATAGACAGTAAATAATATCACTTATATCATAAGTCTCGGCTTGAAGCTTTAAATTCGATAGATGCTTTTCAGTTGCTACAATCGGAAGATTTGTACTTTTGACCGTTTTAATAATCATCAAATCACGAAAGTGCTCAATTAGTCCCGTAGACAGCCTTAGCATATCAACCGAGGAATTGTGAAGCTCGTCAATCAAAACAAGGGCAGATTCAACATCTCTATTTTTAATGTTTTCCGCAAGTTTTAAGAGATACTCATTACCCGCCATTGCACAAACGCTTTCGACGGTCGATTCATCAATATCTTTACTGCTGGAAGCACATAAATCTAGTATAGATAAAGCATCTCGCATACCGCCGTCAGCAGCGGTTGCAATTAAGGTTGCGGCACTGTCTGTAAGGGTTAATCCTTCACAATCGGCAATATATTTTAGCCTAGCAGAAATTTTTTCATTGTCAATTCTCCTAAAGTCAAAGCGTTGACAACGAGAAAGAATGGTTGCAGGCAGCTTGTGTACTTCGGTAGTAGCAAGAATGAAAATAACGTGCTGGGGCGGTTCCTCAAGCGTTTTAAGAAGTGCATTAAAAGCACTAATTGATAGCATGTGAACCTCGTCAATAATATAAACACGGTATTTGGAAGCGGACGGAGTGAAATTCACAAGCTCCCGAAGC
>JAZNBP010000145.1:0-1574 GCA_045587085.1 Acutalibacteraceae bacterium | reverse complement strand
TGACCACATTTTTTCTTTCATAGTTTACACCTTTCCTTTATCTTAGTTTTCATTATATATCAACTCCATTAATATTGACAAAATTTAGTCAAACCATATTATATAACATTTTTATATATTTTTCAACACTTATTTCACTATTTTTACATTTTCTTGTCCCAAAAGTGAATTAAGCTCGGTCAAGAGGTCAGTATTATAGTTTACCCATAAACTGTTTGGAGCCATCAGCTTTTTGCCCGTTTCGGTGCAATAAATATAAACTGCGGTATCACCTTGGTATTTACTAAGAATATTTTTAACATTTGTAAATACCGGAGTATCTGTATTAGTAATTTTTAAATACAGCCCCGATTTAATTTTATTGACCGTTTTTTCGGCGTTTGGAGGAAGTTTTTCTACCCTTTCGCAGATTAATTCAGTTTCCCTGTCCTCACGCTCGGATATTCTGCCTGTTAAAATTACAGGCTCGCCCGAGGTTAAAAGATGCTTGTATTCATTATACGGCTTCGAAAAGACGGTAATCCCGACAGAGCCATAAACATCCTCAATTAAAGCAGTAGCTAACAAAGAATTATTTTTAAGCTGTCTTACCTTTAAAGTGCCTATAATTCCAACAACGCTAACTCGCTCGCCGTCTCTTTTTTTACCCATTGCGATATCCGAAATAGGGGTAAATTTTGCCGCCTTTACAAAATCGGTATATTTATCCATAGGATGTCCCGAAAGATAAAGCCCCGTAGCCTCTTTTTCAAGCTCTAATTTAAGTTTTTCATCCATTTCGTCGATTTTTTTAGGCACAAAGGCATTCGCCTCACCCATTTCATCAAACAGATTAAGCTGACCGTCACCCGAAAAGCGACGTTCGTTTTCAACCGCCGCTAATACGCCCTCTATATTATATAGCATTTGGCGGCGATTTGGTTCAAGCGTATCAAGAGCACCGCTTTTTATGAGCCCTTCAAGTGCCTTTCTGCCCATTTCACGGGAATAATTTCTATAACAAAAATCATACATAGATGTATATTCACCGTTTTGCTCACGCTCTGATATAAGTCTTTCAATAAGCCCTACACCCAAATTTTTAATAGCCGAAAGCCCAAAGCGTATAGCCGACGAATCGGGAGTAAAATCTCTACCGCTTTTATTTACAGAGGGTGGCAAAACTCTTATCCCGTTTTTTCTGCACTCGGAAGTATAAAGTGAAATTTTGGAAACAGAATCCATCATACTTGTCATTAGACTTGCAAAATATTCTGCAGGATAATGGCATTTAAGATAAGCCGTTCTGTATGCTATAAAGGAATATGCACAGGCGTGAGCTTTATTAAAGGCATAAGAGCTAAAACTTGACATTTCATCAAATATATCACTTGCTACTTCCTCACTAACACCGCGATTTATGGCACCTTCCGTAATAACATTTCCATTTTCGTCTTTTTCACCGTAAATGAAGAATTCTCTTTCTCGACGCATAACCTCGTGCTTTTTCTTAGCCATTGCACGCCTTACAATATCAGCACGTCCGAGCGAATATCCGGCAAGTGCACGAAAAACCTGCATTACCTGCTCCTGAT
>JAZNBP010000144.1:0-3361 GCA_045587085.1 Acutalibacteraceae bacterium | reverse complement strand
GCTTTTCTGCCGCTGTAAGAGGTATTGATTACGAGGCAAACCGACAGATAGCTTTGCTTGAAGCCGGTGGAACGGTTGTTCAAGAAACACGTCGTTGGGACGATGCAAAGGGCGAAAGCGTTTCTATGCGTTCTAAGGAGGACGCTCAGGATTACCGTTATTTCCCTGAGCCTGATCTTTTAACAATCGTGGTTTCTGAGGAAAAAGTTAGCGAGCTTAAAGCTACTTTACCTGAGCTTCCAAACGCAAAGATAATGAGATATATTTCTGATTTTGGTCTTATGCATATCGACGCTGCAATGATAGTTGACGTTCCTGAAAAGTCCGAATTCTTTGATAAATGCATAGAATGCGGTTGCGAAGCTCCCAAGCTTCTTTCAAACTGGGTTCTGGGTGAAATTTCAAAGTATATGAATACGGGCAAATCCATTTCTGATACACAAATTACACCTGAAAAACTGGTTAAGGTTATCAATTATATCAACTGTGGAAATATTTCTACCGCCGCAGGTAAGACGATTTTTGAAGCTATGCTAGAAAATGATGTTGACGTTGATAAATTCATTGAAGAACGGTCTTTAGCTCAGGTTTCTGATACCGACGCTTTAGAAGCTATCGCAAAAGAAGTTATTGCCGCAAATGAGAAGTCGGTTACAGACTACAAGAATGGCAAAACAAACGCTTTGGGCTACTTGGTTGGTCAGTGTATGAAAGCTTCAAAGGGCAAGGCAAATCCTGCCGCTATGAAGGAAATTGTTTTAAAATACTTAGTATAAATTTAAGGCACACTTTAATTGGTGTGCCTTTCTTTATGCGTAAAAGCTATCAGCATCATAAATGCTACACAAATGAACGGTATTATGCTTGTGTTTTGTGTGATTTTATAGACAGGCGCAACGCAAGCAGCAGGGAAGCACCAATTAGTAATTATATATCCGATATATGATATAACTGTTGCGATGGATATTTGTATAAGCCTTATCTTGTAGAAACCTTTAAATGAAAACTGCCCTTCCACAAGTGAAAGCAGTTGCATATGTATACAACTGCCACCGAAAGAAAGTAGGGCTGTAATTGCAGCGAATGAAACGCTACCCCTAAAATCAATTTCTAAAATATTTGATATTTCCAGCAATACTGAGATTACGGGAATACTTTTGAGCACCGGCAGGATATGATATATAATTTCTTTAATTGCCGAAAAGAAAACTATCGTTGAGCCAACGGTTAGCATAGCATCAGCTGAGCCTCGAACACTTGTAAGTATTTCTTTTGTTGACACATCAATTTTAGCGGTCGATTTATTAGTGCTGTATTTATTTTTATCCAGCACAAAAATAATTGTATTAGAAATCAAAATTGAAGCAAAGCAAATATATCCCAATATGCTTGATTTAAATAGATTTAATGATACTACACCTAAAATAAAAGCAGGCCCCGGAGAAAATGAATATTTCATAGCGTTCTCAGCTTCAGCAATGCTTATTTTACCGCTCTTTAGCATATCTGAAATAGTTTTGGCACCAACGGGGTAACCTCCTAAATTACCTATTATAAACGCTGTTATGCAATATGGGCTGATTTTGCTTTTTTTGAAAACAACTTCAATTATTCCGCTTTTGCAAATTACAGAAGACAATGTACTACTTACAAATAAAGATGGAACGATAGTAAATACGGTAGTCTTTAATGATTCAATAACTGCAACTTTTACGCTGTCTATAAAAGTAATCGACAACCCGAAAATTGTAACGAATATAACTGCGAATATAAATTTTAATAGCTCTTTTGCCTTCATACCATTGTCCTTAAATTATTTATATGTAATTCTATGCTTGTATATTTAGCAGTATAATTACATAGGAGGTAAGAATATGAAAACTGTTATAAGCAAAATGGAAGATAAATTCAGTGAAAAAATGTTCTTGGATTCGTATGTAAGTATGTTTGGAACTAAAGAAGTGCTTATTGAAAATGTTAGAAGCGTTTATGAATGTAACGAAATTATGGTCAGAGTTAAGGCGGGTAGAAATTCAATAACTGTTTGGGGTGAGAATTTAAAAATCATCAGTTATAATTCAAATACTGTTTTAATTGACGGCAAAATTAGCTCTGTTGAATTGGAGTGTGCATAATGCTTGGATATATTTCTATTAAAATTTATGGCTTTGAAATTCAGAAGCATATCAAGAAAATTCAAAGCACCTATAAAGTAAAACAGCTTTACACAGAAAATGACGCAATTTATGTTACAATATCCATATTGGAGAAATCAAAGATACTTAACTACTGCGAAAAGAACGACCTTATTTATGAAATAATCGTTGAAAAAGGATTGATTACAGCATTAGTGTACGTAAAGCGATACGGCCTGTACGCCGGTGCAATATTTTTTATAATTTTAACCTTTTTACTCTCAAACGTTGCATTTGATATTAGGATAGTGGGGAATATTGCACCGCAAGATGAATCCAAAATTTTAGAAATTTTAGAAATACAAGGCATAAAACCGGGTGCATACATACCGACCATGAATTTTATCAAGGCGGAAAATGAACTGCTAAAACAAAGCGATTTGGTTTCCTGGGCATCAATCGGAAGCAGCGGCTCTGTAATAACTGTAAACGTAAGCACCTTTACACATAAATCAGAAGGTGTAAACACGAGAATACCCTGTAATATAATAGCATCTCATGACGGCCAAATCACAAAGACTAATGTTCTTGTAGGTGAACTTTGTATTGTGCTTGGCCAAGCTGTAAAAAAAGGCGATATTCTAATTTCCGGTATTGCAGAATCGAGAAACGGTAATACTTATTACAAACACAGTATGGGCGAAATTGTAGCTGAATTTACTGAAAGGGTAAACTTTTATCAACCATATCAAGACGTAGAGATTGAATACAGCAGAACAACTTATAATAAATTCCTTACGTTCTTTGAGTTTGAGATTCCCTTGTTTACACAAAAGCCAAACTTCTTTGAGTATGAAGATAAAGAAGTCGTTAGGCACTTTATGCTATTAGGAATAACTTTACCGATAGGTATAAAGACTGAAGAATACAGAGAAATTATCAAAACTAAAGAAGAACTGTCGACTGAGGAAACAAAGTCGAGATTATTAGATAAGATAAATACTTATGAACAAAATTTACTATCTCAATACGATGTTATAGACAAAACCATTGATTATCATATCACAGAGTATGGGATAGGAGCTGAAGTTACGTATTTATTGTCCGGCAATATTGGTATGGAAAGTCCTATATATTACGACGATAAAAATACTGATAACTATTGAAAAATAATAAACAATTTGGTATAATAAACTTGAATTATTATGTCGAAAGGGAAGTTAAAT
>JAZNBP010000143.1:0-7458 GCA_045587085.1 Acutalibacteraceae bacterium | reverse complement strand
CCGTTATCACATTTAATAACAACATTATTTAGTGAATAGTCGATGCTTTTAACAGCACGAACAAAAAAGTCGTGATAATGTGAATCAGTATTTTTAGCAAGCGGTTTTGCATGGGATAGGTATCTGTAATTACCGGCAGCATCTCTGCCCTTCACAAGCTTTAGCTCCTTAATATCACGAGAAACTGTAGATTGAGTTACCTCATACCCTTTCTCGAGTAGGCCTTGCTGTAAATCGTCCTGAGTAAGACAGATTTTTTCTTTAATTAAATCTAAAATTACTTTTTGTCTGTTAACCTTCAATTATAGCACACTCCTTGAATCCTTAAATTTATAGGAAAGGGTTTTGTAAAAAGAACGGTCATTAATACGTATCAGCTTAACCGAATTTTCTGCTTTTTTAATTACCACCTCGTGATAAGGTTTAAGCTGTGATACCTTTCGTCCGTCGACTGTTAGATAAATATCTGTTTTTTTCTTGGAAAAAGCTTTTATTTTCAAAATATTCTGAGCAGATAAAAGTATCGGCTTCGCAGATAAAGAATGTGAACAAATCGGAGTAATACAAATATTTTCGCAAACAGGGTCAATAATAGGTCCGCCGGCAGACATCGAATAAGCCGTGGAGCCTGTAGGGGTTGACAAAATAAGACCGTCAGCACGGTAGCTTATAGTGTCAGTGCCGATTGTAGCCGAAATATCAATAATTCTTGAAATAAAACCGCTTGTAATGACTGCATCATTAAGAGCAAAATATTCGTTAAGCTTTTTACCGTTTTCATAAAGCGATACAGAAAGCATCATTCGGTCTTCAGTAATAAATTCACCCGTTTTAAGTCGTGACACATATTTTAGTTCGTCTTGCTCAAGATTGGCAAGGTAGCCTAGTCTTCCTGCATTAATGCCTAAAACAGGTTTCTCATTAAGGGCTGCAAGCTTAGCATAGCGAATTATTGTGCCGTCGCCGCCAATAGTTATAATAATATCTGCAGTAGTAAAAATTTCCGCCTCGGAAGTTGGAATAAAATCAGTACCGCAAATAGTATCGGGAATAAGTGCTTTGATATTTAGCTCCTTAAAAATTTTACCGAGCTTAGATAACACCTCGGTAGAACCGTTTTTATCAAGATTAGGTAAAACGGCAACAACCATAAAATCACTCCTTTAAACGTTTAGTGCGGAATATGAAGCATCAACCACCTGCACGGCAGTTGTATCGGTAAGACTTACAGGACTATCATTCTTTTGCAAATAGCATAGATATTCAATATTTCCCTCAGGACCTTTTACAGGAGAAAAATCAAGCCCTAAAAGTGAAAATCCTGACTGCAAAGCAAGGTTAATTATTTTATCTATAACTGCTATATGTACAGTTTTTTCCCTAACAACACCCTTTTTGCCGACATTTTCTTTACCAGCTTCAAACTGAGGCTTTATAAGACAAACTGCAGTTGCGTTATCTTTTAATAAATTACGCATAACGGGTAAAATCAGAGATAATGAAATAAATGATACATCAACCGAAGCAAAGTCCAATTTATCGGGAACCTCTTGCTCTGTCACATATCTGAAATTAGTTCGTTCAAGATTAATTACACGCTCGTCTGTGCGAAGCTTCCAAGCAAGCTGACCGTAGCCAACATCAATGGAATAAACTTTTTTAGCACCATTTTGCAGCATACAATCAGTAAACCCGCCTGTCGAAGCACCAATATCAGCACAAATAAAACCCTCTAAATTAAGGTTAAAGCACTTGACTGCTTTTTCAAGCTTTAATCCGCCACGGCTTACATATTTTAAGGTTTCGCCCCTGACTTCTATAATATCATCAGGTTTTACTGTGTTGCCTGCCTTGTCGGATTTTTGGTTATTTACAAAGACAATGCCAGCCATAATAAGTGCCTTTGCTTTTTCACGGCTTTCAGCAAAGCCCTGCTCGACAAGTGCAACATCGAGTCTTAATTTTTCGGACATAATTACTCCTTTAAAGTATTTGCAATTGAATTACTGTCAAGCTGTAAATCTGCCAAAAGCTCAAATACAGTTCCGTGTGGCACAAAGCAGTTGTCAATAGCGTGAATTTTATAGCTACCTTTATAATTGTTTTGTAAAAGAATATAGGATAAATGCTCAGCTATAGAACCGCTTTTTACAGCTTCTTCATAGAAATAAACCTCTTTATACTTCATCAAAATCGGGATAATTTCCTTGCTTATCGGAAAAATTTTATTAAGCTTTAAAATATCAAAAGTATTCGTTTTCTCACAGGCTTCAACCGCCTCATAAAAGAGTCTGCCGTAGGTAATAACGAGCTTTTTAGCACCGTTTGATAAAAGCGTAAAGTCACCGCTTGTATCTATTGATAACGGATATTTTTCCTTTCCACGAGGGTATCTGATAGCACAAAGCTCATCATTGTGGGCTGTTTCGGATATTCTATAAGCAAGCTCCTTAAAATCAGTGGGAGAATAAATATTCATATTGGGAACAAGTGTTAAAAACGAAACATCAAATATACCCTGATGCGTTTTACCGTCCTCACCGACAATTCCTGCACGGTCAACAAGGAGTTTTACCTTATTATTTGAAATTGCAGCATCGTGAAGTATTTGGTCAAAGCCACGCTGCAAAAATGTTGAATATACCGCAAAGAAAGGTATACAAGATTTTGAAGCAAGTCCCGAAGCAAAGGTTACCGCATGAGCTTCGGCAATACCTACATCAAAAAATCTAGTTGGAAAATCAAGTGAAAACTGTTCAAGTCCTGTACCTTCTGCCATAGCAGCGGTAATTGCAATGATTTTTTGATTATTATTTGCAATTTCACAAAGAGTATTACCTGCAACCGAGGAATAAGATGTTCCAGTAGGCGAAGCACCTTCATTAATATCAAAGGATGAAACCCCGTGATAATGGTTAGGCTTATCTTCCGCAAATTGATAGCCTTTGCCTTTTGTAGTTACAATATGAATAAGTGAAGGCTTATTATATGCTTTTGCGATATCAAATATATCACAAAGGGCACGAATATTATGTCCGTCTACAGGACCTAAATAATTAAAGCCCAAGGACGCGAAAATATTGTTCCTGTAAACTGCACTTTTAAGAGCTTCTTTAATTTTAGCAGATAACTTAAATAAGCCTTTACCAATAATTGGTAGCTTTATAAAGAAATTCTTAATGAAAAATTTAAATTTGTGGTATTTAATCTTATTGCGAAGCTTAGCAAGGCTCAAAGAAAGTGAACCGACATTTTTCGAGATAGACATTTTATTGTCATTTAAGACAACAATGAAATTACCGTCAAGATGACCTGCATTATTAAGTGCTTCGTAAGCAAGACCGCCGGTCATAGCCCCGTCACCTATTACAGCAATAGCAGTTCCCTTTTCATTTAAAATTCGTTTCGCATTATAAATTCCAAGGGCAGCAGAAATTGAATTACTGCTGTGACCTGTGGTAAATGGGTCATAGCAAGATTCTTCGGGAGACATAAATCCCGATATTCCATTTTTTGTTCTAATAGTTGAAAATTCGTTAAATCTGCCCGTTAAAAGCTTATGTGTATAGCTTTGGTGACCAACATCAAAAATTATTGCGTCCTCGGGTGAATTAAATGCTTTATGAAGTGCAACTGTCAGTTCAACCGTACCCAAATTAGAAGCTAAGTGACCGCCGTTTTTTGAGACGGTTTCAATAATACAGCTCCTAATTTCCTCACAAAGCAGTTTTGTTTCGGCATTATTCAGTTTTTTTACATCAGCTGGGGATTTAATTTGGTTTAAAACCGAATAATCCATTAAAATTCCGCCCTTTCAATAACTTCTTTCTAAAAGATAACCTGTAAGTTCTCTCAAAAACTCTGTATTTCCCTTAATCTTATCTAGTGCGTTGATAGCTTTTTCGGTATAACAGCTTGCCATTTCTTTGGCTTTTTCAATACCAAATAGCGAAACGAATGTAGTCTTGTTATTTTTATCGTCACTGCCTGTAGGCTTGCCTAATAGCTTTTCATCAGCAGTATAATCTAAAATATCATCTATGATTTGAAAAGCAATTCCTAAATTTTTACCATATTCCTCGGCAATAAGCAAATCGTTATCGCAAAAATTTTCGGATGCAATAATTCCAAGCTTTACTGCCAAAACAATTAATCCCGAAGTTTTGCGTGAGTACATATCAACTAACATATCTGCATCAGGTTTTGATTTTTCAAAGCTTAAATCCAAAACCTGTCCGCCAATCATCCCGTGAAGCCCTGCGTGAGTAGATAACGCTTTAATTCCCAAAACTGTGTTTTCGGGTTTTAAATTAGCTTTAGAAGCCACAGTAAAAGCCTCTGTAAGTAAAGTATCCCCTGCAAGCAGAGCAATATCCTCGCCAAACGCTTTATGGCAGGAAGGTTTACCTCGACGCATATCATCGTTATCCATACAAGGTAAATCATCGTGAATAAGCGAATAGGTATGTATCATTTCGAGAGCAACCGCAAAATTAACAGCCTTTTCGATATCTCCGCCGAAAATTTTGCAAAGCTCCAAAACCAAAGTAGGACGTATTCTTTTACCGCCCAAGGTTAAACTGTAGCGAGCCGATTTTAAAACAGTGCTATAAGGCAAATCGCAATCCGCAAAAAGCTCGTCAATCTTTTTATCAATATAAATTTTATACTCGTTAAGCGTTTCTTTAAGCATATTAGTTTTCCTTTTCGGCTTCTGTTAGTGAGATGATTTTATTTTCAGCAACCGAAAGTGCGGTTTTGCAATCGGTTATATGCTTAATTCCTTTTTCAAAAAGCTCTATTGAAGCTTCAAGTGTAGTGTCACTAGCTTCAAGCTTAGAAATAATATTTTCAAGCTCTGCTAGTGATTTTTCAAAATCTATTTTATTCTCAGCCAAAATTTCCACCTCAATTATTTTTGTTTAAACTATCAACTGTACATTTGGCGTCGCCGTCTGTAAATTTTATATTTATTACGTCTTTTTCACTGATTTGATTAACAGATGCTATAATTTTTCCGTCCTTTGAGACGGATGAAAATCCTCTAGCTAAGGTTTTTAGCGGACTTAAAGCATCCAGCTTTAAAACATTCGCATTAAGCCTTTGCTGTATGGCGTTAATATTTATATCAATAGCAGACATTAATCGGTCGGCTAAAATATCAAGCTGCTCAGCCCTTCTGTTAACTATAGTATCAACAGGTTGTCTGAGATAAAGGCTTGCCAAACTTTTTGAAAGTCGCATCTTATAAAAATCTAATCTTGAAATAAGATTGGTTTTTAAATTATTTTGATACCGCTGGAGCAGTGCCGAAATTTCACTCGCATCAGGAGTTGCAAGCTCAGCTGCAGCCGAAGGTGTAGGTGCACGCAAATCGCTAACAAAGTCACATATCGTAAAATCAGTTTCGTGACCTACCGCTGAAATTACGGGTATTGGCGACTCATAAATTTTGCGTGCTAAATTTTCATCATTAAATGACCATAAATCCTCAATAGAACCTCCGCCACGACCTACAATAATCACATCAATATCAGATAGTAAATAAAGTCTATCAAGTGCATCAGTAATTTCAGGAACTGCATTTTTGCCTTGAACAGCAACGGGACACATAATAATTTCAGCCGATTTCCAGCGTCGCGAAAGAATATTTAATATATCCTCTACAGCAGCTCCCGTATCGGAAGTAACAACCGCAATTCTTTTGGGAAATTTGGGGACTTTTCTTTTAGTTGCTTGGTCAAAGAGACCTTCTTTTAATAATTTTTCCTTAATTTCATTAAATTTGCGGGTAATATCGCCAATACCGTCCTCATACATTTCCTCTGCATAAAACTGATATTGACCATCCTTTTCGTAAAGAGACACCCTACCTTTAAGCATTACCTTCATACCGTCGCACGGGTTGAAGCGAACATATTGTGCATAAGCTTTAAACATAACGCAACGAACGGATGCATCGTTATCCTTCAAAGTAAAATATAGGTGACCGCTTTGGTGATGGTTCTTAAAGTTTGAAATTTCACCTAAAACGGTAACATTATTAAGCACTGTGTCCCCTTCCAATAAAGAACGGACGTAAAAATTGAGTTGCTTTACAGAAAGCGAATTATTCTGAAACATAATTACGCCTTAGCAACTGTGGAGAGAATTCCGTTCACAAAGGAAGCATCCTCTTTTGTTGCATATTTTTTGCAAAGCTCAACCGCTTCGTTAATTGAAACAGAAACAGGGATTTCGTCTAAATGTCTCATTTCGAAAATCGCAAGTCTTAAAACAGACAGTGCAGTTTTGGATATACGTTCAATTTTCCAACCTATTGCATTAGTTGAAATAAAACCGTCAATCTCCTCAAGATTTGAATAAACACCGAAAAATACGGATTTTATATAATCATCAGGAACCAAGTCCCTTACCTCGCAGGCTAATTCTAAAATCTCCTCTACATCGCTTTTGCTGAAAAGCTTTTCAAAAATTAGAATAAATGCTTCTTCCCTTGCCTGTTTACGAGTCATGAGTATACCACCTTTGGCTAAAAATTAATATTCAATTTATTATACTATGAAATATGCATAATTTCAAGGAAAATTCATAAAAATATGCAAAAAAATCGTCCGAGAGCAAAAAACTCTCGGACTAAAACAGATTAATTATACCGTTTAATACATTCCACCTGCTGCAGCGGCTGCAGCGGCTGCATTTGCGGCAGCTTGTGCATCCTCTTTTTTATCAGCAATCAAGCTTTCGGTTGTAAGCACCATAGAAGCCACAGAAGCAGCATTCTGAAGCGCTGAGCGTGTAACCTTAGTCGGGTCAACAATACCGGCTTCAAGCATATCAGTATAGCTTTCCTTGTAAGCATCAAAACCATAATTTGTTTTACCGCTTGAAATGATTTTATCAATTATAACAGAGCCTTCAAGACCTGAGTTATAAGCAATTTGGCGAATAGGTGCTTCTAAAGCCTTTAATACGATATTAACGCCTGTTTTAATATCGCCCTCTGTCTCGTCAAGAAGAGCCTTAACAGCAGGAATAGCGTTAATAAGCGCAACACCGCCGCCTGCTACAATACCCTCTTCAACAGCAGCTTTAGTAGCAGAAAGAGCATCCTCAATACGAAGCTTCTTTTCTTTCATTTCAATTTCGGTTGCGGCACCAACCTTAATAACAGCAACACCGCCGGCAAGCTTTGCAAGTCTTTCCTGTAGCTTTTCTCTGTCAAAATCAGAGGTTGTAACTGCGATTTCGTTTCTTATCTGACCGATACGGTCTTTAATAAGCTGTGCATCACCCGCACCGTCAACAATAATGGTGTTTTCCTTAGAAACCTTAACTTGACGTGCAGAACCTAATTGTGCTATGGTTGTTTCCTTTAAATCAAGACCTAATTCCTCGGAAATAACCTCACCACCGGTAAGAATTGCAATATCGCGGAGCATTTCTTTTCTTCTGTCA
>JAZNBP010000142.1:0-5726 GCA_045587085.1 Acutalibacteraceae bacterium | reverse complement strand
AGAGATGAGCTTACTTTAGATATTTACGAGAACGAAATCCCCAAAACCGACGTTCACGATTTTTACCGCAATTTCTGTCTTGCTATTGACGGAAAGGCAGAGCAAAAGATAAAAAACAGCGAGGCAAGGCGTGTGCTTTCGGTTATGATGGCAGCCTTTTTGTCAGACGAAACTAAGCAGACGGTTAAAACAATCATATAATAAGAGGAGTAATTTTATTATGGCTAAGGTATCCGACATTATGGAAAGCCAAGGGAAAAAAGACTTAAATTTTAGCCAAAAGGTTAAAATTGCTATTATCGGTACCGGCAGAATTGCAATAAAGCATATCACCGCTTTGAAAAAGCTTCCCGATGTTGAGGTCGTGGCTTTAGCGGATATTGTTCCCGGTAAAGCAAAGGAGTTTGCAGAAAAGTGGGAGCTTCCCAACGCCCGTATCTACAACAGTGATACCGAGCTTTTGGATAATGAAAAAGACCTTGACGGTGTAACAATTTGTACATATAACACGCAGCACGCTCCCTGTGCTATTAACGCACTCAACCACGGCGTTAATGTAATGCTTGAAAAGCCCTTTACAGTAACTCTTGATGAGGCTGTTGAGGTTATGCGTGCAGAAAAGGCAAGCGGTAAGATTTTAACTATTGGCTTCCAATCCAGAATGAGTGAAAATATACAGCAAATTAAGGAAATTGTTGAGTCGGGCGAGCTTGGTAAGGTTTACTATTTGCAGGCAGGCGGCGGCCGCCGCAGAGGTATTCCTACCCCCGTTGGCACTACCTTTATTGAAAAGGAAACTGCCGGATACGGTGCGCTTGGCGATATCGGTTGCTATTCTCTTGATATGCTTTTAGGGGCTGTTGGCTATCCAAAGCCTTTAACCGCTACCGGCTATACCTCTGCTTTCTTTGGCAAAGACCCCAATTATTATGTGGAGCATCCCGAATATGCAGAAAAGTTTGAGGTTGACGATTTTGCGGCAGGCTTTGTCCGTCTTGAGGGCGATATTATTCTTGATTTTAGGATTTCTTGGGCTATGAATATGGATACCTGTGGCGACGCTCTTATTTTAGGCACAAAGGGAGGTTTGCGTATTCCCTCTACCGAATGCTGGAACGGCATATTGGATAAGCCCTTAAAGATTTACAAAAACCTTTGCGGTGGGGAAACTATCGAGTATGAAATACCGCACAAGCCGACAGGTGACCTGTTTGAAATGAAAATGCGTACCTTTGTAGATGCTATAAAAGGAAACGGCAAAGCCCCAATTCCTTCAAGCGAGATTATTTATAATCAGGCAATTTTGGACGGTATTGCAAAATCTGCGGCTTTAGGTCACGAAATTAAAATTGAAATCCCCGAAATTTAATTATTTATATTTCGGCTAAATACAATAACCTTAACCCGAGCAGGCGACTATTTGTAACTGCTCGGGTTAAGTTTTATAAGCTTTTTCTTTACCTTGTAAGGAAATTATGCTATACTTTACTTGATTTGGAGGTTTTGGTATGAATGTCAAGGTTTCAGTAATAACCCCTGTTTACAATCGTGAAAAAACAATAGAAGAATGTGTTTGCTCTGTGTTGGCACAAAGCTTTAGCGATTTTGAAATAATTTTAGTTGATGACGGTTCTTCTGATAACAGCCTTTCAATTTGTAAGACTTTGGCCGAAAAGGATGCTCGAATTAAGGTCTTTGAATGTGAGCATCAGGGTGTATCCGCGGCTCGAAATTTAGCACTTGAAAAAGCTGAAGGCGAATACGTTTTCTTTTTAGACAGCGACGATTATATTCATCCTGAAATTTTAACAATTTTAGTGGACGCAATGGGGCAAAGCGGTGCTATGCTTGGCGGAAGTTTGGTTGTCAATATACCCGACCGCAAATGGCAAGAGCGTTTACAACCGCTTCTCAGTAAAAACGAGGCGACAACGAGTGAATACATCTCAAACGCAGACGCCATTGATGCGATTTTCCGTTCTACCACTCCGCTTAACACTCTGGGCGGAACTATTTTCAGGCGTTCCTATATTGCCGACACCCGATTTGATACAAGTCTTTTTATTGGCGAGGATTTTTATTTTATTTACCAAAATCTGATAAAGGGCGGAGACTGTGTTTTTCTAAATCCGAAATGGTATTTTGCACGTATGCATTCGCAAAACATTTCTAAAAACTATTCTTTTGAAGGCTTTTACACCCGTTTTTACCGCCGAATACTTGTAGCCGTCAGCGAGGAGCAGTTTTCAAGATTTGAAAATGCCGATATAGAAAAAAGAGAAGCATTAACTATCTATGTAAATCACGTAACAAAGCTAAACCGAAAAAGCTCTGAGGCTAAAAAAATGAAAAACGCTTTAAAGCCCTATTTAAAAGAAATAAAAGCCTCATTTAAATCAAAAAAACACATATACTACTTATCGGTATATGCACCTTTTTTGCTGAAAAAACTTTTATCACTCAAAGCAAAACTCAAAGGGAAATAAAAAATAAAACGGTGTTTCGTGCAGAAACACCGTTTTTATTGTCTAACATTTGTTATACGGCGTAGGTGCTTAGATAAAAACGTGAAATTTACACTATATATAGGTGTATTTCTTGATGTGTGTGCTTTATATTGAAAATGAAAAAATTTTTTAAAAAATGCTTGCAATTTGACTTGACTTATGGTATTATATTTAGGCACGCTGTAAAAGTATGGCGTAAAAAACATGCGTTGATGCGGGAGGTGGCCCATCCAGAATGGGGAAATTTCCGCGGAGTATGTCCGATTTTAAACCGGGCGAAAGAATTAGGAGTACATAAAGAAACTTGCGACTTTGTGTACAACGGCAAAGCGATTTGCCGTCCGGAATTGACTGCAACCCCAGCCAGTACCGGTTTTATAATGTGCCTCAAAGAAAAACACGGCACGTTGTAAGTTTTGCCCGCCAACTATTTAAGGAGGCGAAATTCACATGGCAGTGAAAGAAAAAATCCGCATTCGAATTAAGGGTTACGACCATGCACTTGTAGACCAGTCCGCAGAGAAAATTGTGGAAACCGCTAAACGTACAGGCGCACGTGTTTCGGGACCGGTACCGCTCCCGACCGAGAAAGAGGTTGTTACAATCCTTCGTGCTGTTCATAAGTATAAGGACAGCCGCGAGCAATTCGAAATGAGGACACACAAAAGGCTCATCGATGTTATAAGACCTTCCAACAAAACTGTTGAAGCGCTTACTACTCTTGAGCTTCCCGCCGGTGTTGAAATCGAAATCAAGCTTTAATATATATTAAGGTGTTCGTTTCACACAGACAGGTCATGTTGGTGAAAGCCAACCAATAACCAAACAGGAGGAAAAAACAATGCAAAAAGCAATCGTTGGCAAAAAGCTTGGTATGACACAGCTTTTTGACGCAAACGGAAATGTTGTTCCCGTAACTGTAATTGAAGCAGGTCCCTGTGTAGTATCACAGAAGAAGACAATCGAGAACGACGGTTATGAAGCTGTTCAGGTAGGCTACGGCGACCTTAAGGCTTCTAAGGTTAACAAGCCTATGAAAGGTCACTTTGCAAAGGGCGATGTAGCTCCTAAGAAGGTACTTCGCGAGTTCAGATTTGACGATATCTCTGCTTACAATGTAGGCGATATCATCAAGGCTGACGTATTTGCAGAGGGTGACGCAGTTGATGTAAGAGGTACCTCTAAGGGTAAAGGTTACGCAGGCGTTGTAAAGCGTTGGAACTTTGGCCGCTTAAAGGAAACTCACGGTACAGGCCCTGTACACCGCCACGGCGGCTCTTTGGGTGTTATCGACCCTGCAAGAGTATTTAAGGGCAAGAAAATGGCAGGTCACTTAGGTAACGAGCGTGTAACCGTTCAGAACTTAAGTGTAGTTAAGGTAGACGCTGAGAAGAATATTATCGCAGTTAAGGGTGCCGTTCCCGGTCCCAAGGGCGGAATCGTAGTTCTTTTCGACAGCGTTAAGGCCTAAGGGAAGGAGTGTTTAGATTATGCCTAATATAGCAGTACTCGATATGGCAGGCAAAAATGTGGGCGAAATCACATTAAGCGATGCTATTTTCGGAATTACTCCCAACGCAGTTGTTATGCATGCAGCAGTTATTAACTACCTTGCAAACCAGCGTCAGGGCACACAGTCTACGCTTACCCGTACTGAAGTTTCCGGCGGCGGTAAAAAGCCTTGGAGACAAAAGGGAACAGGTCACGCAAGACAGGGCTCAACAAGAGCACCTCAGTGGAGACACGGCGGTATAGTTCACGCACCTAAGCCCAGAGATTATTCTTATTCTCTCAACAAAAAGGTTCGTAGACTTGCATTATTATCCGCTTTATCTGATAAGGTTCTTTCAGGCAACCTCATCGTTCTTGATGAGTTAAAGCTTGAAGCTTACAAGACTAAGGTTGTTGCTGATTGCTTAAAGGCTATCGGCGCAGGCAAGAAGTCACTTATCGTTTTAGAGGATAACAACGCATTCGCTGTTAAGAGCATCGCAAATATTGCAGGTGCTAAATCTGCTCAGGTAAACACAATCAACACCTATGACATAATCAATGCTGATACATTGGTAATTGTTAAGGGTGCAGTAGCAAAGCTTGAGGAGGTATATGCATAATGAAAACCGCACAGGATATCATTATTGCTCCGGTTATTACCGAAAAGAGCATGTCAGGCATTGCTGACAAGAAATACACCTTTAAGGTGGCTCGTGATGCAAACAAGATTGAAATTGCACAGGCTGTAGAAACCCTTTTCAAGGGTGCTAAGGTTGCTAAGGTAAACACAATCAGTGTTCGTGGCAAGGAAAAGCGTATGGGCCGTTACAGCGGTTATACAGCAGCTTGGAAGAAAGCAATTGTAACCCTTAAAGCAGATTCTAAGCCCATCGAATTCTTCGACGGTCTTATGTAATTAACGAGTTTGGTGATGTATGAAGTCAACTTGAATTGGCTTCGCTAAGCCTAAATAGGAGAGTGAAATTAAAAATGGCTATTAAGCATTACAAGCCAACTACTAACGGTATGCGTAATATGACAACTATGGATTACTCCGAGTTATCAAAGGTAGCACCCGAAAGAAGTTTGCTTACAGCTATTAAGAAACATGCCGGTAGAAACAGCTACGGCAGAATTACCGTTCGTCATAGAGGCGGCGGCAATCGCAGAAAGTACAGAATTATCGATTTCAAGAGAGAGCGTTTCGGCATTCCCGCAACAGTTCTTACTCTTGAGTACGATCCCAACCGTTCAGCATTTATCGCCCTCGTTCAGTACGAGGACGGCGAGAAGCGTTACATCATCGCTCCTCAGGATTTAAAGGTTGGCGATACAATTGTTAGCGGTCCCGATGCAGATATTAAGCCCGGTAACGCATTACCTTTGGTTAATATCCCTGTTGGTACTGTTATCCATAACATTGAGCTTTACCCCGGTAAGGGTGCACAGCTTGCACGCAGTGCAGGTAATATGGCTCAGCTTATGGCTAAAGAAAACGGAATGGCGCTTTTACGTTTACCTTCCGGTGAACTTCGCAACGTTCCTGTTAAGTGTATGGCAACTGTTGGCGTTGTTTCAAATCCTGAGCACGCTAACATCAATTACGGTAAAGCAGGCCGTAAGCGTCATATGGGTTGGAGACCTACCGTTCGTGGTTCTGTAATGAACCCCTGCGATCACCCTCACGGTGGTGGTGAAGGTAAGTCACCCATCGGCCGTCCCGGT
>JAZNBP010000141.1:0-10856 GCA_045587085.1 Acutalibacteraceae bacterium | reverse complement strand
GAGTATGACCTGTAGCTTCGATTTCGTCTGCAACATAACTGTGTCCGCAATTTGCACAGGTATATGTTGTATAGCCTGCGGTTTCACAAGTAGGCTCAGTCACAACTGCATCGTACTTGTGACCTATAGCAGAAATTGCTTCGGTCTTAGTCTCACCGCAAGCACAGGTATAGGTCTTAACACCCTCTGCATCGCAAGTAGGCTCGGTTGTTACCTTGCCCTCATCAAAATTGTGGGTTTCGCATACCCATCTGCCATTAATATAGGTATAAGTATTGGTAGTTGTTTGTAAGGTTGAACCACTTTGTGCATTTTGTAAAATAGCCGGAACTATCGGAATTTCTGCATAGGTAGCAAGTTCTTGATTTAATTGATAAGTAATCGTTTCAGTACCTGCTACTGCTTTTACAACACCTGCGTCGGTACTATATATATTAGCACCATGTTCTGTTGTGTAAATGTGACCCTTTGTTGCATCAAAAGTACCATTAACGCAAACGGTAGCGTCAAATAAGTCAGCATCCGTTCTTGTGTAAGTTTTACCTGGAGCATATGTTATAGGAGAAAATGTTGTATCTTTATTATTTCTAAAAATATATTTTCCCCAATCCTCAAGGTCATAAAGATATATATTTATGCCATCCAAAAGCTCGCCATACGCACCTTTTTCTAGGTTAATTACAGAACCGGGAAGCATTGCAATATCCTGACCCATATAAACCTTACTGCCTGTTTTTGCAGTAATAGAAATGTTTCCGTTTATAGGTAGTTCATATTCGTCAGAATTGATTGTACTTGTGCTTATTTTTAGTGAAATTGGAGAAACGGTCATCTCGCTATTTTCATTAAGTGTAATATTTAATCTATCTGTTGTTCCGTCATACCACTTTGTAACAGATCCACTTGTAAGGTTAAACATAGCATCACTGCTAGCAAAGGCTAGAACAGATGAGGAAACCTCAGTTTTTTGCATAAATATAGATGTATAACAATTCTCGGATGCACCGGCTTCAATAGTAAGCGGAACCTCGATATTTTGGATATAATACTGAGCCATCGGGAAAACACCGTTTTTCATACTAGTAGACTGTGTACCACCACGGAAATCCTCTATCTGGAAATTCTCATAAATATGTGAACCGCTTTTTGCTGTTACAGAACCTTCGCCATAAATATAACCCCAAGCATAAAGTGAACCGCCATTATTTACGGTGATTGAGGAATTATCATACATATAAAGATAGCTACAAGGACCTGAAGGTGCACCGCCTGAGGGTTTACCGCCTTGGCATAAACTATGCTTAGCAGAAAGGCTAATAGCACCGTTTACTGAAATATTGGCACCTCTTGCCATAATAAGTTCACGGTATTTTGTAGGTTGTGACCACTGTTTTGCGGTAGCGCTCAAAATAGGAATACCGTCATATCCAACTGAGCTCGGAGTAGACGTATAAAGTGTATTTGCACTGTCAAAAGGAATAAGCAGTGTAACACCCGCCGGAATTGTATAATCACCTGCAGGTAATGTAGCATTATTCATAAGAACAACAGTTTTGTTAGTAGAAGTTGCAGCAAACTGACCGGCTTTATTTAAGTCATCAAACAAATATTTTTCATTATCTGCATAGAAATAAGCCTTTGATGAAGCCGAGTTGTTAGAGAAAATTGCCTCAACCGCAATATCCTTAGTAACTGCTATGCTATAAGTTGCACTTGATGACAAAATCTGTCGTGTATCAGCATTTACCCAAGCATAAAAGCTATAACCCGAAGCGGGGGTTGCCACAACATCAAGGGCACCGTCATTAACAGTAACTACGTCACCGTTTGAGGCAGCTGCACCTTCTGCAGTAACACTACCGTAAGAGGAATCAAACTTTACGGTTGCATTTGCTGTAGAGGAAGCGGCATTGTATGTAAAGTTACTGAGTGTCAGAGTTGCTGTGTTACTCCACAAAGCTTTTTTACCTGTGATAGATAACGTAATCGAAGCCCCGGGAGTTAAATCTACAGTCTTATTACCACTAGCAGTAGATTCTGAAAAGCTACTGTGATTAGTTGCAGAAAAATCAAACGAAATCGTTGCTGTTGAATCGCCTGAATTCGTTATAGTTAAATCATTAGTTTTTGGACTTGTTAAAGAACCCGCTGCTGTAGCAGTAACTGTATTATTAGAAACCTTCACATTATTCAGCGTATCCGTAACAGAAATTGTACCGTCTAAAACAGTAACCGTTGTTGCAAATGCTTGCAAGGGCATAACAGCCAACACCATTGCAAACACAATTAAAATAGGAAAAATGCGCTTAAAAATTGTCTTCATAATAAGAACCTCTCCTTTAAGTAATTTATATATAAAATCTACCTTTTGGTAGTAAACTCGCTTTATTTTTTAATATATTCGGTATAGGGTTTATCTAAATCAATAATAGATGCAAAATGATGACCGACCTGTTGTTCTAACGGTGGACGCTCACGCCAATTACCGTATTTTTCGGTCAAATATTCGTCATACCTTGTAGGAACCTTAACCTTAAGTCCCTCAAAGGTAGCCTCTACCCCGTCACCAAACCACTCAATATTAAATAAATTTGATTTGTTGATAAAAAGACTGTTTGTATAATACTTAGGCGTACCTTTTAAATTAAAAACTATTTTTTCAAATTTTTCCAAATATTTATCGGTACGCTTATGGAAACCTAAAGCTTTGAAAACAGCATTTCTTATTCTTATTTTATAAGAGGATTTGTCCTTTAAACCACACAACGTAGCATATTTATAAAACTTTTCTTTAATTTTAAAGCTTTTTGGCAATTCACTCAATTCGGGATAAACATCCAGCGGAAAAACATCCAAAAACACACCGTGATTAATTTTAACCTTTTCCATTCCCACTTCAACAAAGGTTGTGTTTGAATCCCTGAGCTTTGCAAAATTTCTGGGGAAATATTTATCGGTTTTATAGGTTTGCAAAAATATGCTATCTGGTAAAAGCTTTTGAGCTTCAGTTATAAATATTTCATAATCGCCTCTCGGCATTGCAACATCCAAATCATCATCCCAAGGAATAAAGCCTTCTTCCCTAAGTGCACCGATTGCAGTTCCTGCAAACATATAATATTTTAATTGCAGTTTTTCGCAAACTTCCAGAAAAACTTTAAACAAATTAAATATTTTAGATTGTAGTTCGTTCATTTTTAACACCCTTACTACTTATAAATGGTAAAGCCAAAATAAAATATGGTAAAAAAGCAGCTTCTAATCGCATTGAAGAGTTATAAAGCGTAAATATAATTGCAAGAATTGCTGTCAGTATTGCCATTTGGCAATACACGACATTTGAACCGCCTTTTTTAAGATGTGTATATGTAAGTATTATACACAATATAAAAAATGATAAAAATACAAGCAGGCCCACAATGCCAATTTCCAAATATAAAAATGCTAACGAAAACCAGTTGTAATTTAAGAAAGAATATGTTTCGTAAAAAGGTGTATTAAGAAAATCTAAAGAGGAAACGTCGCAGTTTCCAAGTCCTAAACCAAACAATCTTTCCATAGGAGTTTCTAATATGCTTCTTGATATTACAGGAATAGCGGTAAGTCGGTTTAAATCACTGCTATTTGTATATCCTGTTACAGAAGTGGCATTTTCAATAATAAATTCAAAAGTGAAAAAGTTTGCGAAATTTGGGAAATAATAGGAAATTGCAATTATTCCTATTACAACCGCAAGAAACGAAGAGATAATAACCGCAAATTTACGCCAAGTAAATTTAGTTACTAATACTGCAATTAAAACGATTATCACAAATTCAAAATAAAAGAATTTCAACTCTGCCATAGCAGAAATAATCATTGTCCAGAAGCATTTGAAAATGAAAAGGAACAAGCTTTCTTTTTTATTTAAGAAATAAATTATAGATTTCGTAATAATAATGCAAAAGAAAATATTTACGTGTGCGTTACAGCCACGCTGAACACCAAATATTCCGCCCAAATAATCCTGCTCATATCCAAGAGCAAAAAACTGAAATATAGTTACAGCAATGTGTATCCAAAATATAACATCCAATGATTTAAGCATTTTTTCTGCATCGTATTCCGTACACAGCATTGCATAGATTAAAAATGCGAAATAAAATCTGAAGTTATTTCTTAATCCCCAAAGAAAATAAAACGGAGATTGAAAGTTAAATATATAATTTATTGATACATATAACAAGAATATCCCTATAAAAATAAGCAGTTTTTTAATCTTTTGATTTTCAACAAAAATTTCTTTATTTGCCAACATAAAGAATAGCACCAACAGAATACATAAATCAGACAAGAAACGAACACTGTCAGTAACACCTAAAAAATCAATAAATGTACCAAAAGTAAACGGCAAAAAGAATATGAGTAAAATGAGCCATTCGTGCATTGAACGTTTTTTAATATAAATTTTGCCCGAAAGTAAATTTGACATTTAAAAAATCCCCAATTAATTAGCTTCTAATGCGTATTTTTAACCTTCTGTGAAAGAATTTTGAGCGTTAAAAAATAAAATCTTAATTTAATGCTTATAAGAAATATTCTAATCTTGATATTGCTATTTTTTATAGCAGAAAGCTTTAATGTGCTCCTGAAACTGCCACTATTAAATATGCTTAATAGCTTTTCCTTTTTTTCATCAGCTTTCAGATTAGAGGTTGCAATCTCCTTCATAACGGAAATGGAATATATATGATATCTTGCCATTATGTGAGGAATGATTTTTTTGTTTAAATTATTTTCTTTAACATATTTAATACACTCACTCAAAAACACATCATTATTTTTTTGCTTGTCTTTAGTATAAGTGTGTGAAAAAGAGGAAAATCGCTCACAATAATAATAAAAATACTGCGGAATAATTGAAAGTGTTTTTATTTTCGGTAAAAGCTCAAGCAAAAAATATGAATCCTCAGATAACAATTCTCTTTCCGATTTAAAGCGAATATTATTTTCGTTTATGGCAGACAACCTGAACATTTTACTACAACAGCTCAAACCAAATCCGCATTTGTGAGAAAACATTTCGGGAAGTAGATTATTAGAAATTTCGTCGCCGTAATAAATTCTTTTATTTGGAAAAAATTCAACTGTTTTTTTGTTTCCATTTTCCAACACTTCTTTTCTGCCGAAAACCACGATATCGGATTTATTAATAATGGCTTCAGCAATGCATTTTTCAACGGTCTCTAAATCAATATAATCATCGCTGTCAAAAAAGAATATATACTCCCCCGTTGCCTTTTCTATTCCGCTGTTGCGTGCCATTCCCGCACCCTGATTTTCTTTATGTATTGCGGTTATTCTTTTATCCTTTTCGCACCACTCGTCACAAATAGCGGGCGAGCTATCGGTTGAGCCGTCATCTATTAGTATGATTTCTAGATTTTTATATGTCTGATTTACAATGCTTTCAATACATCTGTTTAAATAATTTTCAACATTATAAATCGGCACAACAACCGAAGCTAAAGGACTCTCCATATAAAATCTCCTAATTTTGCGATGTTAAAATATTCTCAACCGCTTTATTCCAATCGTAGCATAAAACCGCATCTCTGGAACCGAATTCTTTTTGTAACAATATTTCAGTTATTAATTGATTAAGATTATCACTGTCAAAATTATTTACAAAATAAAAATCCTGTTTACCGATAAATTCCTTCATTTCACCGAAATTAGTTGTTATAACCGGTAAATTACAAGCCGCCGCTTCCATACAAGATAGCGGTATGTCTATGCAATGTCCATCCTCTAAAACCGGGAAAAAATAAATATCAGATAATTGATAAATTTCCTCAATATTTTGTATGTAATCATCGATTAACTTAATATTATTGCGGGATAACAGTTTATCCTTAAGCTCTAAATCCTGCTCGGATTTAGTGAGTGTGCTTGTAACCAATAAAACAAAGTGTTCTGAAGAAATATTGATAAGCTTATCAATATTTCTTCCGTAATTTAAATGACCGACATGGAGAATAACCTTTTTATCAGTAGGAATATCGTATTTTTCTCTCAAAGTATTCTTTATAACATCGTTAGCGGGAACAAAATGTTCAGTATCAACACCGCACTTTAAATACTCAATTCTTTTGTTTCTGAAGATTTTTTCATAATGCTCTGCAACTTCACGTGAAAAAACAATGAAACTGACTTTTTTAGAAGAAAGTAATTTTTTTGAAAGCTTATTAAAGCTTCTTCTCATTGTCAAAACAATACGAATTGATTTTTTAGTGAATAGCGATAAAACGAAAGCCCTGGCCGCCATAGGTAAAGAACGTGTTGGAAAAGGAATATACAAGATTTCCTCGTTCTTTTTCCGTAAATAATTTAAAAGCCTTAAATTTAAGAAAAATTTATTGGTTTTGAAAAAAACATCGGCTGTATCGCTTTTCCTTTGATAGGCTATAACTGTCGTTTCCGCATTTTTTTGCTTTATTTTCTTTATCAAGCTATTTGCAAGCTTAAGACAACCCTCGTCTACGGTTTTGGTTAAACAATTTGATAAAATAATCATTTTTCCGTTTTGCAAACTGCTTCTTTGCAACCCTCACAGGTAGAAAGTGCATCTAACTGTTCTTTAGAAATCTTGCCATCTCGAAAATCGCGTACTACCTTGTTTTCATACATTGAATACTTTTTGGTCTTAAAGAAACGTAAGAATTTGTGCTTTAAAACCCAGAAAAAAGGCACCCATATATATTTATGCATTGCAGGTGAAACAGAGCCTATCATCCAACAGTTTCTATCACACGAGCGTACCTTTTTACGTACGTTTTCTGCCGCTTCACTACTCCAAAGCTCCTCAAAAGTTTGATTATTCAAATTACCCATTACAAGCTTTTCTCTTGTTCCGTTACAGGGCATAACGTCCCCATAAGGGTCAATAAAGAATGTATCAAAGCTCATATCACAAGGAAGCAGACGTTTTTGCGAAAATATATAATTAATAAGTCCGTGGTTAAAGTAAGCCCTGAACCACTTTTTAGGGCTATTAGATTTAAGTAGCTCGTTCACCAAATTTTCAAAATGCGAAGCTACCATTAGTCTGTCTTTAATAATATTGTTGCTTTCAACAAAATAAAAGCTGTTATGAAGCGACGCTGTTGCAAACTCCATATCCATTTTATTTGAAAGGTCGTAAAGCGGTACTAAATCGGGGGCGTGTTTATCCTGCACCGTCATACCGAAGCCTACATCCTGCATACCCATTTCTTTTAAGGTTTTAAGGGTTGTATAGCCTTTATTGAAGCCGTCTTCAAGTCCCCTGATTTCATTATTTGTCTGCTCTAAGCCCTCTATTGAAATACGAATTCCAATATTTGGAAACTCTTTGCACAAATCTACAATTTTATCGGTAAAAAATCCGTTTGTAGAAATTACTATTCTATCGCTTTTTTTGTATAGTTCCCTGACGATATCCTTTAAATCGTCCCTTATAAACGGTTCTCCGCCCGTAATGTTTGTAAAATACATTTGGGGCAATTTTTTTATTGTCTCAATACTTATTTCCTCCTCAGGAAGCGAAGGAACCTTATATCTGTTACACATTGTACACTTTGCATTACAGCGATATGTAACAATAACCGTACCGTTTAATTTTTTTGTCATACTTTCTTAATCTCCAATAAAGTTAAAAACATATTTCAAAAACTTTTCTATATAAGTGTCAACATCATCAAATTGCTTTTGTGAGGCATTTTTTGAATAGTTAGAAATTTTCTCTTTGTCATAATATAAAGCTTTAATTTTAGCTTCTAATTCGTCTGCGTTGCCACTTTCAAAAAGCTCACCCGTTTTACCCTCATCAATAAGCTCGGGTATGCCACCAATTCGAGCCGCAATTACTGGTGTTGCATACATCTGACTTTCCATTACTGAAAACGGGCAATTTTCATAGCACTCAGAAGGGCAAATGCTAAAGCTTGCTTTCGCTATTATCGACGCCAACTCTTGGCTTTCTACAAAGCCTAAATTTTTAATGTTTTCGGCGTTGTTTACGCTTTCCTCCAAGGGGCCGTTGCCTGCAAAAACAAACTGTATTTCAGGAAGGCGTTCACACACCTTTAAGAGAGTATCTATTCCCTTTTCCTTAGAATACCTGCCAAAATATAAAGCGTAATTCTCTTTCTCTACATCAGGTATATCGACTTTGTCAGTAAAGTTTTGAAGTACAACCGTTTTGCCCTTTAAAGCAGGATTAGTATCAAGCTTGGTTTTTAGAAAGTCAGATGGGCAAATTACCTTATCGATTTTCTTATACACACCGTTTAATTTCCAAAATTCGGCTTCTAATGTGCCAATTACAGATTTAAAAAAGGAGGCGTGAATACACTTATTTTTAGCACAATTAAAATATTTTCCACCAAAACATTTTTCGCAATTTTGCTGTGTTATCGGGTTTCGACACAAATGATTCGGGCACACAAGCTGCAAATCGTGAGCCGTGTATACAATTTTACAAACTCTTGAGGTTTTCTTACGCCAAGCATCGATTTCCAAAATAATACTTGGAGTCAGCTGATAGTTAAAATTATTAAGGTGGCATACATCTGGCTGAAAGCTTTCTAAAACCTGTCTCAGCTTACTGCGTGCCTCTTTTGAATAAATGGTTTTTATGGGATACGTCAGTTTTTTCAATTTTGAGGATGTGTGAAAATCCATATCTGTAGTATAAGCACCTACGCTGTTACCAACAATTCTACCCTCGTGCTCCATACCGAAATATTCAACACTATGTCCCTGACGTTTTAAAGCATCGCCAAATTTAAATATATAAGTTTCCGAACCACCGTTTAGATGCAAAAACTTATTTATGAGCAAAATTTTCATATTTTTCTTCCCTTGTGGGTTTCATATTCTGCGGAATATTATATAGTGAAAGCGTCTTTTGGACCACATCGTCCCAATTATATTTACTGCAAATATAATCGGCACTAATAGCCGAAAAATCGGATACTGTCTGCGGATTATCACAAAGATATTGCAATTTTGAATTCAAATCCGCAATGCTTGACTTTTTAAAGGTAAATCCCTTATCAGACACTACCTCAGCACATTCAGGAATGTCGGACGTCAAACAGCAGTTGCCATAGCTCATAGCTTCCAAAAGACTAAGTGGCATTCCTTCTAAATCTGAAGGCAAGGTATAAATATAAGCATTACTGTAAAGCTCTGCTAAAAGTCTGCCTTCAACAAAATTTGTAAAAATTATTCTATCATCCGAATCTGCCATAGCCTTTATATACTGCATATACTCGTCAGTATCGGAGGCTCCGCCCGCAATAACCAGCTTTTTGTCGGTTTCAACACTCTTAAAGGCATCAATTAAATAGGAAATGCCTTTTTCGGGAACAATTCTTCCTAAAAATAAAATATAATCCCCGCCGATAAGACCGTATTTTTCGGTTATAAGCTGAGGGTCACATTTAGTAGCCTTTGAAATTCCGTTAGGTATATAAACGGTCTCGCGACCATAAGTTTCTAAAAAGTAATTTTTAAGGTTCTCACTTAAAACAATTATTTCGTCCGCAAATTTAACGGCACATTTCTCACCAAATTTTATATAGCTTGAGGCAAAGTTACCCCATTTTGCACGCTTATGGTCAAGACCGTGAATGGTAGCCACGCATCTTTTGCCAAATAATTTGGGAATCCACATCATAGCACACGGTCCCTCGGCGTGATAATGAACAATTTTACAGGATGAAAAAGCAGCTCTCAAGCTTGCAAAAAATGATGATGTCATAGCCGCGAGGCCTGCTTTATTAATGGTAAAAACTGATTTGATATGTACGCCTTTATATTCTTTAAGCTTTTTATTATCAAAATCTTTACCGCTTATATGATGACCTCGCCTATTGTATAATGTAACATCTAACCCTCGTGAAGCCATCCTTACGGAAAGCTCCTCTGCTACTATTTCGACGCCGCCTTCACGAGAAGGCACACGCTTATGTCCGATAAAGGCAATTTTCGCATTTTTATCGTCACGGGGCATTATTCACCCTCCATACCGCAAACAGCACCTACCGTTTTATATAAAATCACAAAATCAGTTTTTATGCTGCGTTCTTCAATATACTTAAAATCAAGCGCCAACCATTCGTCAAAGCTTAAGCTGTTACGTTTTGGCTGAATTTGCCAATAGCAGGTGATACCAGGGGTGACCAAAAGTCTTTGCATTTGTGTTTCATTGTACTGTGCTACCTCACGTGGCAGTGGCGGTCTTGGACCTACAAGAGACATATCGCCCTTTAAGACATTTAAAAGCTGAGGTAATTCGTCAATGCTTGTCTTTCTGATAAATCTGCCAAAGCTGGTAATTCTCGGGTCATCCTTGATTTTAAAGGCAGGACCCTGCATTTCATTTCTATCTAAAACAGAATCAAGAAGTCTTTCGGCATTCGGAATCATAGAACGAAATTTGTAAAATTTGAACCTCTTGCCATTTTTACCGACACGCTCTTGAATATATATAGGCGATGCATCGGGTGAATCAATAACGATAATAAGCGAGATAATAGCAAGAGGTAAAATTAGTATCACTAAACCTAAAAAGGAGGCGATAATATCAAAACCACGCTTTAATACGGTATATGAAGCATTTGATTTTACTTTAACGTCAATAACTTCAATCCCTGCGACTTCGGTTTTCATAATATCCCTCCCCTTAAATGTTTTGAAAAAAATTATTACTCGTAGAATGCGTTAATAACAGTAGTTTTTATTGAATCCTCTGTGGGATAGAACTCAACAAAGCTCTCTCCCATTTTGTTTTCACCTTTAAGGCTTAAAATTTCTTTAAAGCTATACTC
>JAZNBP010000140.1:0-2530 GCA_045587085.1 Acutalibacteraceae bacterium | reverse complement strand
GTTTCGGTGTATTTCTGCACCTGAGTCTGAAATTCGTTTGAGAAGTTAAGGTCGATATCAGGCACCTTATCACCCTTAAAGCCTAAAAATGTTTCAAACGGAATATCGTGACCGTCTCTGTTTAAGGGAGTACCACAATTTGGACAGTTCTTTTCAGGCAAGTCAAAGCCCGAGCCTACGCTACCGTCTGTGAAAAACTCGGTATGGCAACACATAGGGCATACATAGTGTGGAGCTAAAGGATTAACCTCAGAAATGCCTGCCATAGTAGCAACAAAAGATGAGCCTACCGAACCACGTGAGCCTACAAGATATCCGTTTTCCTCACTAAATGCTACCAGCTTTTGAGCCGAAATATACATTATAGAGAAGCCGTTATTAATGATAGAGTTAAGCTCTTTTTCAAGCCTTTTTTCTACTATCTCGGGTACGGGGTCGCCGTAAGTTTTATGGGCATTATCCCAACAAATTTGTCTAAGCAGCTCGTCCGAGCCCTCAATAACAGGCGGATAATTGCCCTCGGGTACAGGTATTACTTCATCCGATATCATTTCGGCAATTTTATTAGGATTATCAATTACAAATTCCTTTGCTCTGTCGCCGAAATATGCGAAATCCTCAAGCATTTCGGTAGTAGATTTAAGATAAAGCGGAGCTTGATTATCAAAATCAGAATAATTTTGTCCCGCCATAAGAATTTTACGGATAATATCATCATCACGTCTTAAAAAGTGTACGTCACCCGTAGCAACAACCGGCTTTCCAAGCTTGTCCGCAATTTCTACAACCTTGCGGTTAAAGTTCCTTAAAACCTCTTCATTTGTAACGTGTCTGAAACGGTTTGGAGTTACAACGCCCGTCTTTTCATTCTTTTTGTCAGGAAGCGACGACTCACGCACCATAAATTCGTTATTTCCAATAGGCTGAATTTCGAGATAATCGTAAAACTCGGCAATCTCCAGAAGTTCCTCATCACTTTTGCCGTCAACAATAGCGGTGAAAAGGTCACCCTGCTCACAAGCAGAGCCAATAATAAGACCTTCCCTGAGTTCCATAAGCTTACTCTTGCGGGTAAGCGGTCTTCCCTTAAAGTTGTTAATGTGAGCGTCGGAAATCAGCATATACAGATTTTTAAGACCTACTAAATCCTTAACCAAAATAATTTGGTGATAGCTTTTAATCTGCTTTGCAGTAAGCTTGTCGATATTAACCTTAATATCGTCGGTAAAATAAGCCTCTACACCGTATATTACCTTAAAATCGCCACCGCTTTTACGGATTTTCTTATAAGCCTCTGCCACAGCGGGATATGCCTGTACTACGCCGTGGTCGGTAATGGCTATTGCCTTATGCCCCCATTTATACGCCTGATTTATAATATCCCCAGCAGAGGATACCGCATCCTTTGCCGACATATTTGTATGGCAATGAAGCTCAACCCTTTTTTCGCCCTCATAATCGTCGGTCTCGGTGTACTTTTGCAAAAGAGCCATAGCCTTTGGCTTTACTATAAATTCTTTTTTATAATTATCAAATTCAAACAAGCCGTTTACAAGTATATATTCACCTGTTTTAACGGGTGCCACGTCCCCCATTTTTTTAGGGTCGACAAACATTGTAGCAGTAAGTGAATTTGTGTGGTCACTAAAAGAAAAGGTGAAAATATTTGTCTCACCGCGTTTGGTGTTAATAGTTCTGACCTCAGTTTCAAAAACCTCACCAAAGCAGACAACCTCGCTATCCTCACCCGTAATCTCTATCATCGGCTTTACATTACTGCTTATGCTTCTGCCGTAAAAAAGCTTTGGATTATCAAGATAAGCCAATCCGTTTTTGGGCTTGTCGATACGCTTTTCAAAGGAAATCTCCCTTTTAGGAGTTTCAGCTTTCTTTTGAATTTGCCTTTCTTCCATAGGCGGAGCCTCAGGTATAGGCGGAAGCTCAATAATATCCTCAAGCTGACCTTCAAATGATAATTCTACATCTATTCCAAAGCGGTCATTTACAAGCTTTTTAAACTGCTTGTCCGCCTTTAAGTCACAAATGGTATTATATCCGCCGTGCTTTAATGTTATTTTAACGTTATTTTCTGCAAGCTCATACTCCGCCTCGGCAAAATAACCGTTAATAGCAGTGTTTTTAAGCCTTAATTCTGCCGATATATCAGAGCACGCCAAAGCACAAAAATCCGAAGCCTTAAAATCGTATTCAACATCAAGCTTTAATAACTTGAGTGTTGAAATTAGGCTATCATATATTTCAAGCTGTATTTTTCTTTCTATGTAACTATCGGGACTTAATTTAAGCCTAAGCGTTCTTTCCTCTATATTAAGCTCGCATAGTTCTATTTTAGCGTCTTTAATTTTTAAAAGTGCGTCCTCACCGATAAATCCGCCGAAAACCTCAGCAAATAGCGGTTTTGCCATTTTTTACAACTCCGTTTACATTTTTTCTATTTCCAAAAGCAGTGCTTGAAGCAATTCTTCTTCAGGTAATTTTTTAATAATTTCGCCTTTTTTGAAAAGCACAC
>JAZNBP010000139.1:0-2098 GCA_045587085.1 Acutalibacteraceae bacterium | reverse complement strand
CTAAATCTATCTGACCTGCCTGAAGCTTTGTTTCCTGAACGCAAAAAATATCAGCATCAATTTCTTTAAAAAAATCCAAAAAACCTTTTGTTACACAAGCTCTTAAACCGTTTACATTCCAAGAAATAAGTTTTTTCATAGTAATTACCTTTTAAACTCTATAGATTTCCTTAGCATCAGCTAACGGAATATCATTGGTACGTAATGCATTAATTGCCTCTTCAGGCTTATCTGCACGTATAACAACCAAAGCGCCGTGAGCACTCTTACCGATAAATGCGTATAAGTACTCAATTGCTATATCAGCATTTTTTAAAACATCCAACGCTTTTGCAAGACTGCCTGATTTATCTTCAATTCCTATTGCAATTACATCAGTAATTTTAACTATCATTCCTTCTGCTTTCAAGATTGAAACAGCTTTTTCAGGGTCGCTTACAATTAGTCTTAAAATACCAAAATCAGTTTTATCCGCAATAGATAAGGCACTAATATCAATATTATTATCCCCTAAAACACTCAAAACATCCGCCATATTGCCTGATTCATTTTCAACAAATACAGATACCTGTTTTATAAACATAATTTTCGCTCCTCTCATTTAAAGAATTAGTGTAGATTTCTCTTATCAATTACTCTTTTTGCTTTTCCTTCGCTTCTTGCGATAGTCTTTGGACTTACAAGCTTAACTTTGGCAGAGAGTCCTAAAACACTTTGAAGTTTTGCTTTGATATTGGCTTCGAGGCCCTCTATTGATTTAACATCATCTGAAAAGAAAGCTTCACTCATTTCAACCTGAACTTCTAATGTGTCTGTGTTATTAACACGGTCAACAACGATTATATAGTTAGGGGTAATTCCTCCGCCTACTTTTAATAAGACTTCTTCTATCTGTGACGGGAATACGTTAACACCGCGAATTATCATCATATCATCGCTTCTGCCTGTCGGCTTGTTCATTCTTACAAAAGTTCTTCCACATTCGCATTTTTCGTAGTTTAACGAACAAATATCACGTGTTCTGTATCTGATTAGAGGAAATCCCTCTTTTGTTATAGTTGTAAATACCAATTCTCCTGATTCACCCTCAGGTAAAACCTCGCCCGTTTCAGGGTCTATGATTTCAGGAATAAACATATCCTCGCATACGTGCATACCCTTTTGGCAGTCACACTCATATGACACACCAGGTCCCATTATCTCTGAAAGGCCATATACATCGTGTGCTTTAATGTTTAGCTTCTGTTCAATTTCTTTTCTCATACTTTCTGTCCACGGTTCTGCACCGAAAACACCCGCTTTTAAGCTTAATTGGTCCTTTACTCCCATTTCCTCGATTGTTTCGCCGAGATACAATGCATAAGACGGTGTACAACATAAAACAGTTGATTTAAAATCAATCATAGTCTGGATTTGACGCTGAGTATTTCCTGATGATGTAGGAACTACAATAGCTCCAAGTTTTTCAGCACCGCCGTGTGCTCCGAGACCGCCTGTGAAAAGTCCGTATCCATATGATACTTGAACTATTGAATTATCATCTGCGCCTGTTGCTGCAAGCTGTCTTGCCATACACTCAGACCACTGTTCAAGGTCGCCTCTTGTATAACCTACAACAATCTGCTTACCTGTTGTTCCGCTTGACGCGTGAACTCTTACAATATCTTTTAAAGGCACTGCAAAAAGGCCGTACGGATAATAATCACGAAGATCCTGTTTATATGAAAACGGAAGCTTATGAAGGTCGTCTACTCCCTTTATATCTTCAGGCTTTAAACCCTTTTCATCCATACGTTTACGGAAAAGCTCAACGTTTTCATACATTCTCTTTACCTGCCAGATAAGGCGTTCGCTTTGAAGATTTTTAATTTCTTCGCGGCTCATACATTCCATTTTTTCATTATAAATTCCCATAATCTGCCTCCGAATTAATTATAAACTCATATTATATCCAAGATCAAAAGCCTTAAGGTTAACATCTAAAAATTTCTCAGGAACGGTTGTTTTTATAGTTTCCACCCATTTTTCATATGCAATATCGGTATTCTTTGCCATAACACCGATTAAAACAACGTTTACTGCTTTTATATTTCCTGCC
>JAZNBP010000138.1:0-21660 GCA_045587085.1 Acutalibacteraceae bacterium | reverse complement strand
CAGCAACGCAACTGGATTGGCCGTTCATACGGTACTCAGGTTACATTTAGCACAAATATTGGCGATACCTTTGAAATTTTTACTACCCGTGCGGATACTCTTTTCGGTGCTACATATATGGTAATGTCACCCGAGCATCCTTTACTCGAAAAATGGGCAGATAAAATTAAAAATTATGATGAAGTTCTTAATTATAAGGCAGAGGCTGCAAAGAAATCTGACTTTGAAAGAACCGAGCTTCAAAAGGATAAAACCGGTGTTAAGCTTTCGGGAGTTACCGCTATTAACCCCGTAAATAATACCGAAATCCCGATTTTTATTTCGGATTATGTGCTTATTTCTTACGGTACGGGCGCTATTATGGCGGTTCCGGCACACGATACTCGTGACTGGGATTTTGCCAAGAAATTCGGTCTTCCTATAATTGAAGTAGTTGCAGGCGGAGAGGATGTTCAAAAGGCGGCTTATACCGAATGTGCTACCGGTACACTTGTAAATTCTGATTTCTTAAACGGTCTTTCTGTAGAGGACGCTAAAAAGAAAATTCAGGAATGGTTAACAGAAAAGGGACTAGGCTCTGTTAAGACAAACTATAAGCTTCGTGACTGGGTATTCTCCCGTCAGCGTTATTGGGGCGAGCCTATTCCTATGGTTTATTGCGAAAAGTGTGGATATGTCCCACTACCTGAAAGCGAGCTACCGTTAATGCTTCCTAATGTAGAGTCTTATGAGCCTACAGATAATGGTGAATCACCCCTTGCTAAAATGACCGATTGGGTTAATACTACTTGTCCTCATTGCGGTGCTCCCGCTCGTCGTGAGACCGACACTATGCCTCAATGGGCAGGTTCTTCGTGGTATTTCTTAAGATACTGCGACCCGCATAATGATAAGGAGTTAGCTTCAAAGGAAGCACTCGAATATTGGTCTCCTATTGATTGGTATAACGGCGGTATGGAGCATACAACCTTGCACCTTTTGTATAGCCGTTTCTGGCACAAATTCCTTTATGATATCGGCGTAGTTCCCACCTCTGAGCCTTACGCAAAGCGTACCAGCCACGGTATGATTCTTGGTGAGAACGGCGAGAAAATGTCTAAGTCAAGAGGTAACGTTGTAAACCCTGATGAAATCGTAGAAAACTACGGTGCCGATACTATGCGTGTATACGAAATGTTTATCGGTGACTTTGAAAAGGCAGCTCCTTGGAGTCAGGCTTCTATCAAGGGAAGTAAGCGTTTCCTTGAAAAGGTATGGGCACTTTCTGATATCTTAATAGACGGTGATGATTATCGTACTGAGCTAGAGGCAGAATTCCACAGAACCATTAAAAAGGTTACTGAGGATATTGAAAATCTTAAGATGAATACTGCAATAGCAGCTCTTATGTCTCTTTACAATAATATTTACGCAACCGGAAAAATCACAAAGGGTGAGTTTAAAACCTTTATTACATTGCTCAACCCCTTTGCACCGCATATCACTGAGGAGCTTTGGACTGTTGCCGGATTTGAGGGTATGCTAAACGCTACACAGTGGCCTTCCTTTGACGAGGCTAAGTGCGTTGATTCTACTGTTGAAATTGTTGTTCAAATCAACGGAAAAATTAGAGCAAGGCTAAATGTAGCTGCTGATATTTCTGCTCCTGACGCAATAGCACTTGCAAAAGCTGAGAACGCTGTTATTGCCGAAATTTCGGGCAAAAATATCATAAAAGAACTCTATGTGCCTAAAAAATTGGTAAATATAGTTGTAAAATAATTAAAAATTATAAAAATAATTGTTGCAAATTCTTAAATGATGTGTTACAATGGGTAAGATGTATGATTAGTATTGATTTTGGAGGTGTTTGTGGTGACTGCAATTGAGTATATACTTGGTGCTTTGGTTATTTTAGTTTCATTAGTTATTATCGTTGCTATTATTTTACAACCAGGTCGTCGTGCAGGTATTAATGGCGCCATCTCCGGCGGAGCAGATACTTTTCTTTCAAAGAACAAGGCAAGAACCTTCGATGCTTTTTTAAGCCGTTGGACAAAGTATGTAGCTATACTTTTCTTCATTCTTGCTATCGTTGCAAATGTTATTGCTTTAAGAGGTAGATAATTTTACCTTTTCGGGGATTACCCCACATTAAGACCCCTGCTAATAAGCATAAGGGAGGGAATTTAAATGAGTCAGGTTAGAATTAAAGAAAACGAATCACTTGATAACGCATTACGCCGTTTTAAGAGACAAACTGCTAAAGACGGTGTTATTCAAGAAGTTCGCAAGAGAGAGCATTACGAAAAGCCCTCTGTTAAACGTAAAAAGAAGTCGGAAGCTGCTCGTAAAAGAAAGTTCCGCTAATAATGAGTTAAAAGCGGTTAGTAATAACCGCTTTTTTTATTGGAGTTTTTAAAATATGCTACTTAAACCTAAAATTAAAGTTGAGCGTGTTACAAATATTACACCTCAAATTCTTAAAAAATATGATATAAATGCTTTAATTCTCGATGTTGATAATACGCTTTCCACTCATCACGGTCAAATTCTTACAGACGGATTGCTTGAGTGGATTGACCTTATGAAGCAAAACGGTATTTTTTTAACCGTTCTTTCAAATTCAAAGGAAAAAAGGGTAAAGCCCTTTGCAGAAAAAATTAATCTTGAATACATAAGCTTGGGACTAAAACCGCTACCTTTCGGGTATTTACGTGCAATGAAAAAATACTCATTAAAGCGTAAAAATACTGCTATTGTCGGCGACCAAATTTTTACCGATATATTAGGCGGAAATTTGGTAGGAATTAAAACGGTATTGTTAACACCAATAAAGCCTGAGGACGGTTTAAGCTTTAAAATTAGACGCCGTCTTGAAAAAGTTATCTTTAAGCTTTACAAAATAAAGAATACGGAGGAGTAAATATGTCTGCTATTTTTGGTCCTGCGGGTACTTCTGACAGTTTTTCCATGATGGGATATAAAAACAGCCTTCAGGTTCCTGAATATTTATCCAAAATGGGACTTGATGCCTTTGAATATCAGTGTGGCAGAGGCGTAAACATAGGCGAGGAAAAAGCAATTAAGCTAGGCAAACTTGCAAAAGAAAAAGGGATTGCCCTTTCTTTGCACGCTCCGTATTATATTTCAATGTCTTCAATAGAGGAGGACAAGCGGCTAAATTCCGTTAATTATATTTTAGCTTCGGCTAAGGCGGTAAAGGCAATGGGCGGTAACAAAATTGTGGTACACACCGGATCTTGTGGAAAAATCAGCCGTGAATATGCTTTGGAACTAGCTATGGACACAATGAAAATTGCTATTAATGCTCTCGATAATGAGGGATTGTCGGATATTCATATCTGCCCCGAAACTATGGGAAAGGTTAATCAGCTTGGCACTTTAGATGAGGTTTTGACTTTGTGTACTTTAGATGAAAGATTAATTCCTTGCATCGATTTTGGACACTTGAATGCACGCGATTTGGGCGTCTTTAAAACAAAGGATGATTTTGAAAAGGTATTCCTTAAAATTGCCGATAAATTAGGAGCGGACCGTCTAAAGAGTTTTCATTCGCATTTTTCTAAGATTGAATATACAACCGGCGGTGAGAAAAAGCATCTCACCTTTGAGGACACGGTTTACGGTCCCGAATTTGAACCGGTTATGGAGCTTACGTATAAATATAATGCTTCACCAACATTTATTTGCGAATCTGCCGGCACTCAGGCAGAGGATGCGAAAATGATGAAGGATTACTATTTAAGCCTTTTTTAAGGAGGGTATAATATGATTTGGCATAGCTCAGATGTAAACAGTGTTTTGAACGAGCTTCAGGTTGATGATAAGACAGGTCTTGCAAACGGTATTGCAGATATGCGACTTGAAAAGTCGGGCGAAAATATCGTTTCAAAGGTTGAAAAACCAAGCTTTTTATTTCGCTTTTTAGAGCAACTTAATAATACTACAGTTATTGCACTTATTATAATTTCAATAGCATCCTTTGTTATTTCTCTTGTTTATGATGAGGTGAATTCTTATTCACCGCTTCTGATAATTGCTATTGTTTTAATTAATGCACTAATCAGTGCGTACAACATTTTTGCTTGTGATAATACACTCGAAAATATTAAGAAAATCACCAATCCGTCGGTTAAAGTTATGCGTGACGGTATTATCAAAAATATACCCTCTGCAAATCTTGTGCCGGGAGATATAATTTTACTGTCTGAGGGGGATTATATTTCGGCGGATGCCAGAATTATTGAAGCTAATGAGTTAAGGTGTAATGAAGCCGTTTTGACAGGCGTTGAAGTGCCGGTTGAGAAAAATCCGGATGCTTTGTTAGAGGATATCGATGTCCTTGAAAAACGCACTACAATGGTTTATAGCGGTACAAACGTTGTTCACGGAAATGCGAAGGCGGTAGTAGTGGCTACCGGTCTTAATACCGAAATTGGCAGAACAAGTGCCATATTGCAACAAACAAGTGAGGATAAGCTGCCTTTAGAGGATAATTTAAAGAGCCTTGGAAAGCTTGCAAATACCTTTGTACTGATAATTTGCGTAGCTGTATTTATTATCAGTATGATACAAAATTTTACAAGCGGTCATTTTGCAAGTATGACAATCAGAACTCTTATGAATGCAGTAGCACTGGCTGTTGCTGCTATTCCTGAGGGCTTGCCTGCGATTACTACTATTGTAATTGCTATTGGTATGCACCGCATTTTAAAGGATAAGATTATTGTAAAGGATGCCTCTGCTGCCGAATTACTTGGTAAAACAGATATTATTTGTTGCGACAAAACCGGAGTTTTTACCCGTAATAAAATGGTGCTTTCCAAGATTTATGACGGCAAAGTGCTTCGTGACCTTGAAACAGAGGGTATAAACGACTCCACCTCTACAATACTTAAGCTTGCTACTGCTTGCTCAACCTTGGAAAATGATTCTACAGAGGATGCAATAGAAAAGGCATCGCTAGCGTACAATTCTATGTCGCTTATAGATGTAAGAGCTTTGTTTCCACAAATCACTGAAATCCCGTTTAATTCTGACCGCAAAACAATGACGGTTATCACAATGATTAATGAACAGCCAATCGCTATTGTAAAGGGTGCGGTTGAGGCTGTGATTCCAAATTGTACTAACTGCAATGCCGAGGAAATATTGAAGCTTAACGATGAATTGACCGATGAAGCTTACAGAAACATCTGTATTGCAATGAAGAAGCTTCCAAATATTCCGGCAAACCCCAATTCTGAGGAAATTGAGCAGGACCTTGTGTTTGTAGGTCTCTTGTCGCTATATGATCCGCCGCGTGAGGGTGTGGTTGATGATATCGCTATATGCGATAAAGCGGGAATAAAAACTGTTATGATTACGGGCGACAGTCTCGGTACAGCAAAGGCTATTGCACGCAGAATCGGTATTTTAAAGGATGGTACATTTGCGATTACAGGTGCCGAGCTTGACACTATGTCGGACGATGAATTGGCTGCTAATATTGATAAATATACTGTATTTGCCCGTGTTTCCTCAAATGACAAGCTAAGACTTGTAAAGGCATGGAAGCAGAACAAAAAAACTGTTACAATTACGGGAGACAGCATAAATGATGCTGACGCATTAGCACTGGCTGACGTGGGCTGTGCGATAGGTAAATTTGGTACTGATGTTGCAAAGGGAAATGCAGATATTATAATTTCAAATAACAGATTTAAGTCAATAGTTAATGCCGTTAAAGAGAGTAGGGGACTTTTCAGTAATATAAAGAAATCGGTAAACTATTTGTTTAGCTGTAACTTAGCCGAAATTTTGGTAACATTGTTTGGAATTTTAATATTTAAGAATATGCCCGTAGCTGCAATTGGTCTTTTGTGGATTAATTTGCTTACAGACTGTGCTCCGGCTATTTCTCTTAGTATGGAATCAGCTGAGGATAGCTGTATGTCTGGAAAACAAGGTACTGCAATATTCAGAATTTTTAACTTAAAATCTGCAATCGCTTTGTTAATTCAGGCGGTTGTAATTGCGGCAACTACATTGATTGCCTATGCAGTAGCACCTAGCTTTGACAAGGGAATAACTGCTACTACAATGGCATTTACCACACTTGCACTTTCTCAAATTTTTCATTGTGTTAACAATAAATTTGAAACAAGCCTTTTTGGTAAAAAACTGTTCAAAAACAAGCTTATGAATTATTCAGTTTTAATAACTGTATTTATAGTCTTGTTCCTGATTTTTACCCCCGCAGGCTCTGTTTTTGGTCTTTGTGTATTAAGCTTTAAAAATTTTGTTATAGCTCTTTTGCTAGCACTTGTAATCATCCCTGTAGCTGAGATTACAAAGCGACTGCCTATCGGTAAAAACTAATCGGTAAAATTTTCTGTTGTTATAACTTACTTAATTCTTTCATATCATTTAACAGTATAATTTCGGAGTGATGATATGGTTTTAAGAAGATTTTTAACTATAGCCATAAGTCTGTTATCTGTTTTACTGATTGCTGTTTTTTGCACAAATAAGCAAAATATAGAAACTGTCGATTCTAGAGTAATTGAAAAACCTCAAATAATACTCGACGCTGGCCACGGCGGGTTTGACGGGGGAGCAGTAGCTAGTGACGGGACTTATGAAAAGGATATTAATCTTAACATTTGTCTTACTCTTAAGGAAATGCTTTCAGAAAACGGTTACGATGTTATTTTAACCAGAACTACCGATACTTCGACCGAGAGTATTTCTGAGGGCAGTATTTCGCAAATGAAAAAAAGCGATTTAAGTGAACGCTTAAAGCTTATGAAAAAATATCCTAATTCTATATTTGTGAGCGTCCATTTAAATAAATTTACAACCTCTGCTGCAAGCGGTGCTCAGGTTTTTTACAGCGGTAATGGTGAGAGCTCCTTAAAGCTTGCAAATGCTGTGCAAAGCAGTGTGGTTTCACTTTTGCAGCCCGATAATAAAAGAGTTTGCAAAAAAGCAACCTCCAGTACATATCTTTTGCATAATGCTACGGTTCCTGCAATAATTGTCGAGTGCGGTTTTTTAAGCAATTCACAGGAATTAAAGCTTTTAAAAGAGGAAAAATATCAAAATCAAATGGCATTTTGCATTTTTTGTGGAATAACAGAATTTTTCGAAAAAATAAAGGAGATTTAATATGTCGCCTAAGGCTAAAACAAAATTTGTATGTAATGAATGTGGGTTCGAATCAGCAAAATGGCTTGGAAAATGCCCGGGTTGTAATAATTGGAACACCTTTGAGGAACAGGTTGATGTCCTTCAAAAGTCAGGCTCTTTCAAGCCTTTGGTATCTAATATAACTGCAAAGCCGTTATCGGAAATTGATTATAACGATGAGCAACGCATAAAAACCGAAATTTCTGAGCTTGACCGTGTTTTGGGTGGCGGAATTGTAAAGGGCGGTATAGTTTTATTAAGCGGTGACCCAGGTATTGGTAAATCTACAATTTTGCTTCAAATTTGCAATGCTTTACAAAGAGAGCTTCAAATACTTTATGTTTCAGGCGAGGAATCGGCAATGCAGATAAAAATGCGTGCCAACCGCCTGGGTGTAAATAACGATAATGTATCAATTATGACCGAAACCGAAACACAGTCTGTTTGCGAGTACATAATGGCTCAAAAGCCTGACCTTGTTATGATTGATTCTATTCAGACTATGACTATATCCGAGCTTTCATCCTCTGCGGGAAGTATTGTTCAGGTGCGAGAAAGCACAAATATGCTGCTCAAAGTGGGCAAAAGTCTTGATATTCCTATTTTTATTGTGGGACACGTCAATAAGGGTGGCGAGATTGCAGGACCAAAGGTTATGGAGCATATTGTTGATACGGTGCTTTATTTTGAGGGTGAGCGTAACCAATCATACCGAATATTAAGAGGTATAAAAAACCGTTTCGGCTCTACTAATGAAATTGGTGTATTTGAAATGACTGAGGCGGGTCTTAGAGAGGTTGAAAACCCCTCTGCAATGATGCTGTCGGGCAGAATGGCAGATGTTTCGGGCGGATGTATAACTTGTGTAATAGAGGGTACACGTCCGATTTTAGCCGAGGTTCAGGGACTTGTTACTCCAAGTGGCTTTGGAAACGCACGCCGTACCGTTACGGGCTTTGATTATAACAGATTAAACCTTATTATCGCAGTTCTTGAAAAGCGTTTAAGCCTTAATTTTTCGAATTTTGATGCTTATGTAAATATCGTAGGAGGAATGCGTCTTGATGAGCCGGCGGCGGATTTAGGAGTAGCACTTTCGTTAGTTTCTGCCTTCAAGGACAAGCCCATTGACGAAAATCTTATCGCATTTGGCGAAATTGGACTTTCGGGTGAAATTCGTTCTGTCCCGCGTGTTTTATCCCGTATTAATGAAGCGGCAAGGCTTGGATTTACAAGATGTATTGTGCCTAAGGCTTCGCTTGCACACATTAACAGTTGTCCGCCAACACTTGAAATTATCGGGGTTAAAAGCTTAAAGGAAGCCATTTCTTATATTTAAATACAAATTTTATTAATAAGATAACGCCAATCTATTTTAATATTTCATTTTTGAGGTGTGCTATGAAAAGAATTTCTGATATCAAGTTGTTTTTATTCGATATGGATGGAACGCTTTATTTGGGTGACCAATTATATCCTTTCACAAAGGAACTTTTAAAACAAATAAAGCTTAAAAATAAACGATATATGTTTATGACAAACAATTCCTCAAAAAGTGTGGAGGATTATATTATAAAGCTTAAAAAGCTCGGAATTGAGGCTACAAGTGATGAATTTATAACCTCGTCTCAAGCTACGGCATATTATCTTAAAAACAATATGCCTGAGAAAAAGCTATATGTTTGCGGAACCGAGTCGCTTAAAAAGGAGCTTTTGCAAAACGGACTTCTCATTACCGATAATGTAAACGATACCGAGTGTATTGTAATGGGTAATGATACCGAGCTTACCTTTAAAAAGCTTTATGATATTTCCTATATGCTTTGCACTAGAGAATTACCATATATTGCAACAAATCTTGATTATGTTTGTCCTACCGAGTTTGGCTCTGTTCCTGATTGCGGAAGCTTTTGCGATATGCTTTATAACGCAACCGGCAAAAGACCGCTTTTAATCGGCAAGCCTGAAGCTTTAATGCCAAGACTTGCTATGGAAATTTGGAATGTTAAAAATTACGAAACTGCGGTAATAGGGGACAGAATTTATACCGATATTAAGTGCGGTATTAATGCCGGAAATTTAAGTATACTTGTAATGTCAGGCGAAACTACGAATGAAATTTTAGAAGCTTCTCCCGATAAGCCTGATATTGTGCTCGAGGATGCCGGAAAAATGATAGAATATATTTAAAAGCTAAACCCGAAAGCGATAATGCTTTCGGGTTTTAAGTTTTATTGTTTTCAACAATGGTGGCTCTTTTAACGCTTTGCTTTCCGAATTTTTGACGTACTGCATACAGTGAATCCTCTATATTTTCGGCTTTTTTATCCTCAATATCGGTACCGAAAATATCCTGTTGAACGGCAGTTTTTTCGTCTTTTAAATTTATTGCCCTAAGACCTACCGAACGCAATGGCTCATCAAACTGATAATTATTTAAAAATAAATCATATCCGTGCTTTGCAAATGTAAGTGTTGAGTTGGTCGGCACCTGAAAGGTGTGGCAAAACTCCTTTATTTTAAGGGATGAAGTTCTAATATGCACTTGAACACCTCCGGCGTATATATCCTTTTGGTGCAGAATATCGCAAATATATTGAGAAAATTTTAAAAATTCCTTCCAAACCTCATCGTTATTTGTAAAATCTTTAGCCGTAGTGGTTGATTTTCCAATGCTTTTTGGCTTGTCGTTCTCAGTTGGAGTGACAACTGGGGAGCAGTCTTCACCAAGGGCAGCAATTTTAAGGTCAATCCCGTTTTTTCCAAGCAAACGTTTTAGTGTTGCATCGTCACAAAGGGTAATATCTCCAATTTTATTTATACCTGAATTTTTTAGCTTTTCGCAGGTTTTATTTCCCACAAAAAGCATATTTTCAATCGGCATTTCCCAAATTTTTTGCTTGTAATTTTCACGGCTTATCACTGTTACAGCATCAGGCTTTTTCATATCCGAGCCCAGTTTTGCAAAAACCTTATTGAAGCTAACCCCGATAGAAACTGTAATGCCAAGCTCACGCTTAATATCCTGTCTTATTTTTTCGGCAATTTCCTCACCGCTGCCAAAAAGCAGGGTACTTCCTGTTACATCAAGCCAGGATTCGTCAATACTGAATGGCTCAATCATATCAGTATATCGAGCGTAAATCATAGCACCTTTTTTTGAGTATTCCTCATACTTATCGTAAATAGGGGGCAGTAGCACTAAATCGGGGCATTTGTTTTTTGCCTGATAAATAGGCTCGGCAGTTTTAACACCGAATTTTTTTGCAATTTCATTTTTCGCAAGAATAATGCCGTGACGGTTTTCCTTGTCACCGCAAACAGCAACAGGAAGCCCTTTGAGAGTTGGGTTAAAAAGCAGGGAAACGGATGCGAAAAAATTATTAAAATCACAATGCAAAATTACTCTGTCAGCCAAAAAATCACCCCAATACACAGAACATCTGTTCTTATTATACAATAATTTTTTTAGCTTGTAAAGTAAAATTACACGGTAATTTTTTCTATAGCTTTTTTATGCAATCTTTCTATTTGTCGCACACTGTAATTAAGGTTAAATGCAATTTGCTCCAATGTTTTTCCTAGGATATATTTTTCTATCAATAGCTCACGAAGGAGAGTATCCTCAACATTATTGATACTGTTTTCGATATGTTCTCTTAAAGTATTAGCCTTTTCTATTTTTTCTAAGTATTGCTTGCGGTTGCGGTCATTTAAATGCAATATTTCGTTATAGTCTCTCATTATTGCTGATTGTATTAAATATTGTTTCAGGTAGTCTTTTTTTTCTTGCATTTTTTCTTTTCTCCTATAATTGCTACATATTGTCCATAGCTTAACTTTGTTTTATTAAGGCGATTGTATTCACCTAATTCCCTTAAAATTATGTTTAAGGGCATTTGTTGTTCGTAATACTTTTTTCTTTTCTGTTTTTCCCACATCTTTTTTCCGCGTTCTTCACATTCCGGTGAGCAATATAAATATTCGTTTTCCTTTAACCTTGCACCACAGCAACGGCAATGAGTGAGATTAATTTCTTTGAATTCGGCAGAATTACAGACAGGGCAAACATAGTGCTTTTCGAACGGTTCGGTATCGAGAGAATGTCGCTCAAACTGTATTTTTGCCTCATCAAAATAAGAATCGCATAAGTTGCAATAATACATTTTTAAATTCTCCTATTGACAAATTTTTGAATTTGACTTATAATCAAATTACGGAATTACGTAAACTATCGAGATTATAATACGTAATCACGAATTTGTCAAGGACAATTTTCGAAATTACGTAAAAAGGAGAAGCTATGATTTTTGCATACGACTTAATTGAGGAGCTTTGCATTAAAAAGGGTATAAATATTACCACACTTTGTAGAGAGTGTAAAATTCCGCGTTCAATATTGAGCGATTATAAAAAGGGCAGAATTAAATCACTATCTACAGATACTCTTTGCAAAATTGCTGATTATTTTGACGTTAGCGTGGGTTATCTTTGCGGAGCACCTATGCCTGCCGCAAATGAACAGGCGTTAAAAACCTTGCTTTTTGGTAACGGGGTAGAGGTTACCGACGAAATGTGGAAGGAAATTTTGGATTACGCTGAATTCATTAAACAAAAATATACAAAAAAATAGGGAGAAAAAATTCTCCCCTTTAAGTTATTTGTTGTTTTTAAGATAAGCTAAATAATCCTCAAGAATTATTACCGCCGCCACAGCATCAATAATTTCCTTGCGTTTTTTACCGCGGGTGTCGGTATAATTCAGTGCAGTATGTGCAGAAACGGTTGTGCATCGCTCGTCCCATAAAACAGTTTCAATACCTGATGCTGAGCGGATTTTATCAGCCGTTTCCTTACATTCTACAGAACGGAAGCCCTCGCTGCCGTCCATATTTTTGGGATTTCCTACAACTATTCTTTCGGCAGAAAGCTCTTTTGCTGTAAGCACAATTTTTTCAATCAACTTTTCGTTATTATATTCAGTTATAACTTTTTTTGGAAAAGCAAAGCTTCCGCTTGCGTCACATACGGCAATTCCGGTTCTTGCTTTTCCTAAATCAACAGACATAATTATCATTTCAAAAATTCCTTTGTTTTAATCTTTTTTAAGTATACCATTTTTAATCCTTAAATACAACTTTTTTATTTTACACAAAATTTATCTTTAAGAAAGCTTAAAAATCGTTATATAGCCACTTGTCAAACTTTTTTAAGTGGAGTATAATTAAATAAAATTTTTAATGGAGATGTTTAATATGATTAAGAAGTATTTGAACCGTTTATTTATTGACGGACTTTCAGGTATGGCTTACGGATTGTTTGCAACACTGATTATCGGAACGATTATCTGTCAAATCGGTACTCTTGTTGGTAATAATACTGTCGGTCAGTATCTGATTGCAATGGGTAATGTTGCAAAAACTATCACCGGTGCTGGTATAGGTGTTGGCGTGGCTTCAAAATTAAAGGCAGCTCCGCTTACTACTGTTTCTGCGGCTGTTTGCGGTATGATAGGTGCATTCCCTGATATATCGACTATATCTTATGCAGTCGGCAAACCGGGTGAGCCCTTGGGTGCTTTTATTGCGGCTTACGTTGCTATTGAGGTTGGTACGCTTATCGCAGGAAAAACTAAGGTTGACATAATACTTAATCCGTTGACATCTATTTTAAGCGGTGCTATTGCCGGCTTAGTGGTAGGTCCTTATATTTCTGCTGCTATGAAATGGTTAGGAGAGCTTGTAAATATAAATGTTGAAGCTTATCCTTTCTTTGGCGGTATTGCAATTTCTGTTCTTATGGGTATTATTTTGACACTGCCTATATCATCGGCTGCTATCGGCGTTTCTATGGGAATTACGGGACTTGCTGCCGGTGCTGCAACCGTTGGTTGTTGTTGCAATATGGTGGGTTTTGCTGTTATTAGCTACCGCGAAAATAAGTTTGGCGGTCTTATAGCACAAGGACTTGGCACATCTATGCTTCAGGTACCCAACCTTATGAGAAAGCCTATTCTTTGGTTACCACCTGTAATTACTAGTGCTATTCTAGGTCCTGTTTCCTCTTGCTTGCTTAAAATGGTAAGTAATCCTGTTGGCTCCGGTATGGGTTCTGCAGGTCTTGTAGGTCAGTTTATGGCTTATGAAAGTATGATGGCTACCGGCAAGCTTTCTGCGGTTGTTGTACTACTTGAAATTTTGTTAATGCATTTTGTGTTACCTGCAGTTATTTCACTAGGTATTGCTGAGGGTATGCGTAAATTAAAGCTTATCAAACCAGGCGACTTGAAGCTTCAGAGTGCAAATGCGTAAAAAGGAAAGGGTATTAAAGGCGGTAGAGGCTTTAGAAAAGCTCTATCCTGAGGCTATTTGCTCGCTACAGTATAGCGACGCTTTTCAACTGCTTATTGCGACACGCCTTTCTGCACAATGTACGGATAAGCGGGTTAATATGGTTACTCCCGATTTGTTTTCGGAGTTTCCAACTCCCGAAAAAATGGCAAAGGCTGATATAAATAGGGTAGAAGAGCTTATTAAAACCTGTGGTCTTTATAAGACAAAGGCACGCGATTTGATTGCTATTGCAAAATCTATAGTTAATGATTTTGGCGGTAAAGTGCCTGATAATATTGAGGATTTAACCCGACTTTCAGGAGTTGGCAGAAAAACCGCAAATCTAGTAATGGGTGATATTTACAAACAGCCTGCGGTTGTTTGCGATACCCATTTTATAAGGCTTTGCAACCGTTTAGGCTTTGTTAAAACTACTAATCCATTAACGGTTGAAACGGAAATGCGAAAGCTTTTGCCACCGGAAAAATCAAACGATTTTTGCCACAGAGCAGTACTTTTCGGGCGAGAAATATGTACTGCAAGAAAGGCTTTTTGCAACAATTGTCCTATGGCAGAATTTTGCCCAAAATTTTTGTAAAGGAAATTATATATGTCACAAAAATCTGTTGCCGCAATTCACGATATTTCAGGGTTCGGCAGATGCTCACTAACAGTAGCACTTCCGATAATTTCTGCTATGGGAGTAAAGACCTCGGTAATACCTACTGCGGTGCTTTCTACCCATACGGGCGGTTTTATTGGGAATACCTTTCACGATTTAACTGCCGATATTGAACCAATGGCTTTACATTGGAAAAAACAAGGCATTACCTTTGATGCTGTATATACCGGTTATTTGTGCTCAGCTTCTCAGGTGTATTCGGTAATTTCTGCAATAGAGCATATAAGACAAAAGAATACCTTACTGATTGTTGACCCTGTTATGGGGGATAATGGTAAAGCTTATCAAGGCTTTGATAATTCTTTTCCCGATTTTATGCTTAATCTTTGTAAAAAGGCAGATATTATTACTCCGAATATAACCGAGGCTTGTCTGCTTTCTAAAACAGATTTTAAGAGTGATTATGATGAAAAATATATAACCGATTTACTCCATAGGCTTCATAATCAGACAGGTGCTAAGGTTGTGCTTACGGGCGTTAGCTTCGATTCTAAAAAAATCGGTGCCGCTATTTTTGACGGTGATGAAATTTCTTATGTTTTTGCAGAAAAGCAACCTTATGCCTTTCATTCGACAGGTGATATTTTCGCAAGCGTATTGACTGCCGCAATTTTAAAGGGCAGAAGTCTAAAAGCATCTGCACAAATTGCAGTAAGCTTTATTTCGCTTTGTATTAAAAAAACTATTGAGGACGGTACAGACCCACGCTTTGGTGTAAATTTTGAAACAGAAATACCAAAGCTTATAAAATTTATTGAGTAACTGTAATTTGGGTGATAAAATGAAAGAAAAAAATAAAAGTAAGGGCTTATTAAAGATTTTTTTGCCTTATTTTAAAAAATACCGTTTAACTCTTGTGTTTGACCTCTTTTGTGCGGCACTAACTACTGTTTGCGAGCTTGTACTTCCTATGATAGTGCAAAATATTACCGATAAAGCAACCAAAGATATTACCTTGCTTACAACTGATTTGATATTAAAAATTGCTTTTTTATACATTTTTTTACGTATTGTGGATACTATTGCCAACTATTATATGGCGACCTTTGGTCATATAATGGGTGCTAAAATTGAGTCTGATATGAGACACGATTTTTTTGCTCATCTACAAAAGCTTTCTTTTTCTTATTACGATAATGCAAAGGTCGGTGCCTTAATGTCAAGAATCACTAACGATTTGTTTGACATTACCGAATTTGCTCACCACGGACCAGAGGAAATTTTTATAGCCGGTATTAAAATTATCGGTTCTTTCATAATTTTATGTACAGTAAATGTTCCGCTTACGCTTATTGTATTCTCATCTATTCCGTTTATGATAATTGTTTTAACCTTTTTTAGAAAACGTATGAAGGAAGGCTTTAGAGAGTCTCGAAAACAAATTGCAGAGCTTAATTCTCAGGTTGAGGACAGCTTGCTTGGTATTCGTGTTGTAAAATCCTTTGCAAAAGAGGATTACGAGCAACAAAAATTTGATTCGGGCAACAAGCTGTTTTTAAAGGTTAAAGGCTCTGTTTACAAAATTATGGGTGCTTTTCAATCCTCAACACGCTTGTTTGACGGACTGATGTACATAATAGTTGTTGTAGCGGGTGCGTTTTTCTTGAAATCCGCTAAGATTACAGCAGGCGATTATATTGCATACTTAATGTTTGTATCAACCCTTATGACCTCGGTAAGACGAATAGTGGAATTTACCGAACAGTTCCAGCGTGGTATGACGGGAATTGAGCGTTTTTCTGAGATTATAAGCATTGAGCCTGAGATTAGGGACCGCAAGAATGCAGAAACTCTTTTAAAAGCCGAAGGCGAAATTGAGTTTAAAAATGTTTCGTTTGGCTACGGCGAAGGGCTAAAAAATGTCATAACTGATTTTTCACTTGTGATAAAAAAAGGTGAAAGTGTTGCTTTGGTTGGTCCTTCGGGCGGCGGTAAAACTACTATTTGCTCGCTAATTCCTCGCTTTTATGAAATAGGCGACGGTGAAATTTTGATTGACGGTAAGGATATTCGCAATTTCACACTTAATTCATTGCGTGAAAATATCGGTACGGTAGCTCAGGATGTATATCTGTTTTCAGGCTCTATTCGTGAAAACATAGCCTACGGTAAGACCGATGCTACTGATGAGGAAATCATAAATGCTGCCCGTCTTGCAGGTGCAGATGAATTTATAAGAGAGCTTCCCGACGGCTATGATTCCTATGTGGGCGAGCGTGGCATCAAGCTTTCAGGCGGACAAAAGCAGAGAATTTCTATTGCACGTGTTTTCCTTAAAAACCCGCCAATTTTGATTTTGGATGAAGCCACAAGTGCTCTTGATAACGAAAGCGAGCACTTGGTTCAGGCGTCACTTGAACGCTTAGCAAAGGGAAGGACTACCCTTACGATAGCACATAGACTTACAACAATCAAAAATGCTGACCGAATTTTAGTAATTACCGAAAACGGAATAGAGGAGTCAGGCTCTCATAGTGAGCTTATTGCCAAAAACGGACTTTACAGCAATCTCTATAAGCTTTATTCTAAGGATTAATCAATATTACTTCACTTTTTGCAATATTTTCATAAGCCTTGATTTTTACATTTAATGTAATACCGTTTTCGTCATTTATAAACTCTTTGTTTTCTACGGTATAGCTTTCTAAATCTAAAGCTTTAATTTCATTTAACATTCTTTTTTCGAGCATTTGAGTAATTTCTTTTTCGCTATAAGTGATTTTTACTTTTTCTGTAAAATAAAATTCTTTATTATATAGCTTTATTGGAATTTTTTTATTAAAAAGCTTTAAATTTACAATTTCCGTACTCGAAATGTAAGGCTTACTTTCACTGCCTAAATATAGTGGAAGTTTAAGACTTAATATTTCGAGTACACTTTTTTTGGCTTTTTTTCCGCTTTTAAGCTCCTTTTCGCTTTGGTATGCTTGATAAAACGAAAAATCACGCACGGTTTCTGCAAAGACCGAGCCTTGTGATTTTGTAAATACAGTTTCGTTTTTATGGTCAATAATCCCCGAAACAAGAATATCACCTTTTTTAACGGCATCATCAATTTTAACAACGCAGTTACCGGTTGTAACATCAATTTTCTTAATAATACCGTCAAAATCGGCTTTTAAGTTTGTAGGCAGATTACTAGTATCCTTCGCATCAATTTCGGTTACGTTGACGTTAAGTACGCACCCTTCAATATTTAAAGAAGCCCACGCAAGTCCATCACAAACAAGCATAAGCCGTTCTCGGTCTCTTTTAGTGTTAATTTGTGTTTTGTTAATTCCCTCGGTAATTCCGATTTTTTGGCAACCGTGTATAATTTCTTGGGCATTTATATTTTTATTACCAGTAACTTCAATAACCCAAATTTTATTTTGCAAAAAAACAAGAGTGGCAAATAGCAAAATAATGCCAATATAAATACCAATTCTGTTTTTGCTCTTATTCACTTTGAATGGTAAACCGTATTTTTTAAGTATATGTACTTTGCATTTGCTTTTTCTTAAAAGTACCCTTAATTTTTTGAAATCATCAATCGAAATGTAGGTAACAAGTCCGTTTTTGCAAAGACGCGTTTGCCAAATACTTATTCGACTTATAGCCGCAATGTTTAAAATTCTTTCAAAGTAATCTCCGCTGACTGAAATTTTTAAATATCCTTTTAAATACCTTAAAAAATAGAGCATTCAGCACCTCGCTACGCTAAACTCTAAGGAAAATATTTTGCCCTTTACGGTAATTGTGCGGTTTTCAAAATGAGTAATAAGAAATTCGGCACCGTAAAGCGTTAAGTATCCTTTTTGAAGCTTTAGCTTTAAAATTTTGTCTGTATATTCACTCACACCGTAGCACCCTTCTAAGCAAAGGGTTTTATTGCCTTTAATTTCTATAATACTGCCTTGAGGGATTTTATCCTCGCTTTCATCAGCAAAGGTGTTAAGCAGCCAGCGTGATTTTTTTTTGCTTTTTTGCAGAGCAATCTTTTTATTCAAAATAAAACCTCCGTTCTGTTAATTTTATGTAGCGGTATTATATAATAATACTTAAAAGCATATATTTTATCGGTGATAAGATTGAAAAAAAGTTTTAAGAATTTTACGGCTTTATTTTTAGCCGTTATAGTTTTTGCATTACTGCTATTCGACCCGAAAACCGCTAAAACAGGTGTATTTTCGGGTCTATTGCTTTGTGGCAGAGTGATAATTCCTTCGCTCTTTATGTTTTCGTTTGTTGTAATTTTTTCTAATAAATCGTCTGTTGCAAGTAACTTTGTATTCTTAAATAAAATTTCCTTAAAGCTTTTAGGTCTTGATTTTTATGAGTTTTATATATTTTTATTATCGCTTATCGGTGGATATCCTATCGGTGTAAAGCTTTTAAACGAGGCGGTAAAGGAAAAAAATATGGATAAAAACAGGGCAGAGGAGCTGTCATTATTTTTTATTTCATCGGGGCCGGGTTTTACAGTTTCGGTAATCGGAGAGACAGTTTTTAAATCTAAACAAATAGGATATATTTTGTTTATTTCTCAACTGCTTTCGGCGGTAGTTCTTTGCAGGCTTTTTATAAAAAAGAGCAACACTAATAAAATTTATAATTTTAAACCGTATAAGCTTAGCGACTGTTTTGTAAAATCTGTTTTTGAAGCATCGCAAACACTTATTAATGTTTCATCCTTTGTGATATTCTTTTCGTTTCTAACAGAGTATTTTATAAAATATAATAAAAGTTTAAAGGTGTTGAAATTTATACCTTTTTTTCTTGAAATTACTAATGCGGTAAACTTAACAAATAATATCTATTTAATCTCATTTTTGTTGGGCTTTTCGGGAATTTCTGTTATCTGTCAGGTGATTTCTATTGCGGACAGTTTTCGTATTAATGCGTTAAAGCTGTTTGCTTTAAGGATGGTTACAGGTGCGGTATCCTGTGCATTTACAAAGCTTCTAATGAGGGTGTTTAAGGTTACGATTGTGACGATTTCCACCAACAAATTCTTTACTCGCAAAGACTATTTTGATAGTAAAGCAGTAGCTATTAGTCTATTTGTAACGCTCATAGTTTTTATGATAAGCATAGTCACTAAAAAATATGCTGGTAAAATCAAAGATGATATGGTATAATGGTAACAAATAAAGGTAAAAAGGAAAATAAAATGGCTGATAAGAATTTTAATAAGAAATTACCTAAGAAATGCGAATATTGTGTTTTCGGCAAAAGCTCAAGTTATTCGGATGAAATCTTGTGTCTTAAAAAGGGAATTACTAACGCTAACGATAGCTGCAAAAAGTATAAATATGACCCCTTAAAGCGTACTCCAAAACGTCCAATGCTTGCCGATAATTATAAATCTGAGGATTTTGAGATTTAATTGAAAATTTTTCAATTTTATTGTTGACAAATCGGGGTTTTGTGGTATAATAGATTTTGCGTTATGGTGGATGTAGCTTAGTTGGTTAAAGCGCCAGTTTGTGGCACTGGAGACCGTGGGTTCGAGTCCCATCTTCCACCCCAAGCAAATATCGCTATGCTTCGGCATAGCGATAGATTTTTAAAAACTTAATATTTCATATTGGGGTGTCGTCAAGCGGTAAGACACAGCACTTTGACTGCTGCATGCGTAGGTTCGAATCCTGCCACCCCAGCCAGAAAAGAAACAACATTTGTCTACCAGACAAATGTTGTTTCTTTTCAACTAAATCCGTCCTTACGGACGGGATAAATCTCACTTGTGTGGGATGAAATCACTTTGTGATGAAATCCGTCTTCGTCGGAAGATAAGGACGGATTTAATTTCATCTGCGAAGCAGATTTCATCCGAGCAAAGCGAGGATTTCATTTTATTTAAGACTTAAAATTCATACCCAAAACAAAAAAACGACAAGTTTTGACTTGTCGTTTTTTCTAATAAATTATATATTTTGTTCTTTTATTATTCCGTTCTAAGCGAGGTTACTGGGTCTTTCTTTGCGGCAATTTTTGCCGGTATTAGACCTGAAATAAAGGTCAGCAGCATACTTATAAGAACTAATATAATAGCAGCTCCGATTGGTAATACGGCAAGACCGCCAATATCAGTCAGTGCTTTGATAATTGCATTAATCGGAATAAGTAGCAGTATCGTCACAAGTATACCAAGCGTTCCTGCTGCAAATCCGACGATTAACGTTTCGGCATTAAATACTCTCGAAATATCACGCTTTGAAGCACCCATTGCACGCAGAATACCAATTTCCTTAGTTCTTTCAAGTACGGAAATATAGGTTATAATTCCAATCATAATTGATGAAACAATAAGAGAAATACTTACAAAGGCGATAAGAATATAACTGATAGCATTAATAATAGTTGTTACAGAGGATAATAGCAGTCCAATGTAGTCTGTGTAGGTTATTTTAAGGCTCTCATCAACTGAATTATTATAGTCGGATATAAGGTTTGAAATTGTGTCCTTTGCTTCAAAATCGGCAGGGTAGATATTGATTACAGAAGGATTATCAAGGTCTGCAACACCCATAAGAGTTAAATTACTATCATAGGTTGCAGTTTCGTTTTGCGAAGAAAGTATTTCGGAAAATTTTGCAGCGATTTGTTCCTCGCTCATACCTTGAGAGGACATTTGGCTGATATAACCGTAATAGTTGTTTTGCTCCTCTGCTGGTAGCTGAGAAATATAGCCTATAAGTGCTTCATAGGTAAGGTTCTCATAATTGTTTTTAAAGGGCATTCCTGTAAATACATTAATTTCAGGATTGCTTTTTTGTTCTTTTACAATTTCACTGCGGTTTACTTCATTTATAAGAGTTTCCATAAGCTCTTTCTTATAGCCAACCATACCGCTTGTTTGGACACTTATTGAGCTGTCGCTAGGACGTAAAATACCAACAACCTTAACCTTTGTAGCATCCTGAAGTTTTGATTGAATAAATAATTCATCTTTGGTTTTGTCAACCCAAACTCCGCTTGTGTCCTTCTTGAAATAATCGGAGTTAAGCATCAGCTTGAATTCCAAGTCTAAAATTTCGTCAAAGCTATAGCTTGTAGCAGCAGTAGGCTCTATTTTTTCACCCTTCATAGCAGCTTGCATCATTTGTTCTAGCTCGGCGGTATCTTTAAGGCCTAAAGAATAAAGTGCGTAATCGCTTATCTGATTTTTCTTATTGACAATTAATACAACCTCGTTATAGCTTTCGGGAAGTCTGCCGGCAACAGTTTCGTATTGCTCTTTTACAATTTCCTCATCTGAAAAAAGCTGACGCCAAATTTCAGTATTCATCATAGACATTTGCTGCATATTGTTTGTATCGCCCATACCCATAGCGTTTGATAGCTTGTTGAATACCTGATTGGGATTAATATGCTCGCCGTCCATAGTATAAATATTTAAAGGTGTAGTATATCCGTAAGCAATTTCTGTGGAGTTATTTTTGAAAGCTTCGGTTTTTTCAAGTCGGATCGTAGCCATGTCGTTCTGTG
>JAZNBP010000137.1:0-8234 GCA_045587085.1 Acutalibacteraceae bacterium | reverse complement strand
GGAGTTGAAAATGAAAATTGTCTTCCTAAGACCGCTTGGCCTCCGACTTCTTAACGCTGCCTCTGATAACGCGGCCAACACCAATGCGACCAACGTAATCGTCATATTCAATATTGGTGAAAAGTATCTGAAGCGGACCTTCGGTATCACCCTCTGGGGGGTCGATTTCTTTAACTATTGCATCAAATAAAGGCTTCATATCTGTACCCTGTACATCAGGTGAATAGGTAGCATAACCATCTCTGCCACTTGCAAATATTACAGGGAATTCTATCTGGTCCTCGTCAGCCCCTAATTCAATAAACAAATCAAGCACCTCATCCACAACCTCGTGCGGACGTGCCATTGGTCGGTCAATTTTATTTACTACCACAACTGCTTTTTACCAAGTGCCAACGCTTTTTTCAGCACAAATCGAGTTTGTGGCATACAACCCTCAAAAGCGTCAACCAATAAAAGCACGCCGTCTACCATTTGAAGTATACGCTCAACCTCACCGCCGAAATCTGCGTGACCTGGAGTATCGACAATATTAATCTTGATATCACCGTACATAACACTTGTGTTTTTAGATAAAATTGTAATGCCTCTCTCCCTTTCAAGGTCGTTAGAGTCCATTACTCTTTCATCTACATTTTCATTAGCCCTGAAGGTTCCGCTTTGCTTTAAAAGCTGGTCAACAAGAGTGGTTTTTCCGTGGTCTACGTGGGCGATAATTGCTACATTTCTTAAACCTTCAATTTTTGCCATAAAGATACTTCCTTAAACTAAATTTATTCTACAATAAGCTCCTTAATTGAACGAAGCTGATAATTTACATTCTTTAAAAGTTCGGGCTTTTTAAGAGCCGCTGCCGCACCCTTTACAACGCTGTGAGATGGGTTTTCAAGTGGTATTGCACGAATCCCCAAATACTCGCTCATACGTTTATCAAGTCCGTAAAGCTTAGAGCCGCCGCCTGCAAGATAAAATCCGTCATTTGTGATATCTGCCACCAAATCAGGGTCGGTCTTTTGCAAAACCTGTCTTACAGCATCGCAAATTGAGTTTACGGTATCAGAAAGTGCCTCATACACTTCGGCTGCGGTGATTTCAAAGCTTTCGGGCAAGCCTGAAAAGACATTTCTGCCCTTTGCAACCAAGGCCACCTCGATATTTCGGTCTATTGCTCCGCCTATTTTAATTTTTATGTTTTCAGCGGTAAGCGGACCAATTTCAATATTATATTCTTTTCTGATATAGCGTATAATCTGATTATCAAAATCAAGCGAAGCGGTTTTAAAAGACTCGCACGAAGCAATACCGCCCATAGATATTACCGCAATATCTGTAGTGCCGGCACCCACATCAACAATCAAGGTTCCTTTAGGAGTATCAAGCGGTATTCCTAAGCCGAATGCTATAGCTAAGGGGCTTTCTATAACCGAAATGTTTCTGCCTCCTGCTGCCTCTAAAGCGTTTGCTAAGGAATGGTGCTGAAGCTCGGTCAGTCCCGGCGGTAAGGTAGCCATAATACGAGGTCTTAGCACCTTATTACCAAATATTTCACCCATATACTCTTTAAGCATACTTTCTGCAGTATCATAATCGGCTATAACACCGCGTTCAATAGGCATTACCGCCAAATAGCTGTCAGGCGTTCTGCCAAGCGTCTGCTTTGCCTTTTCGCCGTAATACACAGGCTCATAGGTTTCGCTGTCTACCGTAACAACACTCGGTAGCTCAAGCACAACCTTGGAGCTTGAAAATATAACCGTTTTAGAAGTACCTAAATCAATTCCTATTTCTGCTGCCATTAGTATTTCCTTTCTTTATTGAGGTAATAAGCCCCGTAACGCAATAAACCTTATCGGCACCTGCTTTATAAAGCTGTTTTGCACACTCGCTAAGCGTTGCTCCCGAGGTCTTAATATCATCGACCAACAAAATTGTTTTTCCGTTTAATTTCTTATTTGTATAATAAAGATTTTCCACATTGCGAAATCGGTTTTTAAATGACACCTTATGCTGGGCTGTTTTCTTGTGTTTTGCATATAAAATATCCTTATAATAAGGAATTTCTAAAATTTTGCCAATTTTTTCTGCCAATACAGAGCTTTGATTGTAGCCACGTCTTTTTTCTGCAAAATACGACATTGGCACCGCAGTCACAATATCAAAATCTATGTCGCAAAAGCTTTGCTTTACCGTAAGTGCCATACGCTGTGCAAAAAATAAGCCAACCTCTTTCCTGCGGTTAAACTTAAAGCTGTACATCGCCTTTCTTGCCACAGTATCATTATAAAATGCCGCACACAATCCGTCAAAATAGAAAACCCTTGCTTTACATTGACAATCCTTAATTTTACAACCGCATCTTATGCAAAGTCTATCCTTAATCGGCACCGAAAGAAAGGCATTGCAATAATCACAAAAATATTCCTCATCATCAATAACCGCACCGCAAGCGGCACAGGTTTTTGGGAAAAATACAGTTTTTATAACACGTAACATTTAAATACTCTTTTCAAGATAGTGCTTAAGCAGGGTATATCTTTGTGTTTTTTTATTGTTTGCAACCATTTGCTCCCATACTGCGGTATCCCCCACCAATATAAGCATTTTTTTAGCCCTTGTAACAGCGGTATAAAGTAAATTTCTGTATTTAAGCTTTGACGGAATATCGCAAAGCGGAATTATAACATAATCATATTCACTGCCTTGAGATTTATGCACCGTTACGGCATAAGCCAGCTCTAATTCACCGAAATCCTCAGAAAAATAGGTGGCTACCCTATCATCAAATCTTGCCTTTAATATGCCCGCTTTTTGGTCAATTTCAGTAACAAAGCCTATATCTCCATTAAAAATACCGCTTGACATTTCGCCGTTGTCACGAACAAACTGCAAATCGTAATTATTCTTTGTTTGCATAACCTTATCGCCGACACGCAAATAAAAGCCCTTAAAAAATAACTGAGGCTGACCTTTTTTATGAGGATTGAGCTGTTCCTGCAACAAATTATTAAGGTTTACCGTTCCCGTATCCATCATTTTGGAGGGGCAAAGTATCTGTACATCAGTCACGGGGTTAACACCGTAAGATGAAACAAGTCTTTCGGTAACAAGGGATAAAACAGTATCTACTGTACTGTACTTATCCTCCCTTTTAAGGAAAAAGCAATCCGAGGTCTTGTCCGAAAAATCCGCCTTTTCACCGTTTATTATTGCGTGGGCGTTTTCTATTATTTTGCTGCCGCCCGCCTGCCTGAAAACCTTTTTCAGACGAATTGACGGAAAAGCATTAGAATCAAGAATATCGCCCAAAACATTGCCCGCACCAATGCTTGGAAGCTGGTCGGAATCGCCTACCAAAATAATTCTTGTAGATAGCTTTAATGCCTTTAGCAAATCCTCAAACAAAAGGGCATCTATCATTGAAGCCTCATCGACAATTATAACATCGCAGGAAAGGGGATTTTTCTCATTTCTCGCAAATTTTCTTTTGTCGCCATCGCCCCACTCAACCTCCAAAAGGCGGTGAATGGTTTTAGCTTCTCTGCCACAAAGCTCGGTCATACGCTGAGCCGCCCTACCCGTAGGAGCCGCAAGCTCTATATCCAAATCTCTGCTTTCAAAAAGCTTTATTATTGCATTAAGGGTTGTTGTTTTACCCGTTCCGGGACCGCCTGTCAATATTAAAATTCCGCTTTTAAAGGCTTCAAAAATTGCCTGCTTTTGCAGGTCCTCAAAGCGTATTCCAAGCCGTCTTTCAACATTTTCTATCTCAAGCTCATCCACACAAACCGAGCTGTCTATAAATTGCCTTACCGAAAAAAGTCTTGCAGCAATATGCTGTTCTGCACTTCGGTATTCGGGAATAGCCAAAAACTCTGTATCCTTATACATAATTCTTGAAAGACGCATACATTCTATTAGCCTGTCACAGGTGCTTTCAACTGTTTCCGTGGTTGCTCCAAGTAGCCTTACCGCTACCTCTGTAAGCTTTTCACGTGGCAAGCAGGTATGTCCGTTTAAAAGGTTTTTTCTGAAAATATACTCTATTCCCGCCGCTATCCTTTGTTCACTTTGCTTATCAAAGGAAAGATCCTCCGCGATTTCCTCGACTAATTCAAAATTAAAGTCAAGCCCCTCCTCACAAAGAGAATACGGATTTGCTTTAATAATCTCACACGCATCTACGCCGAACCTCTTATAAACCGTAAGGCATCTATCAGGCGATACCCTATATTTTGAAAGCAAAAGCATAATATCCTTTACGTTATATTGCTTTTTGTAATCCTCAGAAGCGGCAAGTGCTTTTTTCAAGGAAACGCCCTTTACAGAAGTGAGCTGTATAGGGTCATTTTGTATTATATCTAAGGTTGCTTCACCAAATTTTTTAACAAGTGCCGTAGCAGTAGCAGGACCTATTCCTTTTATAGCCCCTGCTGAAAGATAACGTAAAATTTCGGCAGAATTTTCGGGGATTTTTCTTTCAAATGCGGTTGCACTAAACTGCTGACCATAGGTTGAATGTATTATAAATTTTCCAAAAAACTCGGCATTGTCCCCTTCGTTCAAAAAAGGTAAAATACCTACAACCGTTAAATCCTTGCCGTCTACCTTAATCTGAGCTACTGTATAGTGGTTAGACTCATTTTTATAGGTTATTTTTTCCACAGTACCGCTAACAGACTGAATTTCCTCATTCAGCTTATCCATAAAAACGAGCCTCTCCTTTCTTACATAACATCAATTACATCTTTAAAATCCTTAATATCACAGTAGAGTATTCCGCATTTTTGTGCCAAGTTTTTGCAAAGCTCAAAATCCTTTGCACCGCAATCAACGGCGATTATCCTTTCGGCAAGCCTTTTGCCCTGCCAATTAAATTCCTCCAAAACACCTTTTAGCTGAAGCAATGCGTCATCACCTTTAAGATAAACCAAAAGCAATTTCCGAGGTTTATTTTTACCGCTTAATATGTAGGTTTTTATAAGGTGCAAAATTTCTGCCAACCCTAACATTGACGGAATTAAAAAAATGAAAATAAAGATTATTTCCGACATTTTTACCCCTCCCATACAGTATATGTAACGGATAAAAATGCGTTATTTTAACAACTTGAAGCCGGATTTTATTATCCGGCTTCAAAATTTTTATTTAATTGTAACCGTAGTTTTATAGGTGCCTATTGCCCACGCGTTGCTGTGGTCGTTAAAGCAAATACTTACTACAACCGTATACTCGCCTGCTTTTTTATCGGTTAAATCTGCCTTAGCATAAGTGTTAGAGGCGGTGATTTTATTAATAACCGATTTTGGAGCACAAATTTTTACATTTCTGATACTCATCGTAGCATTAGCACTAAGTCCCGATGACACGCCCGAGCTTGTAACCTTGTTTACCGTAAGCGTTTTTTCCCCATATCCGCTTAAATCAAAGGTTACAACGAATTTATCTATGGCATCGAAAATTCGTATTCCTTCAGGAAGCTTTGCGGTAACCTCAAAGGTTTTAGAGCTAAGTGAAAGCTTTGTAATATCAATAGCATTCAAGGAGATTTCCTCTATAAGCTCAACCGCTTCAGGCACACCCTCAATAACTATTGAAGGGTGGTCTACGCTGTATTTAAGACTGTCAGCAGAAAATCCTTCAGGTAAATTGGTAAAGGTAACCTTTACAGGAACTGTCTTTTGCTTGTAAACCGGAACAGTAACCTTTATCTGTGTTGCACTAAGGCTAAGATTTTCCTCTGAAATAACAGCACCGTTTACATCATAAAGCACAATATCAGCATCAAAGGTTTCGCTCTTTACAATAGCCTTTGTGTCGGTAACGCTTGCAACTACCTTCTCTATTTTACTGATAACGGTTCTAGGACCTGTTATATTCAGCACACTTGTTTCAAGACCGCCAATAACCTCAGTTCCCTTTACAAGTCCCGATTCAGTCACCGTTATACCGTCGGTTTGAGGTATAATCGGGAATTCCTCGGTATCAACATAGTCAAAATTAACTGTAATTGTAGAAGGGCTTATTTCTATTATTTCATAACCTTCATTGCCGTTTTGCACTGCGTGAACCGTAAGTGTTTTTTCACCAGGGGAATCAACCTCAGCAGCTGAAGCGTATAGCGTAATGTCATCCCTTGTAAGACGGCTGACTGCATTACTTGTACCCCTTACCCTTACAGAAAAGCTCTGCTTTGTAATATCACCAATAATGCTCATACCATTTTCGGCAACAGCAGTACCCTCTAGATTTATATCAATCCTGTTTACAGTAAAGGTTCTATCCATTGAGGTTTGCTGATTAAGTGAAATTGTAAGCCAAATAATAAAGGCTACAATTATTGAAAACGGAATAGTAATATTTCTGTTATAAAGAAGCTTCCTAAAGGAGGCGGAAGAAAACTTTTTCATTGGTCTTTACCTTCCTTTCCCTTTAATCGCTTTATAGGTGTAACCTTTTTAACAAGGTTTTTAACCAAATTATCTTTTTTATCTGCACTTGTATCAACCAGCAAGCGTCTTAATTCAGCACCGGCAGATACGGGATTATAATTTCTTGTAATCTGTCCGTTGGAGACAAGTGAAATAGTGCCGGTTTCCTCCGAAACAACGAGAACCACCGCATCAGAATTTTCGGTCATACCGATAGCTGCCCTGTGACGGGTTCCGAGCTGAAGGCTTAAATCCTCACGCTGGGTTAATGGCAAGATACAGCCTGCTGCATATATTCTGCCGTCACGGATAATCATTGCTCCGTCGTGCAAAGGAGATTTCGGGAAAAATATGTTATTTATCATAGAAGCAGATGGGTCTGCGTTAATAATTGTACCTGTGCTTATAATTTCGCCTAATTGGGTAGCCCTTTCAAAAACTATGAGAGCACCTATTTTCTTTTCCTGCATAACAGCTACCGCACGTGTTACCTTGTCTATACAAACAGACAAAGTCTCCCTCTCGCTTTCAAGCAGCTGACCTTTAGCAAAATTAGTGTTACCCACCTTTTCAAGAATACGTCTGATTTCAGGCTGAAAGATTACAGCAGCCGCAATAATTGCAAAATCAAACACATTTGAAAGCAACCATTTTATGGATATCAAATCCCACCAATTTGCGACAAAAAATGCCAAAAGCAGAATAACTATACCCTTTACAAGCTGACCTGCCCTTGTGTCACGCAAAAATCCTATCGCTTTATAAACAATAAAAGCAATTACAAGAATGTCAAGTAAATCGACAATTCTAAAATGCGATATTGCGTAACCAAGTCTTACGCCGAAGGCATAAATTGCACTAAAAAACGCGTTCACACCGAAACTTCCTTTACTATATATTTTATCAATATATATAATAACATATAATCTTTACGCAATCAATATATTTTTTAATATTTTCAATATTTTTTAACATTTTTCCTCTGCAAAACAGCTATAAGCCTTTCGGCTTCAAAAAAGCTGTTAAATACCGAAAACGAAAGCCTTACAGCCCCCGTATCTAGCGTATTAATGCACTTATGAGCTGACGGTGCACAGTGGTAACCTGCTCTTACCGCAACCCCGTTTTCGTTTAAAAAAGATGCCGTTTCTTCACTGCTTTTACCCTTTAAGTTAAAGGGCAATACTCCCACAAATGAATTTTTCTGCGGAAACGGAGTATAAAGAATAACCTCGGGATTTTTAGAAAGCTTATTATAAACATATTGGCAGAGTGCAATTTCGTGGTTGTATATTTCTGTTATTCCCCTCTTCCTTACGAATTCAATACCCTTTGCTGTGCCCATTATACCGCTTAAATTGGGTGTTCCGCTTTCAAAACCGTCAGGCAAAGTTACAGGCTGAAGCTCGCTCAAAGAATTACTGCCTGTACCACCCTCAATAAGCGTTTTGTTTAAGGGGGCTCTAGCTATCAAAATGCCAACTCCCATAGGTGCATAAAGTCCTTTATGAGGTGCTATACACAAATAGTCTATCCCCATTTTTTTCATATTAATCGGGATTACACCTGCCGTTTGTGCCGCATCCACGCCGAAAAGCAGTCCCTTTTTTTTGCAAAGCAAGGCGATTTTTTCTATAGGCAATATTTTGCCCGTAACATTTGAAGCCGCAGTACAAAAAATCATTTTTGTGTTAGGTTTTATTGCTTTTTCAAAATTAGAAAGGGTTTCCTCGTCATCTAAAAGCGATACCTCGGCTATTGAATAGTCAGCATTTATAGCAGTAAGAGGGCGAACCACCGCATTAT
>JAZNBP010000136.1:0-21792 GCA_045587085.1 Acutalibacteraceae bacterium | reverse complement strand
CGGTGACGCTCCCGGTATGAATGCAGCGGTTCGTTCTGTTGTAAGAACTGCTGTGGCTTTAGGTATGACAGTTAAGGGAATAAGACGTGGCTATAACGGTCTTATCGATGGCGATATTTATGATTTAGACGTTCGTTCGGTTTCTGATATTATTCATAGAGGCGGAACTGTACTTTATACCGCAAGAAGTCCTCTTTTTAAGACAGAGGAAGGAATGGCAAAGGCTATTGATAATTGCAAAAAGCACGGAATTGAAGGTATTGTAGTAATCGGCGGTGACGGCTCGTTCAGAGGTGCACGTGATTTATCCCTTCGTGGTATTCCTTGTGTTGCAATACCCGGTACTATTGATAACGATATTTCCTCTACAGAGTATACAATCGGTTTTGATACCGCTATGAATACTGCTATGGAAATGGTTGATAAAATTCGTGATACAGCACAGTCTCACGACCGTTGCAGTGTGGTTGAGGTTATGGGCAGACATGCAGGCTTCTTAGCACTTCAATGCGGTATTGCAGTTGGTGCAACCGCAATCTTGGTACCTGAGGTTGAGATTGATTTAAATACTGTTATTGACAGAATTAAGGACTCACAGAAAACCGGCAAAAAGCACTTTATTATCGTTGTAGCAGAAGGCGTTGGCGGTGTAGAGGAAATTTCTAAGAAAATTGAGGGAGCAACCGGTATTGAAACCCGTGCTACAATTTTAGGTCACGTTCAGCGTGGTGGCAGACCTACAGTGCGTGACCGTGTTTATGCAACTCGCTTTGGATATGCTGCAGTTAAGCTTCTTAATCAGGGTATTGGCAACAGAGTTGTAGGTATGAACCACGGACTGATTGTGAATTACGATATTTACGAAGCTCTTAATATGCAAAAGCCCTTTGATACAGAAATGTTTGAAGTAGCAAATACAACTTCGATTTAAATTTAAATTAAAAGCCGATGAAAACATCGGCTTTTTTTGGAAGGAAAATTATGTCAGAAAAGGTTTTAGTCGGTATGAGTGGGGGAGTAGATTCCTCTGTTGCTGCCAAGCTTTTATTGGATTCGGGTTATACAGTGGGCGGCATAACTCTTAGTCTTTGCGACCAAGCTATTGACTGTACAGATGATGCAAAAGCCGTTTGTGATAAAATGGGGCTTGTGCATTATTCGGTTAATTTAAAGGACCAATTCAAAAAATATGTAATTTCTGATTTTGTCAATGAATATAAGCTAGGCAACACACCGAACCCTTGCATTGTTTGTAATAAGCATATTAAGTTTGGGGCAATGCTGGAAAAAGCGGTTGAGCTTGGCTTTGATAAGATTGCAACAGGTCACTATGCAAGAATCCTAAAAAGGGACGGCAGATATATTCTTTTAAAAGCTCGTGACTTAAGTAAGGACCAATCCTATGTGCTTTATAATCTAACTCAAGAGCAGTTGTCTAAGGTTGTTTTTCCTTTGGGTGAATATACTAAGCCCGAAATAAGGGAAATGGCCGAAAACGCAGGTTTTGTTAATGCAGACCGACCTGATAGTCAGGATATTTGCTTTGTACCTGACGGTGATTATGCCACATTTATTGAGAAAACGGATGGTTTCAAGTCGCAAGAGGGAGATTATGTAGATATAAACGGTGACCTATTAGGCAAACATAAGGGAGTTATAAATTACACAATAGGTCAACGTAAAGGCTTAGGGATAGCTCTCGGTAAGCCACAGTTTGTAATCAGTAAGGATGCCGATACAAATAAAGTGGTGCTTGGTGACGAGGAGCATTTGTTCAAAAAAACAGTTCTAATTAAGGATGTGAATTTCATACCCTTTGATGAATTGAAGGGTGAAATGAAGGTAACCGCAAAGCTTCGCTACAGGCACTCTCCTTCAGAGGCAGTTATCAGAAGCCTTGAAAATGGCATAGTAGAAATTGAATTCTCAGAACCGCAAAGAGCACCGTCTAGCGGTCAGGCAGCGGTTTTATATGACGGAGATATAGTAGTAGGCGGCGGAACAATAATTTGAGAAAATGAAAAAGGACGACATAGTCGTCCTTTTAATTTTATAAAGTTCTTCCCGTAAAATCAGTGTCAAATGTTATAACGCATCTGAAAGTGGGATTTATGTTTATAGCACATTCTTCAATTTTTTGCTTTAGCTCGTCCTTAGGTATTTTAATTTCGGGCGGAACCACAACGTCGAAAATAAGATTAGTCTGCGTATTGGCAAGCGGTGTCATTCTAAAATCGTGTAGGGTTAAATTCTTATCAATATTAGCTAGAGCATCCGCCATTTTTTGCTTTGTGGAATAGATATTTTCGTCATCAGTGTCAATGGGGTCCATATGTATTACAAGGGATACTCCCAAAGTATCAAAAATATGCTTTTCGCAAATGTCAATCTGCTCGTGGCATTTTACAATATCGCAGTTTTGCGAGACCTCCACGTGGACAGATGCAAACTGCCTGCCGGGACCATAATTATGCACAATTAAATCGTGTATACCGACAAATCCCTCAACCGATAAAATTTCCTTTTCAATATCATCAATAAGGCTTTTTTCGGGGGGCGAGCCTAATATTTGGTTAAGCGTATCCTTTGCTGACGAAATGCCTGAATACAAAATGTAAATTGCAATAAAAATACCGATTACAGCGTCAAGATTAAATGGTAGCTTTACAAAATGTGCAACAAGAGCAGAAATTAGGATTGCTATTGTTGTAATGCAATCGTTAAGAGAATCCTTAGCGGTAGCTACAAGTGCATCTGAAGCGATTTTCTTGCCTATTTTACGGTTAAATAAAAACAGCCAAAGCTTAAGCAAAACAGAAACTATTAAAATGATAATCGCAAAAATGCCGTATTTTGGCATAGCGACATTATCAATGAGTGCCAAAGCAGAGCTTTTAAGTAATTCAAAGCCGACTAACAGTATAAGAATAGATACTATAAAAGCCGACATATATTCCATTCTGCCGTGACCAAATGGATGGTCGCTATCGGCAGGCTTAGCCGCCAATTTAAAGCCAAGCATTGTAATTACCGATGAACCCATATCTGATAAATTGTTAAGTCCGTCTGCAACAATAGAAATACTTCCCGAAATTGCACCAAGCACAATTTTAAAAGCCGAAAGTAAAAGATTGCATATAATACCCACAATACCGCCAAGAGTACCGTAAAGGCTTCTGACATTAGTATCGGTAACGTTATCAGGATTTTTTATAAAAAGTTTTATAAGCAAAGAGGTCATTACAGCTTTGCTCCTTTAGAACCCTTACTGCCAAATGAAATACCCGAAAGAATATTTGTATTAATTGTGTATGAAATGTTTTCGCGGTTGCGTTGTCTTTTAAAAGCTAAGTCAATTAGTTTATTGATAAGCTCTTTATAAGGCACGCCTGTAGCATCCCATAAATAGAAGGAAAGGGAGCCCGGAATAGTATTGATTTCGTTAGCGTAAACAGTATTTGTTGCATTATCAATAATAAAATCAATACGCACAACACCCGAAGCACCTATCGCTTTAAATATCTTGCAGGAAAGCTCTCTTATTTCCTCGGTTTGCTCTTTTGTGATGTCGGCAGGAATTTTTCTGCCGAGAGATGCCATACCCTTACTCTGTCCGCCATTTTTAGAGTTGCCCATATATTTATCCTCATAGGATAGAATTTCATCATTCATAAAGGGTTCCTCGCAAACACTAGCTACACATTCGTCACAGTCACCTAAAACAGAGCAGTTGATTTCTCTTATCTCTGTTACGGCGTGCTCGACCAAAACACGGTCAGCAAAGGAAAAGGCAAGGGTTAGTGCATCGTCAAGCTTTTCTTTATCGGTCACCTTTGTTATACCGACGCTTGAACCTAAATTTACGGGCTTTACAATTAATGGCAAGCCTATTTTAACCATAAGTTTATCGGTTATAGCAGATTTATCAGCAAAATATTCACGTGCTCTTACAGTCACATAGTCAAGCACGGGAAGATTTGCGTTTTTAAGCACATCCTTAAAAACTGCCTTATCCATACCTACCGCCGAGGATATAATATCACAACCAACATAGGGCAAATTCAAAAACTCAAACAAGCCCTCAATAGTTCCGTCCTCGCAGTTTGTTCCGTGAACAATGGGAAAAGCAACATCAATAGATATTGGCTTTTTTTGGAAAATACCGCTTTTAAGCTCGGTCATTAAGACAGAGCCTGCCTCTCTTACAAAATTTACCCTTTTGCACTTTTTAAGTAGCGACGGTAAATCCTTATACTCCTCTATTGTGAAAAGGGCATCGCCTGTATACATTTCACCCGTTTTAGCAACATAAACAGGGGTTACGTCATACCTTTCGCGGTCGATTGCGTGCATAGCCTGAACGGCAGAGATAATAGATACCTCATGCTCAACAGAACGGCAACCATAGAACACAGCAACATTAGTTTTCATTAAATCACCTTAATTTAAATAATTATCGGGCAGGTCGTTTTCAACCAGCAAAACCGTATTGCTATCGGCAAAACGGGAGTAAATTTCCATTGCTTCAAAAAAGCTTTTTGCTATAAAAAGATTTTCTTTGTTAAAGCCTGTTGTATTTATCGCATCTGCCATAGGCTTAGAACGGTTTTGACCTACTAAAATTATTATATCACAATATTTTGCGGCTTCAAGACCTAAATTGTAGTTGGCCTCATACTCTTTATCACCAAGCTCTATAAGACCGGGAGTTATAATTACCTTTTTCATACCGCCGAATGTAGATAAAACACGCACCGCTTCGATACATCCCTCGGGGTTAGCATTATATGCATCGTCTATCATAAGGGATGCATTTACAGAGCCCTTAAGCTCTAGCCTATGCTCATAAGGCTTAAGTGAGGCAACGGCGAATTTAATATCCTTATCGCTTACACCCAAATCATAAGCAATAGCGACAGCACCTGCAATATTAATTATACTGTGCATACCCAAAAGACGGGTTGTAAGCTCAATTTTTTTATCATTTATACAAAGAGTAAAATTAGAACCGTTTCTGTCAGATGAAATATCCGAAATCTTGTAATTGGCATCGCCTGTACCGTAGGTCAAGTAGCAGTTTTCTGTTATCCTTTCTGCAAGGAAACTGCTATTAAGATTTACATATACTTTGCCGTCTTTTTTGGCGACAGCGTCTGCTAATTCGAACTTTGTTTTAAATACATTGTCAACTGATTTAAAGGTTTCAAGGTGCTGAGGACCTACCGATGTAATAATACCAAGGCTTGGATTTACAATATCGCAAATTTCCTTAATATCGCCAATATTTTTAGCACCCATTTCACAAACGAAAATTTCGGTAGAGGGTTTTATATCGCCCCTTATTGTGCGGACAACGCCCATAGGTGTGTTAAAGCTTTGAGGAGTGCATACAACATTGTATTTTTCACTTAAAATACGGCTTAAAATAAATTTCACAGAGGTTTTTCCGTAGCTTCCGGTTATTCCGATAACCTTTAAACCTTTATGGTTTTTAAGAATTTTCTTAGCATCGTTTATATACCATTTTGAAAAGCATTTTTCTATAGGTGCAGTTATAAGCCACACTAAAAGGGTTAATAAGGGAGTAACAATAGAAAGTGCCAAGCAGACAATTAAACTGATTTTACCTAAAAGATTTTCAAAATTTATTGCGTATACAAAAATAAGAACAGCCAAAACAACAAAGGCAGCAGCAAAAAGTCGCTTAATACGGGCTGTAAAAACTAATTTTTTAATTGATTTTCTGTGAGTAGAAACCGCCTCGCAAACAGAAAATACAAGAACAATCACCGAAAAAAGCATAAGCCAATATTTAGTATCCAAAAACAAAAGGATAGAGGATAATAAATAAAGCAGAGTTTGTTTAATTGGAGCATTGTTCTTAAGCCACTTAAAGTAGCGTGACGGGAAATATGAGTTTTGCTGAAGCATTTGCAGTTGTTTTACAAGGGAAAAAATTGCCGAAAACGCAAAAATAATTAGGGAAATCAATAAATATATATTCATAACGCAGCCTTTCTATTTGATAAAACTGTTTAGAATTGCTATTGTTCTGCCGATTTGTTCGAAAAATGCGAAATGTCCCGCATTTTCAAAAACACAAAGTCCTGCATCGGGGATAAGCTGTTCCATAGTTTTAGCATCGCTTAAAGGAGTATCAGTATCCTTATCGCCCCAGATTAACAGGGTAGGACAGCTAATGTTGGGGAGAATTTCCCGAAGGTCGGTATTAACGAGCGAAACAAGAGTTTGACGCAAAACAGGAGGTGCCGCATTATAATCGGCAGAGCCATAATGATTTCGTGCTTTATTTAAGAGGGTTTCACTATGATTTTTAATAACAGGTAAGGTTAAAATTCGCTTTATTGCTTTAAAGCTTTTTGCTCTGAATTTCTGCTTAAAGCTTTTTTTAGGAATTAGTCCTGCCGAGTCAAGTAAAACAATCTTAGGGGGATTAAGCATTTTTTCGGCGGTCATTTTAAGTATAACTCTGCCACCGTGAGAGTGGCCGATTAAGATTGGATTTTCGAGCTTTACAGCATCAATAAATTTTAATACCAAATTGCAATAATCCTCAAGTGTCCAAGGCTCTAGCATTGTATCGCTTTTACCGCATCCCGGGAAATTGAGTGCAACCACACGGCAACGGTTTGAGAGGGCGTCTATGATTTTTTCATAAAACTTAAAGGACGAACCCCAACCATGAAGTAAAAGCAGGGGAGTGCCGTTGCCTTTTTCAGTATATTCTATATTAAGTCCATCAATGCTTACAAACATAGCAACACCTATTTCAATTCAATTATTAAGGCTAGATTGCCCCGTTGCCCTTTACTTGCTCTGTGGGAGTGAAGGGCGTCTGAGTTACAGCAGGTGCAAATATCCGAGCAATCAATATTGTGGGGAAGAATACCGGCATTTATAAGAATTTGCCTGTTAGCCTCTACAAGGTTTAGCATATATTTTCCGCCACCCTTAGCGGAAAGTATGCTATTAAGGTCTAGATACTCAAGCTTTTTAAACTTATTAAAAACGGGGTCGTCTACCTCGTAGCAACACTTACCTATTGAAGGTCCAATGCCTACTATAATATCCTGAGGCTCACATCCAAAGTGAGAACACATTTTTTCTACCGTTACTTTTCCTATCTCTTTAACTGTACCACGCCAGCCTGCGTGCGAGGTAGCGATAACCTTTTTGACAGGGTCGCAAAAAACTAAAGGAGTACAGTCGGCATATTGTGTAACAAGTGCTACTTGACGCTCATTTGTTATAAGCCCGTCAACATCCGAAAAAGAGGGTTTAGTTATACCTGTACCGCAATGCTTTCTGGTTACAATTTTTACATTGTTTGTATGTGTTTGACAGCTTAAAACAAGATTTTCTGTACTGATATTTTCGGCATCGCACAACCGCTTATAATTTTCGAGTACGTTTTCTCTTTCGTCGCCACGATTAAAGCTTAAATTCATACTTGAAAAAATGCCTGTGCTTACCCCGCCTAAACGTGTAGAGAAAGCGTGATTTGTAATTCCCAAGGCATCTATTTTTGGAAATTTAATATACTTTAACTCGCCTTTTTCAATTATTTTAAGAGTGGATGTTTTAAGCATTAGAGTTAGTCTCCGTTATTATTTTTTTAAAAATAGAGTTGCTGTTTTCAATTAGCTTTTCTTTAACATCCTTGCCAAAATCTTTTTCGATTATGTATAGGGCAGTTTTAAAATGGGGAGGTCTTTTATCAACAGAATGTGTATCTGTGGCGATAAAGGACACCAAATCCTTTTTTATAAGTTTTTTTACAGCCTTGTAGCTGTCTCTGTATAAAAGAGAGGATGAATTAATCTGGGTAAGGATTTTCTCGTTTTTTATAAACCTTAAAAGCTTTCTATAGCCCTTGCAACCGTCATAACGCTCCAAATGTGCCAAAATGGGAGTTATCTTTTGGATTTTTACAAGCTTTCTGATATCCTCAAAAAGATGCTCGTTTATGATATTCGGGTCAAGCTCTAAAAGTAAAAAACGGGAATTGCCGTATGTGAAATCGGTCAAGGTTTCGCAGTCGCCAATTCCGACATAATAAAACATTTCGCAACCAATGTATATGTTTGGCAGGTCGTATTTAAGACGGCTTTTTATTTGTTCCAGGGATTTATATAACGCAGAATTAAAATCCTCATAATTATCGAGGGTGGGATAAAAGTGAGGAGTTGCAAATACATCGGTTATGCCCTGGGCCTTCATAATTTTTAGAAGCATTAAGCTTTCTTCGGGATTTTCGGCACCGTCATCTAAATTTGGAAGAATATGTGAATGAATGTCTACCATTTTTTCACCCTGGTTTTACTGATATTACCCTTAGAGGGCATAGAATTTAAAGTCTTTATTAAATAGAAATTTAGTGTGACAAAATTTGTCACACTAAACAGTTAGTATCTCGCATAGTAGTAATATTTATTTCGTTTGCCGTAACCGTACTTACTCTTATAGTACTTAGACTTGTTATTATCGACACTGTTAAGAATGGTACCTAAAATCTTAATATCTAAAGCTTTTATGGCATCAAGAGTAAATCTGAATGCTTTATAGGTTGTAGCTTTTGCTTTTGCAACAAGTACAATTCCGTCAGTTTTTTGAGCTATAACAAGAGTATCGGAAACAAGGTTTACCGGAGGAGTATCGATAATTACATAATCGTATACTCGTTTTGCTTCTGCAAGTAAAGCGTCAAACTCGGCAGAGCTAAAAAGCTCAGAAGGGTTTGTTGCAGCAGTGCCGGCAGTCATAACATCAAGATAGTTGTTATAGCTTTTAACAGCCGATTTTAAATCACTGTTACCAAGTAAAATATCAATACAGCCAACATCGTTTTCAAGCTTTAGCTTTTTATGAAGCGAAGAACGGCGGTTGTCGGCATCAATAAGCAAAACCTTTTTATTAAGATGCGAAAAGGTAATAGCAAGATTTATAGCGGTAGTAGATTTGCCGTCCGAAGCGAAGGGACTTGAAATTGCAAATATCTTACCGTTTATAAGGTTAAGCTCGGATTGTAAGCGAACACGAATGCTTTTGTATGCTTCTACAATGGTAAAAGGGGTTTTTACGGGTGCATCGTTTTGCTCGGTTACAAGCGGAGAATTTTTAATCAGCTTTTGCTTAATTAGGCTTTTCATTTTTCTTTCCTCGCTTACTGTAATAATAGTATGAATCCTGTGATTTAGCCTGAGCAAAATCAGGTATGCAACCAAGCACCGGAATGTCGAATCTTTCCTTGAAATCATCGTCAGACTGAATGATTGTGTTAGCAGAATAAATGAGCAGAATAATCAAATATGTCACAACAACTGCGATTAAGACTGCGGTAGCTGTAGTTGAAATTGTTGAAGGGTAGGTCTTAGGAGCAGAATCTGCAAAGTTTGGCTTAAGAACAACCTTATCGTCAAGCTTATCCTTAGTGTAGTCGGGCAGAAGCTCTAAAAACTTATTTAAAATTGTAATCGCCTTATCAGGGTCATCACTTGTGTAGGAAACATCCATATGGATGGTTACATCTTCTGATTCGGGGAAATCAAAGCCGGATTTTAAGGATTTGTAGCTTTTGATATCCAATTCTTCAGCTAATTGCTTGTAAATGTCGGTTTCCTTTTTAAGGAAATTGATTGTTATTTTAACAAGGTTTCTTGAGGTTACAATATCTTGGTTATCAACTGAATCTCCGTTTCGGTCAGCAATTTCCTCTAACTGCTCAGAAGCGGACAACGCACCGTTTGAAACAAGCACATTGCTGGTAGCAGTATAACGAGGGTCAACTACAAAATTGCAATATGAAAAGGTTGCGGCACCCACTACTATTGCCACAAGAATTAAAACGAATATATTTTTTATAGCAAGTCTTACAAGACTTAAAATTGTAAAGTTTTGCACGATTATTTATTCCTCGCTTCAAATCAAAAATTCAACACATAACATTGTAACATAAACAGATTAATTTATCAAGCATTTTAAAGTTATTTTAATAATTTTTTTAAGTTAGCAAAAGAATTAAAGATTTCTTTATATGATTTATAAGAATTATTATATACTTCTATCATCATAGAACCATCATATCCGTAATTTTTAAGCAGTTCAAAAAAGGTGGGAAAATCAAAGCTTCCGTCAAGCGGTAACTGACAGTCACTGGCTATAGAGTGGTCGCTTATGTGAAAATGACGGGTATAGGGCAAAAATTCCTTTGCAAAGGCAATAGGTTCATTATCGGTTCTGACTGCTTGTTTAATATCGATACAAAATTCTGCGTCCTTTCCTAAAATTTCTTTCATAGAACGCATAAATTCGATATCGCCCGAACGGAAACCCCTGACATTTTCCTGTAAGACGGTAACTCCGTTTTGCAAAGCAGTGCTTTTAAGTGTCATATAACGCTGACAGTATTCCTCATCGCTTAAAATACCATTTGGCTTACCGCCGTGCATAATTATGTATTTTGCACCAAGGCGTTTCGCAATTTTAGCATAGCGGTCGTATTGCCTTACAGATTCTGAAAACCGACGCTCGTATGCCGAAAAAATCATAAAGGATTCTGCAAGCGACATTGTGGGATGCAGGGAGTCAATATTTATTCCGTATTTTTCCTTGATTTCAAGCAAAATGTCAATAAAGCTGTCCTTTAATTCGCTTTCGCAGTTGAAAAAAATCTCGGTGTTTTTGACACCCTGCTTTGCAATTTCCTCAAAAGCGAGTTCTGTTTCAAGCGGATAAAAGGATGCGGTGGATATACCTAATTTCATAAAAGCACCTCTTTTGGTGTGACGTAAACAGTTTTATTTGTGGTGTAAATCACCATTCCCGGCTTTGCACCAGAAGGCTTTTTAACATACTTAATCTGTGTGTAATCGACAGGCACATTTTCGCCGTCTGCGGCTTTCGAGTTTTCGGCGGCTAATGCGGCGGCATAAAGTATTGTTTGTTCTGATACCTCTTTCCCGTCGCACATTACTACCACGTGCGAGCCGGGGACATTCTTGGTGTGAAACCACAAATCAAGCTTATTGGCAAGCTTTGTTGTGATATAGTCGTTCTGAGTGTTGTTTTTGCCAATTATTATGCGGTAGCCTTCGGCACTTTTTTCCTCTTTAAAGCTGAAACTCTGTGATTTTTGAGGTCTTTTTGAGGCAGTTTTTTTGATGTATCCGCCGTTTTCAAGCTCCAAACGGATTTCGGCAATATCGTGGAGCGTTGTGCTTCGCTTTATATTGTCAAGCACTGTTTCAAAATACAAAAGCTCTGCTTTGTCATTTTTTGTAAGCTCGGTAAGGGTTTGTTCTGCAGTATATGTTTTTTTGTAGTCCTTAAAATACTTATCGGCATTTTTGGAGGGGCTGATTGCGGGGTTTAAAGGAATTTTCACCGTTTTAAGCTCGGGGTCGTAGTAGTTTACAACCTCGGCAAAATCACTGCCAGAGGGTATACTGTGCAGATTTGCCTTTAAAAGCTCCCCGTTAATTCTAAGAGTTTCTCGGTTGTTACACTTTTTAAGCTCGATAAGTCGAAGGGATAGTTTTTTCTCTGTGCGGTTAATCAGATTGTTTATCAGCCTTATTATATCGTGGGCTGCATTATTAATTCTGGCGGTTAAATCCTTAGCCGAGTAAAAGCTGTCAAGCAGTTCGCTAAAGCTTTGATAAGTTACCTGCTTGTAATCACTTCCGTACTGCTCGATAGTTGTAAATGAGTATTCCAAAAGCTTGCCGTCAGGCGTTAAAACAGCAGTTGGAATATTTTGGTAATTTAAATCGTTTAATACCGATAAAAATGCCGATTTTAAATCAGTTTTAGCTGATTTATGCTCAATTTCACGGCAAATAAGTGGAGAAAATCCGCAAACAGTATTTAAGAGTGAGCCTTGAATATCCTCGGTTATGTTTTTCAGGATAGTCTCGCTGTCATTTTCAATAGGATTAAGCTTATTTTGAGATTTTGGATATTCATATTTTGCCGAAGGGACAATTAGTCGGTCAGCAGTTTCAATGTCGCTGTGCTTTAGTGCGTCTAAAATTTTACCGTCACCGTTTAATAAAATAATATTCGATGAGTTACCGATAAGCTCGCAAACAAGGGTAAGGCTTACAATATCGCCCATTTCGTTTGTAGCGGAAAAATTAAGCTCTGCAATTCTTTCAAGCGACGGCTGTGTTACCGATATAAGCCTTGCAGAAGATAAATACTTTCGAAGTAGCATACAAAAATTGGGCGGTGTAGAGGGGTTTTCAAGCCTGTTTTCGGTAAAATGAATTCTTGCACTGCCTGATTTTGTGGTGATTAAAAGACGTTTCTGAAAGCCTTTTTTACGCAACAAAAAAACAACCTCGTCCTTAGAAGGCTGGTATATTTTATCAATATGAGCGTCATTAGCGGTGTTTAATTCGCATATAACCTTGTGTAAAAAAGCGCCGTCGAATGCCATTTAGCTCTCCTTCAAATAGTTTTTTAGCTTGTCACAGATGCCCTTATAATATAAATATTCCTGTTTCTTTTCGGTATTTTCAAGGGCTAACATACATTTAAAGCAACGGTTATACTGCTTTTCTATGTATAGCCTTGCATCATTATTATCAGGGTCAAGCGAGCCTACGTAATAATAATATTCCTCATACACTTTGCTTTTTCCTGTAAAAAATACAAGCATTGCAGTATATAGCTTGCCGTTTTCGTGAATAGGAATTTCTTTTTGAATAGAAAAGCCGTTTTCACATAAAAATTTACGCAATATTTCGGGGGAGGTAGTGGGCTGCAGGATAATAGTAGGGGAGTAGTTTTCTGAAAAAATGTCAGCTCTTTCAAGAATTCCTGAAATAACCTCTCCGCCGATACCGGCAATGACTATGCAATCGGCTTCGTTCGATTTAATGTCAGCAAGACCATCAGAAAGGCGAAGCTCAATGCCTGCAACACCTGATTTTTCAATATTTGTTTTTGCTCTTGAAAGCGGTTTTTCGTTTATATCACAGGCTATAACAGAAGTGACTTTACCGCTTTTTATAAGCTCAATTCCTAAATATGCGTGGTCTGTACCAATATCGCAAACCCTTGCACCCGAAGGCACAAGGGAGGCAATAACAGATAGTCTTTTACTTAAAGCAGACATTATTTGTTTTCGAAGTATTTGTTGAGCTTTGCAACGAGCTCGTCACAGTCGGTATTGTGAACGGCACAAGCTTGCTCAATTGTTTCGCCTCTTGAAGCGGGGCAGCCAAGACAGTGCATACCGATTTCAAAAAAGAATTCTGCACAGCCAGAATCAATATCCAAAACGTCGCCAATTATCATATCTTTTGTGATTTTCATATTATTTTACCTCTTTCAATTAAAATAATTTTGTTTCAGTATTAAGTGGTTTTCTTGAATGGTTAAACAGCTTTCGGTTATCCATAGCCCATAGCTTTTGAGAAAAATCGTCAGGTTCAGTAGCTGATAACGCTTCGCACATTTCGTAAATTCTTGAATCCATAAGGTCAAGCTCACTTAAAAGCTCGGCCTCAATAAACATAGGTCTGACTGCCGCACCGAATTCCGGCTCACCATGGTGAGAAAGTACCATATGCTCAAGAAGCATTGAGGTTTTTTGTGAAATTCCAAGCTTTTCGGCAAAGCGTTCAATCACCATAGCACCCATAGCGAGATGACCTAAAAGATTACCTTCGGCACTGTAGCCTGTTGCAAGACCTGTTTCGGCTACCGAGAATTCTGAAAGCTTTGCTATATCATGAAGTATTGCACCCGAAATGAGCAGCTCCTCATCTACAAAGGGATAAATTTTCGCAACCGACTGGGCAAGCCTTACTATTGACAGGGTATGGAACAGAAGTCCACCCCTTAGTGCGTGGTGAAGCTTAAAGGCAGCAGGCCAATATAAAAGGCACATTCTGTTATCCTTTAAAATTGCGGTTACAATTTTTCGCAATTCCTCATCCTTAAAGCTGTCGGCAATACTGTAAAGCTCGCCATACATATCCTCGCCTGAATAGGGGGCAGTTTTTACATAATCAGCAATGTTTACATTATCGCTGTCCGAAACCTTGCGTATTCTTTCAACCTTAAGCTGGTCAACACCGTTATAAGGAGCGATAACACCGCGTATTTTTACAAAGTCGTTAGTGTTATAGTCACCGTGAAGCTCACTGTCATAACGCCAGAGTTTTGCATTTATCTCGCCCGTAGAATCGGAAAGGAACATATCAAGATAAAAATCGCCCTTAGAGGTGGTTTTTTTATCGATTGATTTTATAATGCAAAAGCCGTCTACAAGACCTTTATTGTCTATCGGAGTAAAGTTCATACAATTCACCCTTTCAATTAAAAATTATACAATATTATAATAATTAATTCAAGTTATTTGTTAATATAAAGGAAATATTCTGCAATGCCCTTTACAATAGCTTCTGCTTTTTTATCATTTGCAGCGTCATCAATAATATTGCTGTAATCGTATCTGTTAGAAATAAATCCGTTTTCGGTTAAAACCACAGGACAATACGAGCTTCTTGCCATATAGTAGTAATGCCATTTCATAAAATATTTTTTATACAAATTTCCAAGATTTGAGGTATGGTTATATACAAATTCGGTAGCTTTATGTGCAAACGGCTGCGAATAGTAAGCACCAAAGCCGTGTGAGGACTCGGTCCTGAAAGCGTTATGGTGTATACAAATGCAATAGTCGGGTTTTAATTCCTTGAGCATTTTGATTTTATCGTCGTTTGTGGAGTCAACATTGCTCTCTCTTGTCATATAAACGGTAGCACCAATATTTTCTAATTCACGCTTTATTTTCTTTGCTAAAATAAGATTTTGTATAGCCTCATTATGGTTTTTGCCGTCAAAGCCTAAGGCACCTGCATCAGAGCCACCGTGACCTACGTCTATAAGTATTACTGCGCCTGTAAGGTCTGCACCGTAGCTGTTTTCTGTGGTAGCGGTTACTTTTCTTGGATTAAGGAAGGAGAATACTAAATTTCCATTCTCGTCGTATTCAGAATCCCAACCGTAGAAAGCACCCTGCTTTTTAAGATAAAGCCTGAGTGTTATGTCTACAACGTTTCCGTCAGTGTCCTTGTTTTCAAAGATTGTGACATCCTTGAATATTGGATTACCCTCAGGTATTTCTATGGTACCTTTGTAAACACTTGCATAGCAAAATGTAATATCCACATAGTTGTAGGTGACATCGCTTACCATATAATTCTGCTTAGAGGGGTTTATATAGTTTTGTTCCAACAAATCAAAGTAAAAAGGTGCTTTCCAAAGCGAGCCTACTGTAAGGGTTGTATGGCTTGTTCCGTTTTCAAAATTTTTGAATTCTATTTCGTTATGGTCAGGCAAAGTGCCTGCATATTCCTTAGTTACGGTAATAGTGTCCTTTTTCGGGGTGTTAACTCTATTTAAATACACCTGTTTTCCGCAACGCAGAACAACATATTCCTTTTTACTGGCACTGTCCGAGCTGTAAACGTGTCCCTCGGCTGCATAGTCAACAGTACCTTTAGGTAAATAGTTGTTAGTAGGTCTTGACCAGTCATCAGTAGAGTATGGGTCAAAGGTTTCGGCCTCGTAGTCTACAATCTCGGCAATTTTTCCTGTACCTACGTTCAAATAGCGGTCGGAAAGCGGTTTTTGGTTTGGGTCATACTCCACAGGAATGGTATACTTTTTGCAGGTGATGTTACCTGAATAAAAGCTTTCGCTGTTACCACCATAGGAAGCGGTAAATTTCACTTTGCCAAGATTTATGTTGCTTGTATTTCCGCTTGGCAAAGAGAAACTGCCTTTATATGTAACAAAACTGCCTTCAGGGGAATCGGCACCTTCACTAAGTGTCAGATTAATTTTTGTTCCGTTTAGCTCTGCTGTGACGGTACTGCCTTTGCGGGCATTAGCCGAAACGAAGAGAGTAGCTCCGCTTGAAAAGGTTTGAGCATTACTTGGGTAATAGCTTTCTATTATTACATAGCGGTAGTTTACTGTATAAACAAGCTCCTGCTCCTCAAAAGCAAAGGTAAAGGTATTTTTTCCAACCTTTAGCTCATAAGGATAGCTGAAAGCACCGTTTTCGTCACACATTACTTCAATACCGTTTATTGTAATTGGTGTATTAGGCTTGCAGCTGCCTGCAAGGGTAATATCCTTTTCATTAGTGTAAACATTATTTTTTACGGGGCAGGAAACTGCAAGGGTGTACACCTCTTCCACAGGGGGAACTTCGGGTTCCGGTTCTTCCTGCGGAACTGTTTCCACAGTAGCTTTTATAGGTGCTTTTTCCTTAGGCTTTTCGGGGGCTGGTTTATTTTTTGCATTAAGCACCAAAAATACCGTAACAACGGCAACCAAGGCTAAAAGTATTCCTGAAATAGATATAATTAACTTCCTTTGTGTCATTCAAATTCTCCTAAACTCTTGACAATAAGATATAATATTAATAAAATAATTATACAAGAATAGTTTTATTAATTCAAGCATAATGTAAAAATTGTAATAATTTGTCATAAAGGGAGAAAAAATGAAAGCTTGTCATATATTTGGTGCCGCAAACGGATTTCCCGAAAGTTTTAAAATTGAAAAGTCTGACCTTGTAATTGTCGCAGATGCGGGGCTTAAAGCAGCCGAAAGGTTAAACATTACACCTGATATAATTCTCGGGGATTTTGATTCTCTAGGCTTTGAACCGCTTGGCAACAAGGTCGAAATTTTTCCTGTTAAAAAGGATGATACCGATACTCTTTTGGCGGTTAAAAGAGGTTTTGCGGAGGGTTGTGACAGCTTCTTTCTTTACGGATGTTCGGGAGGCAGAATTGACCATTTTTTAGCTAATTTGCAAACACTAAGCTTTATTACATCTCGTGGCGGAAAGGCTATACTTTACGGGGAAGGCTTTTGTGCTGCAACCCTTACAAATAAAAAACTCTGCCTGAAAGCTCGGGCAGAGGGTAAAATTTCTGTATTTTCGCTTACTACCGTATGCAACGGAGTAAGCATTAAAGGACTTTTATATGAAACAGAGGATGCCGTAATTTCTTATGATTTTCCGCTTGGCGTCAGCAATGAATTTGTAGGAAAAAGTGCTGAAATATCGGTAAAAGAGGGAACTCTTTTGGTGATTTGCGAGGGCGAGCTTATGACTACAGAATAGTCATTTTTGAAAGAGTGGCAGTAATATCAAAGTTTTTTTCTTCGATTTTAAGGGGAAGTCCGCTTCCTGACAGGTAAAGTGTAAACAAGTATTTATCTGTTTTTCCTTGAATACAAAGCTTACCGTCTTTTTTTCTTACATCGTTTTGAAGTTTCTCGCTTTCACAAAAAACGGCATAGAAAAAATCAGTTATGGTGCCTTCGTTTAATGAGGAAACCTCGAATTCCTTTGAAATATCGTCAAACTGAGCTTCCATAATATCGCCTGTAAATGTGTATGTAATATTATTTTCTATGCTGTTTACAATAGTTTTTCCGTTATTTTTTATTACTATGGAATAATTACTTTCGGCTCCGTTATAGCTTAGCAGAGCATTGAATTTAATCCCCTTTGTGACCGCCGTCACCGAGGGGATTTTTTCACACGAGCATAACATAAGTATAATGCAAAATAATGGAATAAAAAGCTTTTTCAATTAAGGCTTCCTTTTAGGAAATAAGATTAAAGCTCCTCAATAATATCCGTAGCAATAAGAGCGTGCTGTGAACGCTTTTTTGCCGCCTTGTCTCCGGCACTTGCGTGTAGGTAAACACCCGATTTTGCAGCAAAATCGGTAGAATAACCCTGTGCAAGAATAGAAACTATAATACCTGCAAGGACGTCACCACTGCCTGCTGTTGCCATACCGGGGTTGCCGATTGTACAAATAAACACTTCACCGTTTTCTAAAGCTACAACGGTGTCTGCACCCTTTAAAACTACGGTTATACCGTACTTTTTAGCAAAATCGCGGGCAATAGAAATTCTGTTTTTTTCAATCTCCGCCACGCTTTTTTTACAAAGCCTTGCCATTTCGGCAGGGTGCGGTGTAATTATTATTGGAGCTTTGCTTTCCTTTAATAATTCTATGCTGCTAGATAGCAGATTTATACCGTCGGCGTCAATTACCATAGGAATTTTTGCGTTTTTAATAATGTTTTTAAAGGCTAAAAAAGAATTATCGCTTACTCCAATACCGCAGCCAAAAAGCAAAGCATTGGCTTTATCCGACAATTTATCAATATCAAAATTATGGGAAAGCTGACCGTTTTCTTCCTCTAAAGGCAGACAAACAGCTTCAGGCAAAAAGGCTGTAAAGGGGGAGTAAATGCTTTTTGGAATAGCACATTTTACAATACCTGCACCGCTTCTGAGTGCTGCCTTTGCTGATAGCATTGCAGCCCCTGCCATACCGTAAGAGCCACATATTAAAAGAGCTGTACCGTATGTACCTTTATGTGAATTGTGTTGTCTTTTTGGGAAGACGGGCTTTTCGATTGCTTTGTAGGTGTAGGAAACGGGGACTACTCCTATATCAAGCACCTCTACTTCACCGCAAAAATCTGAGCCATAAGGCAGATAAAAGCAGGGCTTAGGTGCAATAAAGGTAAGGGTTAAGTCGGCATTTACCGCCTTTGTGTAAACAAGTCCCGTATCGCAGTTTATACCGCTTGGCACATCAATCGAAATTATAGTAGCACGTGAATTGTTGATTTTTTCAAACAGAGCAGTTAACGTCTCACTCGGTTCGCGTTCAAGACCTATGCCGAAAACCGCATCAATAATTATGTCAAACTTCCCGTCAAATTCATTAGAAACAGGAATGGGGGAGAGCAGACTAAAATAATGCTTGGCACTTTCGGTCTTAGGCTCACCCAAGGGTAAAAACACCTTAATATTTGCACCCTTTTTATAAAGGCTTTGAGCTATAACAAAGCCGTCACCGCCGTTATTACCGCATCCGCAAATAACAGCAATATTTTTGTTTTTTACATCATAGCGTTCGCTTATTTTTTCGGCAGCTGATACGCCGGCTCTTTCCATAAGCTGAAGGTAAGAAACGCCTGTTTTTAAAACTGCCTCTTGCTCTGATTTTCTTATTAAATCAGCGTTTAAAATATCCATTATTAGCTCTTTCCTTATTTAAAAGCACTGTTAGAAACGAATTTCGGCACGAATTTTGCAATGGCGGTTTGCATTTTTTCGTCGGGGGTGATAATAATGTAATTTGCAGAGCCTGTGTCTTTATCAACAACCAATAAATAAGTGTTGTCATCACTAGGATTGCAGGCAAATGTAATATTCTTTTTATCAACATTTGTAATAAGCATCGGGTTATATTTTTCAATGCGTGAAGTCTTTGCAAGGTCAAGCGATAAATAACGCCTTCTGGAGCTTTTGTTGATAATTCTATCAATATCCAAAATTCCGTTTGTAACGATATACTCGTATTCAATGTTAAGCATAGCACTAAGTTTATATGCACCAAACAGTATACCGCAAACAAGCACCGGGGAGAGCAGACTTAGAAACGGAATTCTTACTAACAACAGAAATAGTGTTAAGATTATTGCAGTAAGCCAAATTAAAATAAATAAGGCGATTTCCTTAGCGGTTTTTTTGATTGCTACTAATTGTTCAAAAAAGATATCCATAACGTACTCCTAAAATCATTTTTAAATTTTGTTAAAAATATTATACTACAAAATGTATTGTACTTGCAATATAAAAAATTTTGTTATATAATAATTTACAGCATTCTAACGTTTTGGGGGCAAAAATGAAAATAAAAGCGGATTATCAGTTACAAAACATTTCAGGACAATGGGTTGTAATTCATAACGGTATTTCAACAGGTACCATTATTAACTCAATAGTTTTGAATGAAAGTACGGTTTTTTTATGGAATTTATTAAAGGAGAAGGAGCTTACAAAAACTGAAATGCTTGAAGCACTTATAAACGAGTTTGACATTTCAACCGTTTTAGCACTCGGGAATATTGATGTTTTTGTAAGAACACTTAGAGAAAATGGCATCATCGAAGAATAAGAAAAATAACAATTTTACTGTTACTAAGTGGGTTTTTTTAAACAGTAAAAAATATTTTCCGTTAGTAATTGCACTCTCGGTTATTTCGGTAATTACTGCTCTTAGTGCGATTTATCTTGCGTTAGCCTCTAAGCAGGTTTTGGATATTGCTACGAAAAATGATAAAGGCAGTATTATAAGTGCCGGAATTTGGCTTTTTGCACTTGTTATTATTCAGATTTTATGTTCTGCCTTAACTCAGGTTTTAGACGCATACACAAGTGAAAAATTAAGAATACATTTCAGAAACCTGTTTTTCACAAAATTAAGTCAGCGTAAATATTCAACCGTTTCGGAATACCATTCGGGCGATCTACTTAACCGCCTTTCTTCTGATGTGGAGGTAGTCTCTTTTGCGGTTGTAGGTATTATTCCGAGCATTGTTTCAATGTTTACCAAAATAGTGGGCGGTACGGCGGCAATTTTGTTGCTTGATAAAAGAATTGCTGTAATAATTTTAGTTTGCGGATTAACGGTTCCGGCTATCGGCAGGGTTATTAATAAGCATTTTAAGAAAATGCATAAGCGTGCTCAGGAGACAGAGGGTAAAACTCGTTCCTTTTTGCAGGAATGTTTTGAAAATCTAGTGGTTTTAAAGGTCTTTTCGGGTGAAAACTCCTTTAAGAAAAAGCTTAACAGCTATATGCACGATACATACGTAAGTAAAATGAAGCGTACGGGTATATCGGTTATAACCCATTTAAGCCTTTATGCATTTTTTACATTAGGTTATTACTGTATCTTGATTTGGGGAGCCGGCTCTATTTCGGGCGGCGTTATTACCTATGGTACACTGACAGCCTTTTTACAGTTATTTAATCAGCTTAGAGCACCGCTTCAAAACGTATCGGGAATTATGCCTAAATACTACTCTATGTTAGCCTCTGCCGAAAGACTGATAGAGCTTGAAACGGGTGAATATGATTTACCGCAGGACATCAAGCAAATAGAAAATATTAAATCGAATTTTCACAGTATTGAATTCTCGGGTGTTGATTTTGCTTATAAGGATGAAATTATTCTTAAAAATTGCTCGTTTTCTGCAAGCAGTGGTAAAATCACTGCTATTACGGGTGAGTCGGGAAGCGGAAAAAGTACAGTTTTAAAGTTAATTTTAGGGCTTTACGATATACAAAACGGAAAAATTACAATAAACGGCGATATCCCGCTTGATACATCTATTCGCGGACTATTTACCTATGTTCCTCAGGGCAATATGATTTTGTCAGGTACGATAAGGGAGAATATCACCCTTTGCAATGATGCTATACCGCAAGAGGAAATGGAAAAAGCCGCTAAAACAGCTTGTATTTATGACTTTATAAATGATTTGCCCGAGGGCTTTGACACAGTTCTTACCGAGCGTGGCGGCGGTCTTTCCGAAGGGCAGATACAGCGTATTTCAATCGCTCGTGCTTTGCTTACCGATGCCCCGATACTTCTTTTTGATGAAGCAACCTCTGCTTTGGATGAAGCTACCGAAACAGAGCTTTTGCAGAATATTAAAAAGCTTAGCGATAAAACGATTTTATTTGTAACGCACCGACATACAAGTCTAAGTGTATGCGATAAAATAATACACGTAGAAAACAAAAATTTCGTAACCGTAAAGGAATAAAAAAATGAGGTCTCATCGAGACCTCATTTTTTTATTCCTTTTTAGCTTTATCAAACCAAGCATTTGCGTAATTTGCTATAACGGGAG
>JAZNBP010000135.1:0-3428 GCA_045587085.1 Acutalibacteraceae bacterium | reverse complement strand
CGAACTCCTCGCCTACTTCTGCCATAGCACTTTTGTCGGTTTTGCCCTTTTCCTTGCGGTCAACCATAACAAAGCAGGCAGCAACCTTTGTGCCCTCTAAATGGGAGAGATTAGCCATACTTTCTCTTATAGCGGTACCGGCGGCGATAACGTCTTCAACTATTACTATTTCTTCACCTTCTTGTGGCTTATAGCCTACAAAAACACCGCCCTCGCCGTGGTTTTTTTCCTCCTTGCGGTTGAAAAAGAAGGGTACATCCAAGCCGTTTTTAGCAAGTGCTACCGCAACGGATACCGCAATCGGGATACCCTTATAGGCAGGACCGTAAAGCACAGTCTTTTTATTGCCTATTTTTTCAAAGTAAGCCTTTGCGTAAAATTCACCAAGCTTGCAAATCTGCTCGCCTGTTTTAATATCGCCTGCGTTTATGAAATATGGGATTTTTCTGCCTGATTTAGCGGTAAAATCGCCGAACTTTAAAACACCGGCACTCTCTAAAAACTGTATAAATTCTCTTTTATAGCCTTCCATTTTAATTCTCCTTTTATATATTAGCCTATAAATTCTGCACAGCATCTTTCATAAGCTGCTACGGGGTCGGCGGCGGCGGTAATAGGTCTTCCGACTACTATGTAGTCTGAGCCGATTTTCTTAGCCTGTGCGGGTGTCATTACACGCTTTTGGTCGCCAATGTCACCGTCAGCAAAGCGAACACCGGGGGTAACCGTTAAAAATTCCTTACCGCAAACCTCGTGCACCTTGCCTGCCTCTAAGGGAGAGCATACAACACCGTCAAGCTGAGCTTTTTTTGCGTTGTGAGCATAGTGCATTACAACCTTGTCGATAGGCTCTTTAATAAGCAGGTCGTTTTCCATACGCTCTTGGTCGGTGCTTGTAAGCTGTGTTACTGCAATAAGAAGCGGACGGCTTCCGTCAGGACGGGTTAGTCCCTCGAGGGCTGCTTCCATCATTGAAATGGTACCGCCTGCGTGCAGATTGGTCATATCCACGTCAAGACGGGATAATACAGCCATAGATTTTTTAACTGTATTCGGTATATCGTGAAGCTTTAAATCAAGGAAAATCTTATGACCGCGTGCCTTTAAATCCTTTACTATCTGAGGACCTTCGGCATAAAAAAGCTCCATTCCTATTTTAACAAAGGGCTTTTTGCCTGTGAATTTGTCGAGAAAGCTTAAGGTTTCCTCTTTGCTTGCAAAATCGCAAGCGATAATAACGTCCTTACCCATTGTGTGCTCCTCCTATAATTTCTTCTAAACTGTTAATTTTATATTTTGCCATAACTCTTGGTAAATCATCAATAATATTTTTGCAGGCAAACGGCTCTACCAAATTTGCAGCACCAACCTGTACTGCAGTAGCACCTGCAAGCATCATTTCAATTACATCCTCGGCGGTAGATATGCCACCCATACCGATAATCGGGATTTTTACTGCCTCATAAACCTGATAAACCATACGAAGTGCCACAGGCTTTATTGCAGGACCTGAAAATCCGCCCATTTTATTAGCCAAAATAGGCTTTTTAGTCTTTAAGTCTATACGCATACCGAGAAGTGTATTTATAAGGCTTACACCGTCAGCACCTGCACTTTCACAGGCTTTGGCTATTTCGGTAATATCTGTAACATTTGGAGATAATTTTATAAATACAGGCTTGCTTGTAACCTTTTTAACCGCCTTTGTTACCGCCTCGGCATTTTTGGCACTTGTTCCAAATGCCAAACCGCCGCCGTGCACATTCGGGCAGGAAATGTTAACCTCAAACCAACCGATTTGTTCCTCACGGTCTAACATTTCGCAGGTATATGCGTAATCCTCAACCGAAAATCCGCTTACATTTGCCATAACCGGCTTTTTGAAGCACTGTTTAAGTCGGGGAAGCTCCTCAGAAATCACCTTTTCAACACCGGGATTTTGAAGTCCCACAGAATTAAGCATTCCGCTCGGAGTTTCGGCAATTCGAGGGGTTGGATTGCCAAAGCGGGGGTCTTTTGTTGTGCCTTTAAAGGAAAAGGTTCCAAGGCAGTTTATATCATAAATAGATGCAAACTCATAGCCAAAGCCAAAGGTTCCGCTTGCCGGAATTACGGGATTATCAATTTCAATACCGCAAAGCTTTACAGCAGTGTTTACCATATAATTTCCTCCCTTTCAAGCACAGGACCGTCCTTGCAGATACGCTTGTTGCCGTATTTTGTTTTACAACTGCAACCCATACAAGCACCGAAGCCACAGCCCATTCTTTCCTCAAAGCTATATTGACCTGATGTCTTTGCAATGGATTCTATTGCCCTGAACATAGGCTCAGGACCGCAGGTGTAGAAATAATCATACTCTAAATCCTTCATAGCATCGGTTACAAAGCCCTTTATACCGTAGCTTCCGTCAACGGTTGTGACATACACATCAATTCCGAGCATTTTAAAGATTTCCTCATAAAAAATCTCGCTTTTTGTGTTGAAGCCTAAAATAACGGTAGGCTTTTTGCCGAACTTTATAAGCTCACGGCATAGGTTGTAAAGAGGCGGAATTCCAACACCGCCGCCAATTACAAGGGGATTTTTGCAGTCGTTTTCTGCATTAAAGCCGTTGCCAAGACCTACAAGCAAATCGAGTGTGTCGCCGTCTTTCATTTTGCTTAATTTTTCTGTGCCGACGCCTACTACCTTGTAGATTAATACAATGGTGTTTTTGTCGTAATCGCAAATAGATATGGGACGACGCAAAAATTCGCCCTCTATTTTAATATTTACAAATTGACCGGGAGACAGAATGGCAGAGGTGTCACCCTCTAAAACCATTCTAAAAACACTCGGTGCCAATTCAAAGTTAAAAAGAACCTTATAAAGCCCCTGCTTCATCATAAAAAATCATCCTTTATGCGTCGATTGTTGAGATTGTAATAGTTGTTTCCTCTAAAACGTCAAGCAACACTCTTACAGTATCAAGTGCTGTAAAGATAGTTACGTTGTTGTCGGTTGCAAGGCTTCTTATCTGGTGACCGTCGGTCATAGGTCCTGAGGAATTAATATCACGGGTATTTATTACATAGGCTATATGACCTTGACGGATAGCATTGGGGATTTCCTCACTGCCCTCGCCGATTTTACCGAGAATGTGAGTTCTAATTCCGTTTTGCTTTAAGAACTCGGCAGTACCGCTTGTTGCTTCAATATTAAAGCCCAGATTATAGAAACGCTTGATTAAGGGCAGTGCCTCCTCTTTGTCGCAATCTGCAATGGTTGCAAGCACTGTTCCGTAGTTTTGCACCTTCATACCCGAAGCCTGTAAAGCCTTTGAAAGCGCACGGTTTAATTTATCGTCATAGCCGATGGCTTCACCTGTGGACTTCATTTCGGGGGACAAATAAGCATCCAAACCGCGAATTTTATTGAAGGAGAAT
>JAZNBP010000134.1:0-3648 GCA_045587085.1 Acutalibacteraceae bacterium | reverse complement strand
TCGCCTAACAAGTAATTGGGAGTAGTGTTGAGAGCTTTACCAAATTCAACAATTTTGCTTTGGTTAATATCTCGCAATCCAAGTTCGATTTTATTAACTGCAGATGCCGTTTTATAACCGACTTTTTCTGCTAATTCTTGTTGAGACATTCCTCTTTCTTCTCGTAAATATTTAATTCTTTCATAAATAGTCATTTCTCATCACCAAGCAGAGAATAACATAAAATAGCCGTTTTGTCAACTTTTTTTGAAAAAATGTCAAAAAAACTATTGACAGAATGGCTAAAAATGTGTATATTATGAGTGTAGCCAAAATGGCTAAAAGGTGGTGATAAAATGACAGATACAAAAAAGTTGAAGGCCCGAATGGTAGAATTAGGTTTTACAGCCGCACAAATCGCTGATATGCTTGGGATAAGCAGACAAAGCTTCTCTTTAAAACTCAATAATAAAGTTGAGTTTAAGGCGAGTGAGATAACTAAAATTAGCGATGTTCTATCCATTAAAGATAAGGGACCTTATTTTTTTTGTTAAAACATAGCCAAAATGGCTAAAGAGAGACTGGTAATGGGAAAAACGCACAACGCAAATTGTAATCACTTCACGGGTAAAAAGAAAAAAATCCGCGTAAGAAAAAAGGTGTTTAAGCCAAAGAGACCCCACGTCAATAAGTATGCAAAGTATAGCAAAATTGAAAGGTGGTGATGTAAATGCCGAGATGTCCTAAACCAAGGTACACAAAGACCTATACGAGTTGGGATGAACTTCCCGTAAATCTTACGGTTGAAATGGTCTGCAGTATTTTGTTTATGAATGAAAAGGTAGTTCAAAGAAAACTCGCCGCAGGGGAAATCAAGGGGACGAAACTCGGGGGTAAATGGTTAATCCCTAAAGAACCATTGAGAGAACTTTGCGGAGGGTAAAAAAGAAAAGCCACTCCCGAAAGGCACTCGGAAAGTGGCTAATCAAAAATAAGCAAATTCATTATATGGCATTTAGTTGTAAGTGTCAACCTAAATTGAAAGAAAAGAGGACGAAATTATGTCAAGACGTGAAAACTTAACTGACGAGCAGGTAGAAAGAGAGATTGAATTACTGAGGCAGTCTCCGCTTGTTAAACTTGCCCGAAAAGAAGAGCAAATCCGCAACAAAAGAAGACAGTATCTGTATATATTAAGGCATTATGAGAAAAAGGGTAGAGAGCTTGAAGATGCAGGTATCACCCTTGACAACATCGAAGAAATGTTGTTGGACGACGATTTTATTGAGGAGTAAGGAAAATGTTATTGCAGTTATTTATAGGCTTATGCCTTATAGGTTTTGGTGCTTACGTAATCAGCAAGGAAGATAAGCTCATTCAGTTTGAACGTGCTATTGGCAGAGCGTTTAAAAGATTGTTCAGTAAGCCTGAAAAGGTTGTGGTCCTTCCCGGTGAGAGTGAAGAAAGCAAACAGGCACGTTTTGCTACCGGTGCCGCTGCAGGTAATGAACTTTATGCGATGGGCGGTGTTGAAAAATGAGTAGAACGGACAACCCTATTGCGGATTTTGAACGCCACGATGCCGAGCAAGAAAACAGACGTAAGGAATTACCTATCTGTTCCGATTGTGGCGAACATATTCAGGATGATTTCTTTTATGAATTTGATTGCTACTTTTACTGTGGCGATTGCGTAAGTAATCACAGGAAAAACACAGAGGATTTTATAAGTTAAAGAGGTACATAGAATGAAGGTTTTAATAGCTTGTGAAGAAAGTCAAGCAGTTTGCAAGGCTTTCAGAGAAAAAGGACACGAAGCGTATTCGTGCGACATTATCGAATGTTCGGGCGGTCATCCCGAATGGCATATACAAAATGATGTTTTAGAAATATTAAACCCTAAAAGGTTTATGAAAAAGGGGATAATTTTTAGCAAGTTAGGAATCCCATTTACAACAATGGACGGAAAATATCACGAAGTACACAAATGGGACTTAATTATTGCTCACCCGCCCTGCACATATTTAACGGTAACAGGCAACAGGTGGTTCAATGTTGAACGATACGGCGAAAAAGCCCTGAAAAGAATTGCTGACCGTGAAGAAGCTGCAAAGTTCTTTATGAAAATTGCAAATGCAGAATGTGAAAAAATCGCAATCGAAAACCCTGTGGGATTTATGAGTACATATTACCGCAAACCCGATCAAATTATACAGCCTTATATGTTCGGTGATGCTTTTGAGAAAAAAACTTGTTTATGGCTGAAAGGTCTTGAGCCTTTAAAGCCGACTGAGGAAGTAGAACCGCCGAAAAGAAAAAAGTTTGAAAGCGGAAAAACAATGCCCGCTTGGTACGCTGAAGCGTGGCATTTACCCAAAGAGGAAAGGGCAAAATTACGCAGCAAAACCTTTCCCGGCATAGCTAAAGCAATGGCTGAACAATGGGGTTGATTGCTCACGATTGCACATAAAAAAGACGGAATATTCAAAATAGGAGTAAGACAAAATGAAAGACTTTGAAAAATACAATGCGATTGTGGAGTGTGTAAACGATACACTTCAACAGCAAAAAGACCTTATAAAGTATTACCGTGAAAATGACGTAAAAAAAGATGCTCAGATAACCGAGCTTAAATTAAAGGTTGCCGAGCTTGAAGCGGCAAACAAAGAACTTTCAAATAGATTGGTGGTAAATGTATGACACCGATTGAAATGGATGCACTTGCCGTTGAATACGGCACAGAAATCAAGGTAGAGGATGAAAGAGTACCTTACCTTACACAAACAGATGTAATAAGAATGTTGGAGGCAAACAAATGAATTTATTTGAAATGACAAACAATGCAGTAATGCTTTATGAGTTATTGCAGAATGAAGAAATTGACGAGCAGACATTTAAAGATACCCTTTCCGCTATGGGAACGGAAGAAAAATTAGAGGGTTACTGCAAGGTTATCAGGCAGCTTGAAGCAGATGTAGAAATGCTTAAAAACGAAAAGGACCGTATCGACAGTAAGAAAAAGGTTGCGGAAAATTCAATAGCACGAATGAAAAAAGCGGTTATTGAGTTTATGAAAGCAACGGGAGAAAGCAAGAGCAACGCAGGTACATTCACAGTAAGGTTATCGGAAAGTAAGGCTACATCCATCACGGATGAAAGTAAAATTCCTGCTCGTTTCCTTATTGAACAAGCACCGAAAATTGATAAAACGGCAATACGCAAAGAATTATTGGCAGGTGCAGAAATCCCCGGTTGCGAATTGCAGGTCAACGAAGGAGTACAGATTAAATGAATTACGAAGATATTGTAAACGCAAACGCTATCATCAAAACAACACCTGTTAAGGGTAAGGATTACGCTGAGGTAAATCAAAGAATTAAAGCGTTTAGAAGCATTTGCCCCGAGGGTTGCATTGAAACTTGTTTAGTAAGTAATTCAAATGGTATTTGTGTTTTCTCGGCAGTAGTTAAAGACGAAAAAGGCAGAGTTTTAGGCACGGGTCACGCATACGAAAAAGAAGATAGTTCATTCATTAACAAAACATCTTACATAGAAAATTGCGAAACATCCGCAGTAGGTAGAGCTTTGGGAATGTGCGGTATTGGTATTGATACATCCGTAGCAAGTTATGAAGAGGTTGCTAATGCGATAGAACAACAAGATAAAACAC
>JAZNBP010000133.1:0-1879 GCA_045587085.1 Acutalibacteraceae bacterium | reverse complement strand
TTGCTCATCTTGAAAAATCTCTCCTTTATTTACATTTTAAAGTTTGTCTGAAACATAAAAAAATCTTATAGTCTTGTGTGACTAAAACTAAGTCATAATAAGGATATTTACGACTTTGTTAATATTATAACAATCTTTTTTGAGTTTGTCAATGCCTATTTTGATATTACATTAATTTGCATAAAGATTTGGTATGATTTAAAAAAAAGACTATTTAAAAATCCAAATGAATTTTTAAATAGTCTTTTTAACATTCCATTTATTCGCTTTTTTTATCTCTTGTCATAAGGTCCAAAACTGCTTGAGAAGCAGGTTGACCGTCGAAAAGGATTTCGTTTGCCTCTTTTACGATAGGCATTAAAACGTCATATTTTTCAGAAAGTGCAAGTGCAGCTTTGGCTGTGTTAACACCTTCAACTACCATATGGACTTCCTCTAAGGTCTCAGAAAGCGACTTTCCTTTACCGATTAATATACCTGCGCGTCGGTTTCTCGAATGCATACTTGTACAGGTTACGATAAGGTCGCCGATGCCTGACAAACCCATAAAGGTTTCAGGCTTTGCACCCATTTTAACACCCAAACGTGAAATCTCTGCAAGACCTCGTGTCATTAAAGCGGCTTTTGTGTTATCGCCGTAGCCTAAGCCATCAGAAATTCCCGCACAAAGTGCGATAACGTTTTTTAAAGCTCCGCCAAGCTCAACACCTAAAATATCTGTACTTGTATAGAGCCTGAAATTCTCACTCATTAAGGTGTCCTGAATGAATTGAGCTGTTTTTAAATCGTTTGCCGCAACAACATTTGTAGTCGGTAAATCGCGGCTTACCTCTTCTGCGTGGGAAGGACCGCTCATAACGGCAATTTCAGCCTGAGGTATTTCCTCTCTTAAGACTTCTGCTAAAGTTTTGAGGGAATTATTTTCAAGCCCCTTTGAAATATTAAGTAAAATCTGACCTTTTTTTATATAAGGCGAAAGCGACTTTGCAGTTGTTCTCGTAGCAGGGGAGGGAACAGCACAGATTACAATGTCTGCATTATTAACGCATTCTTCTATATTATGAGAACAGATTATATTCGGAGGGAGACTAATCCCCGGTAAAAATTCTTTATTTTCGCGGTCACGGTTTAATCTGTCGGTTTCTTCCTGCTGCCACGACCAAAGATATATTTCATATCCTTTTTTTGCCTGGCTTAATGCGACCGCAGTACCCCAACTGCCCGAACCTATTACAGCTATCTTCATAATAAAATTCTCCTTTAATCCTTCTTTTTTTGACCTAATTTATTTTCCGTTCCGTTTAAAAGACGTTTGATATTCTGATGATGTCTTAAAATCAAAAGACCTCCCACCAAAACAGTAAAAATCAATTCAGGATAATAGAAATTATCTGTAAAAATCATATATGTAAGGTCAACTGCTACATATAGAACTCCGGCTAAAACAGAGCCTAATGAAACATAACGAGTAATTATCATAACCAAAAGAGCAAATAAAGCAACAATTAAAGCGACCTTATAGTTTAAAGCAAGAACAACCCCAAGGCTTGTTGCAACTCCTTTTCCACCGCGGAAATTGAAAAATACGGGGAAGTTATGTCCGAGTATAACAAAAAGACCTGCAATAAACGGTATCATTTTCAAAACAAATTCCGAGCCTGAAGTAAAGCGGGCGATTAGGGTTGAAATTAAAACAGCAATAACACCCTTTAGAAGATCGAAAACTAAAGTCAAAGCACCCATTTTTTTACCGTGAGTACGGAGCATATTTGTGGCTCCTGCATTTTTAGAGCCTACTTCTCTTATGTCACGTCCGAAAAATGTTTTGGAAATTATAACAGCAGAGCTTATACTTCCTAAAAGATATGACAAAACTGCA
>JAZNBP010000132.1:0-4648 GCA_045587085.1 Acutalibacteraceae bacterium | reverse complement strand
GTTAAGCGCTGAGATTTGTGCGTGCGCAAAAGCCACTTAAAAGCGGATCACGGGTGCTCGTCATTTTCAAGCCGCGCGCGGGTGCTTGCAACCGCGATCCGTTTCAAAAAAGAACGCCACCCCGAATGGGGTGGAAGGCACGGGGCTCGTCTCATTCGCCTGCGGCGAATAAAACAGAATGCCTCGGCGGCTAAATACCGCCGTCGCACAGCGAACGGCATTCTTCCCGCCGCCTCGACCTTGGCAAGGTCGCGCTCTACCCAATGAGCTAAATCCGCCTGGCGATATATGCGTTAAGGGGTGGCGCCGACCCGGATGGGGCTCAACCCCCCTGACGCCAACACTGCCAGTGTTGTGCGCTCCCAACTGCGCTAATGCCCCTTGTTAACGCTGTTATTATAACAAAATAAACAATTGTTCTCAATACCCCTTATTTGTTTTTTACAAATTTCGTTTGAGCAAGCAAAAATATACACATATCTCTTGTAAGGCAATATGAAATATGGTAAAATATAGATGCACTAAAAAAGGAGTTATTATGTCTGTTTGTTATCAAAAGTCTACAGGTGAAGGATTTTCACGGTGGTGCGACCATAACGGCACGGTGCGCGACGCATGGTACGAGCGTGACAAGATTATTTGTATCAACGGCAGAAATGATTCCTTGCTTCCGCAAAAGTTACTTTCATTCCTGCAAAAATGGCGCGGACTTTTAAGAGAACGGTACGATGCTTTTCGCGAGGAATATCCCGTAAGAGATGCACGCATCGAATTTATCCTTGAGGATGAAATTTACAATCTGATTCCCCGCGGTGCGGGTGCGATGTACAAGGATCCCCTTTATCATATGGGCATTGAACTTCATCTTGAGTGTCACGCCCTTTTCGAACGCTATCACGGCGAAATGATAAAAGACCTTGAGGATACTCTTAATGTACGATATGCAAAATACTTTGGTTACTTAGACTGATCACCTTTCTATCCCATTTGCCACGAAACGGCTACCCACAGAACGGAGTTTTCCATGACAAAAAGAATTATCGGCCTTCTACTTACGCTTTGCTTACTTTTCCCCTTTGCCGCGTGCAAAAAGATCACGCCAACACAGCCCGACGATCTGCCGCGCACAAGAAAAAGCACGGGCGCTGAAACTGCTTATTTTGCCGACCGAAACAGCAACACCGCGCTTTCCATACGCATGCCCATGCAATGGGAGTTTGACGATACGGATGGCTCCTATACCATAAAGGAGGACGGTATCGACGTTGGTACAGTGGTGGTCGGCGATGGGGCGGAGAACGCCGAGAAAATGACCGAGGTAAAAAGCGAAACAAAAAACGGTGTTACCATCAAAACCTTTATCGGAGTGCTCAAAAAGAACGGCGAAAAAGCATCTTGGTATCGCATTTGCTACCTGTTTGATGACGATGAGGGTAAAAGCCGCACGATAACCTTTGAGGTTAAGGAAACCGCGATGGATGCACAGCTTTACCAGTGGCTTTCCGCCCCTAAGGCAATGCCCATCAAGGACTACCATAAGATCCCCTCGATCTCGCTTGCAGGCGGAAACGGCAAAAAATCGATCGCCATTCTTGGTAATAGCTTTGTTTATGACGGTTATTCCGGCATTCGTATCATTCTAAAAGATATGCTCAAGGAAAGCAACCGTGATTGGAGCGTGACCGTCAAGGGTATCGGCTACGCCACAGTCGCCAAGTATGCCGCTGCCGAAGACGGTGATTATAAAACCTATATCAATAACATCAAAAACGGTGCATACGGCGTTGTTTTTATGTGCGGACTGTATAGCGATGCCGACGTTGCTGCTCTACAAACGATCTATGACGTATGTAAAAGCTCCAACACAAAGCTTGTCATCTTCCCCGCACACAATGAAAACTCCCCTCAGCCTGAAAACGCGATCCTGCAATATCCGGAGTTAACGTGCCTCAATTGGAGAGATGAGCTTAATGGTCTGATGGATGCCGGCGTTGAGAGAGACGATCTTCGTGAGAACGACACACACGGTCACAGCAAAGCGCTTGCAGGGTACGTAGGCGCAAGAATGATCTACAAAAGCTTGTTTGGAGAGGAGCCGCCCGCACTTTCCGCAAGCTGTAGTGTACTGACAAATGAAACGGTCCAAGAAAAGCTTGGCGGTATTTCCCCTGCGCCAACGGTTTTGATACCGGAAAAGAAGATTTGCTACTTGAAGTGATTGCAAGGAAAAAACCGAGCCAAAGGGCGTGTCCCTTGGGGATTTTTAGGCAATATAAAAAGCTAACGAAAAAAGGGTGATGTCCTTAGCGGAGAATTTGTAAAACACCGCTAAGTGCGAGCATCGCATTTGACTGGTCAAATGCTCTATGGGCTAAGCCCAAGCCCTTATTACAAGCAGAAAGAGCAAACACGCAAGGCGTAAAAAACCTTATGTGTCTGCTCTTTTTCTGTTGGTTTAGTTTAGAGTTATGATGCTCGCTTTGCTCGCCGTTATGAGTTTGCTACGCAAACGTTATGATATGATTGCCCATCAAATCTTAAGCTTGGCGAAGCCAATCATAACAATGCGTAGCATTTCATAACTCATAACTTGCCCGCAAGGGCAATCATAGCTTAGCGTGATACTCCGTTAAGAGTATCACGCTAAAACGGTAGGTTTTTTTGAGATACTTAATCATTAAGCAACCAACGGGCAATATCAACAATTCGTATTCCTTCGTATGAATATTCATCGTGCTTTGTGTTTGCTATAATCATTTTCGGATGAGCATCGGCAATTTTTAAAAGAGGCTCATACTCTCGCTTAAAGGTTTCGGGGTTTTCTATATTGTCACTTACTTGGATGTAGATTTGTTCATTTCCACGTTTGGCAACAAAGTCAACCTCCTTTTGATAGAGCTTACCAACATAAATCTCATACCCACGGCGTAAAAGCTCTATACAAACGATATTTTCATAAAGTCTTCCATAGTCCATATTTCTACTACCTAATAAAGCATAGCGGAATCCAACATCACACAAATAATATTTTTCCGAGGTGTCAAGATATTTTTTGCCCTTTATATCATATCTTTTTACATCATAAAACATAAATGCATTACAAAGATATTTTACATATTTTCCAACAGTAACATGGTTGGTAATAATTTTGTTTAATGTAAGAGTATCGCTTACTTTATTTGGCGAGGTTAAATTGCTTACATTATCCATTAAATATTCGGAAAGATGGTCTAAAACATATGTGTCCGGTAAATTATATTTCGTTACTAAATCTCTGTTTACAATTGTGTTATAAACCTCGGAAATATATTTTATTCTATCCCGTTCGTTTTTGTAAACATAAGAGCCTGCAAGACCGCCTTTTACGGTATATTGTTTAAACAATTCATCTATACCTAAAATCTCCCGGTGATATAGTGCAAACTCCTTAAAACTAAAAGGAAAAACATGAATTTCAATATATCTACCTGTAAATAAAGTTGCTAAATCGTTGCTAAGCAAAAAAGCGTTAGAACCAGTAATATATATGTCATATTTTCCGCCTGTGTATAGACTGTTTATTGCTATTTCAAACTTATCACAAAGCTGAACCTCATCAATAAAAAGATAATTATCCTTATCCTTTTGATAGAGAGCTTCAACATAATCGTTTAATTTGTGATATTCCTTTAAATGCTCGAACTTAATATCAAAAAAATCAATAAAGATTATATTTGCATTTTCATTGTTTTTTTTCAAGAAATCTATATATGCTTCCATAAGCTTGGACTTACCCGAACGCCTAATACCTGTTATTATTTTTATATCCGGTGTTCCCTGTAAATCAATTAATCTTTGTAAATATTCCGTTCTCTCAATATACTTCATAACAGCACCCGCTTTCGAAACTTTAAATTTTTTTATTTTTTGAAACCAGTTGTATTATATAATATTTTATGTTGTTTGTCAAGAAAACATTCAAAATAGTGACAGAGGATTATTCAAGAATATCCTTGATAATGTTTGCACCTAATGTAAAGCCGTCAACAAAAAATTTTTCATTAAAAAGCGAATAAAGCTCGCCCTGTAAATCATCGTATTTATCCAAAAGCTTAAGCTGTTCCTCGTCAAGCGAGATAGTCAGCCTTTTTCGTTGCTCCCAAAGACTTTTCGTTAAAGCTTTCATTTCGGGACTTGATATGCTTTTTTCAAAAGGAATAATATTTCCGTAAAATAATTCTTTAATTGTTTCTTTCATAATAGCCTCACCTTAAAACCGTATAGTTGTATTTTAAAATATTATACCAACCATTCGGTTGGATTTCAAGCAAAACCGTATAGTTGTATGTTAAAATCTACCTGTTGTACAAAAACTATATATTGATAGGGGTGTATTATTTATGTATTTTTACCAAAGAATAAGAAATTTAAGAGAAGATAACGATAAAACTCAATCTGAAATTGCAGAGATTTTGAATATGAAATATCAACAGTATGCTCGCTATGAAAACGGTGAAAGAGAAATCCCTGTTCATCATTTAATTACACTCGCTAAATTTTACGGCGTATCTGTTGATTACTTGCTTGGTCTTATTGACACACCAAAGCCACTAAAATAAACGAGGCTGTCGCATTAAAGTAAAATTGCACAAAATTAGCCTTCTCTTGC
>JAZNBP010000131.1:0-2139 GCA_045587085.1 Acutalibacteraceae bacterium | reverse complement strand
GCTCACAGAACGACATGGCTACGATCCGACTTGGATATATCTTGCAAGTTGCCGTTTTCGGTATCCGCTTCCTGCATTGATTGCATATCGGACGCACGGGTTTCGGTATGAAGTTGTCCATTATATCCTTGCTCGGCATTTTCTGTTACCTCCGTTAAATAAATAATAGTTTCTCCTGCCTGATTTGTAATAACATTATCAACAATAAATTTACTACGCCTTTGAAATATAACTTCGTTCTCAAAATTATTACCAAATCCGTCAACATCTTTAGCGTTCAAGCTTTGGATTTCCATTTTTACAACATAATTACCCTCTACAGGATAACCGTCCGCCTTTGTTGAAGCGGAAGTGTATGCTCTATAAGGAATCACATTTCCTACTTGATGTTCATTTAGAAATTCATTATACGCTTGCTCGCCGCCGAAATCATCAAAAACAAGATTTCTATAAACCGTTCCTTCGTATGTAGGCATTTTTTGAAGTGCAGCGTCTAATTCACGGGTAAATTGCATTTCCTCCTCTGTGAGAACTTCCCCATCACGTAGCATAGCATTGATTTTAAAACTCTCGCTACTCTTATAATCTAAAAGTGCACTTTCTTCTTCAAATGTCAACGAAGCATTTCCCGAACTTATTATACCACCGTCTTGTCCAACAGGCAAGGAATTTTTTACACCCGCTTCCGATGAAAAAGAATTGACATTCCCGCCACTTTGGGATATACTATTATCAGAGAGTGGAGAAGCAAGACCGGTTTTGGCCGTCGTCTCGGGGGGGATTTTTCCTGCATCGAGAACTTGTGTAACACTCTCGTTATTTTTTTGCAGATACACACTTTGCACCCACAATTTTTTATGTTTATTTTCGGCAACGGCTTCTACAACATAGTAGGTGCCGTTAATTTTTTTAGTATATTTAAGCATCTGTGCTGGTTTATCTTTATTGTCTCGCACTTCGTTACTTAAGATATCTTTGCCATTTTCTTTCAAAACCTCAACAGTATCATAATTTTCAATATTTCAACAGGGGGGACGGTTCTCTTGTCTCTTTTTAGTTTAAATATTATTTTCTACTACTTTCCGTGAAAAACCTGTAAAAGGACTAATTTGTCTAATAGATAAGCCTAACTAGAGACACGTAGCAATATTTGAAAAAATAACCCCGCAATATAATTCTTGATATTTTTTAAATTATATAGTATACTTATTAAGTATGTTTAATTTCCAAAAAAGGTGAAAAAATGGATATTTTAAAAACTTTGCAAGAGGAATTTTCCTTAAAACCATTTCAGGTTGAAAACACGGTAAAATTAATTGACGAAGGAAACACTATCCCTTTTATAGCAAGATACCGAAAAGAGGCTACCGGCTCGCTTGATGACCAGGTGTTAAGAGAGCTTAATGACCGACTTTTGTATCTTAGAAATATGGACGAAACAAGGGAGAAAATCAAGGCTTCTATCGAGGAGCAGGGTGCCCTTACTGATGAGCTTATTGAGGCTATCGAAAATGCGAAAACCTTGACCGAGCTTGATGATATTTACAGACCTTACAAGAAAAAGAAAAAGACAAGGGCATCTGTTGCCAAGGAAAAAGGACTTGAGCCACTTGCCGATTTAATTTATGCGCAAGAGCCAAACTCTAAAACTCCTATCGCTTTGGCAGAGGATTTTATAAATCCCGAGCTTTCAGTAGAAACAGCAGAGGATGCTTTGCAGGGAGCTCTTGACATTATTGCAGAAAAAATTTCTGATGATGCGGACATTCGCCGCCGTATGCGTTTTGTAGCATCGGCTCACGGAATTTTGCGTGTAAAGGCAGATAAAGAGGATGTCGGCGTTTACGAAATGTACTCCGATTACAGTGAGAGCGTTGCCAAAATTCCCGACCATAGAGTGCTTGCAATTAACCGTGGCGAAAAAGAGGAAGTTTTAAAGGTTTCGCTCGATTTTGACCGCGACAAGGCAATGTTCATAATTGCTAAAAATCACATTAAAGAGGGCTCTGCTTGTACCGAAGCAGTAAAAACCGCCGCAGAGGATGCTTATCAAAGGCTTATATTCCCCTCTATTCAGCGTGAAATCCGTTCTGCACTTACAGAAAAAGCAAGTGACAGTGCAATAAAGGTTTTCTCCAC
>JAZNBP010000130.1:0-7788 GCA_045587085.1 Acutalibacteraceae bacterium | reverse complement strand
AAAATTGTCTTCCTAAGACCGCTTGGCCTCCCGACTTATTAAGGTTTTGGTGGAGGGCATTTCTAAGGCTACTTATCAAAATTTTAGAAACGGTAAGGAATATTTAATAGCAGATGTTACCCCTGTAGAAGAAAAGCCTTTCTCAAACAGCGAGATTTATAAAGAAACCTATTTGCGTAAAATTAAGGCAGAGTTTGGCAAATATGCAGCAGTTATTCCTACTATCGCAAAGGATATTTTAATGACTGTGGATAATTGTCTTGATTTAAGCTATTTGTGTGATTATATAGCCTTTAATATACCTGCTCCTTATGATGACAAGCAGTTTGTTTTGGAACAGCTTGCGGTCAATAAAAAGGCTAAGGTTACGCTTGATTTAATTAATAAAGAATGTTCTATTAGCGAAATTGACAAAAAAATTGCTGAAAAGACAAAGCTTTCCATTGATGAAAATCAAAGGGAGTATTATTTGCGAGAGCAGATTAAGGTAATAAGTCAAGAGCTTTACGGTGATGATGCCGATGAGGTTGAGAATTATTATTCTAAAATTTCAAATCTTTCTGCTTCTGACGAGGTTAAGGAAAAGCTGACAGTTCACGTTAATAAGCTTTCTAAAATGCCTCAAGGCTCGCACGAGGGTACGGTAGAGCGTGGTTATTTAGATACCTGTCTAGAGCTTCCTTGGTCAGCTTATACCAAGGTTTCTACCGATATAAAACGTGCAGAAAAAATACTTAACCGCGATATTTACGGAATGCAAAAGGTTAAGGAAAGAATACTTGAGCTTTTGTCTGTTTATGTGTTAGCACCTGATATAAAAGGACAGATTATTTGTCTTGTGGGTCCTCCCGGTGTCGGTAAAACCTCAATAGGTAAAACGATTGCAGAGTGTATGTCTCGTAGATTTGCTCGTGTATCCTTGGGTGGTATTCACGACGAGGCAGAAATAAGAGGTCACAGAAAAACCTATGTAGGTGCTATGCCCGGTAAAATTATTAATGCTATAAGAAAAGCAGGAAGCTCAAATCCTCTTATTTTGCTTGATGAAATTGATAAACTCGGCAGCGACTATAAGGGAGACCCTTCCGCTGCTATGCTTGAGGTATTAGACCCCGAACAAAATAATACCTTTGTTGACCACTTTGTCGAAATTCCCTATGATTTAAGTAAGGCGGTGTTTATTGCTACTGCAAATAATCTTGATACAATTCCTGCTCCGCTTCGTGACAGAATGGAAATTATTGAGCTATCAAGCTATACAAGAGAAGAAAAGTTTAATATTGCGAAGCGTCATTTAATTCAAAAACAGATTGCTCGTCACGGTCTTTCTAAGGCTCAGATTAAATTTTCGGATTCCGCTATTTATTCGCTTATTGACTTTTATACCCGTGAAGCAGGTGTAAGAAATTTAGAGCGATATATTGCGTCCGTTTGCCGAAAAACCGCTAAAATTATTGCTTCAAACGAAGCCAATAAGGTGAATATTAAGGACACAGACATTGTAAAAATGCTAGGCAAACACAAATATAATCCTGAGGTTATTTTAGATAATAACGAGGTTGGCATAATAAACGGTCTTGCCTGGACATCGGTTGGTGGCGAGATTATGCAGCTTGAGGTAGCCGCTATGAAGGGTAGCGGTAAAATAGAGCTTACCGGCTCTTTGGGGGATGTAATGAAGGAATCTGCACGTGCCGCTGTATCTTATGTGCGTGCAAATGCCGAAAAGTATTCGATTAATCCTGATTTTTATAAGGATATGGATATTCACATTCACGCTACAGAGGCTGCCGTTCCAAAGGACGGACCAAGTGCCGGCGTAACTATTACAACTGCACTAATTTCTGCTCTTACAAATACTCCTGTTTTAAGGGATATTGCTATGACAGGTGAAGTAACAATAAGAGGCAGAGTTTTGCCGATTGGCGGATTAAAAGAAAAGGCTATGGCGGCATACAGAGGCTCTGTTAAAACAGTCTTTATTCCAAAGGACAATATTCCTGATTTAGAGGATGTTGATGAAAAGGTGAAGGAAAACGTAGAATTTATTGCGGTTTCCTCTGTTGATGAGGTTATTGAAAAGGCTCTTGAAAGGTCTTTTGTATCCTCACAAAAGGCTTGGAATATCGAAACTGATGTAATTCCTAATAAAGCAAGACCAACTTTAAGGGTTTAAGGTGAATTTATGAATTATAATAACGCACAATTTGAAAAATCGTATGCAAAGCTTTCACAGCTTGATGCTTCCACTTGCCCTGAATTTTGCTTTAGCGGTCGCTCAAATGTCGGTAAATCATCTCTTATAAATAAGGTTTTGGGCAGAAAATCAATAGCAAGAGTAAGCTCTAAACCCGGAAAGACAATTACAATAAATTTCTACAAGGTGGATAATATCCGCCTTGTAGACCTACCGGGATATGGCTATGCAAAGGTGTCTTTTGCAGAAAAAGAGCGTTGGAGCGAGCTTATGGAAGGCTACTTTGCTTCAAACAGAGATATTAAAATGGTTTTTCAGCTCATTGATATGCGTCATCCTGCAACCGAGTTTGATATTTCTATGCTTGAATATTTGAAGTTCAATAATATTCCGTATACAGTAATTCTTACAAAGGCGGACAAGCTTAATAAGACCGAGACCGAAAACCGTTTGCGTCTTATTAAGGAGGAGCTTGGCGAATTCGGAAACAATATTGATATTATACCTTTTTCAATTCAAAATGGACAGGGACTAGAGGCTGTCAGAAATATTATCGAAAAATAATAGAAAAAAGTCAAAAAATATCTTGATTATTTTCTGTTTATGTGTTATAATTCTTTTTGTTGTGATTAGTTCACATAAGCGCTGATAGCTCAGTTGGATAGAGCATCTGCCTTCTAAGCAGAGGGTCGGGGGTTCGAATCCCTTTCAGCGTGCCAAAGCAAAAATCCTGTCACGACGTGGCAGGATTTTTGTGATTAATACAATTTGATAGTTGCCCCCTTAGTTAAATGGATATAATGGACCCCTCCTAAGGGTCAGTTGTGCGTTCGATTCGCGCAGGGGGTGCCAAAAGTGGCGAGATTCACCTCGCCTAAAATGATAAAGAATAGAGGATAAATAAGAAATAATAAACGTTTCGGCTTCGCCACTTTGATTATTCATTATTCTTTATTCTTTTTTATTTTTTCTTTAAATAGTGAATATTTAATAGGTATTGAAACAAAGAAAAATCCCATTCTCTAAGAGAATGGGATTTTATTTGATAAGTATATTGCTCACTCACTTTTCATTCTAAGCAGAGAGCCTTTTTTTAGTGGACGCTCGTAGGGGATTTTAATTGTCATCATCGGGTGGGGAGCAGAATCAATAGGGTTTCCCTTACCATCAAAAAGCTCATTAGCAGTAATAATAACAGGGGAGGACTTTGGCTCTAAGCAATCGAGCTCTTGTCCCTTTAAAAATTTGTTTTTAAGAGTAGCAACAATACATCCGTCCTCGTAGCCGTCTACTATGGCAGCTACGGAGTAATCCCTTACATATCCCGCGTTTTCGTAGGTTTGGGAATTTTCGGGGAAGCCTAAATAAAAGCCTGTTGAATAGGTGCGGTGGCTCATTTTGTTAAGCTCCTCCATAACCCAAGGCGGACATTTCCAATTAAGTGGATTTTTAGCCAAGGAATCTAGTGCACCGCGGTAGGCATTAGTTACAACAGCTACATAATAGTGGGATTTAGCCCTGCCTTCAAGCTTAATACTCTCGACGCCTGCGGCAGTCATTTTGTCGAGATTTTCTGCCATACACATATCGTTGGCATTTAGTATATATGTGCCTTTGTCGGTTTCGGTGATATCAAAATACTGACCGGGACGCTTTTCCTCCATTAGAGAATAACTCCAACGGCAGGATTGTGCACAGTCACCACGATTGGCATCTCTGCCTGTCATATAGCTTGAAAGTAAGCATCTTGCCGAGAATGAAACACACATAGCACCGTGAGCAAAGGCCTCAATCTGAAGTTCTTTTGGTGTTTTGGCTCTGATTTCAGTAATTTCATCAAGTGACAGCTCACGAGCCAAAACCACACGCTTTGCACCTAAATCATAAAAAGCACGTGCAGTTTCATAATTACAAATTCCCGACTGTACAGAAATGTGCAGATCGCAATTTGGTGCATATTTTTGAGCAAGCCTCATAGTGCCTAAATCGGCAGCGATAATTGCATCAGCACCCAAATCGTTAATCATTTCAAGAAAGGCGGGAAGTCTTGGAATTTCGGCATTGTGGGGAATGGTATTGCAGGTAACATGTACCTTTACACCGTTTTCGTGAGCATATTTTATACCACTTGCCAAATCCTGCTCGCCAAAATTTGAAGCAGCGGTACGCATACCGAATTCCTCGCCTGCAAGGTATACGGCATCAGCTCCGTAATCTACTGCGGCAATTAGCCTTGTAAGGTCGCCAGCAGGAGATAGAAGCTCAGGCACCTTTATAATATCAGTCAAAGTATTCATAAATCCAGTTGTTTCCTTTTTTAAGTTCTGCTATGGTTTTGTTTTGTTCGTCTAAGGTTTTGTGGAAATAGAAATTACCTTGTTTATCGGTAACAAAATAGTAATAGGGACTGTTTTCAGTAGGATAAAGTGCCGCTTTTATAGCATCAATTCCGGGAGAGCATAAGGGTCCCGGTGGAAGTCCCTCAATTTCGTAGGTATTATATTTTCCGCTATCCTTTTTAAATGAGTTTCCGTAATAGCAGGTAGGGGAGGAACCAAGGGTTTTAAAGTTGTCACTTTCAAGTCGGTTGTAAAAAACTGCGGCAACATTTGGCATTTCTTTAAAATTATTGCCTGCCTCCATTTGAATGATAGAAGCCATAGTGAGAATTTCATTCATATTGTAGCCAAGCTCGCTTGCTCTGTCAAACATAGGCTCGGTAATTCTACGCTCAGCTTCATCTATCATTTTTTCAAGAACAAGCTCAGCTGCGTAGGCTGTATCCTCTAGCTTATAAAACTCATAGGTCTCGGGAAAAAGGTAGCCCTCAAGACTGTAATAAGTCTTGCCTACATTAGCACATTTTAAAAGGTCGGATTTGAATTCAACGTTGTCAAGTGCTATTAAAAGGTCAGATTTTGTGCAAACACCTGCTTTTTCAAGAATGGTGGCAATACCTGAAACAGTTACATCCTCACCGTCTACATTCTTGATATAATCATTAATTCCAACACCTTCAGGAATAGTAACCTTAATGCTTTCAGCTTTTGCACCTTGAGTTATAAGCATTTGAGCAAGGGCTTCATATCCTGATTCGGTGTTAAAATGATAAAAACCATATTTAAACTGACTGTCATATCCCTTTAATTTACAGTAAGCCCTGAAAAGAAAAGGCAATTTAATTGCACCGCTTTCCTCTAATTGCTCAGTAATTTCGGTAGCAGTTGAGCCTTTTTCAATATTAATTGAGCAATTATCTCCTCTGCCAAAGCCTAGTCCCATAAAATCAGCCACAGAATAAATAAGCGACACAGCAAGTCCAAAGGAAATTACAACAATAAGCGAAATCCAAATGATGTTTTTAACGATGGGATTAAGCTTTTTGCGAGGCTTTTTAACTTTTTTTTCTTTTGTTGCCTTTTTGTCTTCATCGGTTATTTGAGGATTTTCTAAAATTTCGCTTTGGGCGTTATCATTCAAAAAATCATCCTTTATAACAAAGCCATTATTGTCTTGAAAATCTTTGTTTTCCTGCATTTTTACTCTCCAATATATCGCATAGATTTTTTAAGTTTTGTGGCAAATTCCTCACCCTTTAGATATTCCAAAATGGCAAAGCCAAAAGGGAAGGCAGCACCTGCACTATAGGCGGTAATAATATTTTCGTCTGTTACTACAGGTAAACTTGAAACGTTAGCACCTGTTAAATCCTTTTCAAAGCCGGTAAAACAGGTGGCGTTTTTATTATTAAGCAATCCTTTATGACCTAAAATTGAGGGGGCAGCACATATTGCAGAAATCAAAAGCGAATTGCGTGCGGCATAATCTATTGCGGACTGAACAGCTTCGCTTTTTTCAAGATTAAGGGTTCCCGGCATACCACCGGGCAAAATTACACCTTGCAATTCGTCAAGGCAAATTTCACTTTCGGTCAAGTCAGCTGTAACCGGAATATTATGTGTTCCTATTACTGTTTTTTTAGAAACACCAACAGTTTTAACCTCAATCTCGGCACGTCTTAAAATATCGAGAGGCACCAAGGCTTCGGCCTCCTCAAAGCCGTCTGCTAAAAATAAGTAAATCATAAAATCTCCTTAATAGAGCGATAAAACGCTATTTAAAACATCATTAGCAATATCTTCAATACTGCGGGCTTCACCGTTTTCTGAGCAGGGAATTATCTCCCAATTTGAATATTTCGCAGTAAAAAGTGCGGCTTTGCGGCAGTTGTTTAAATATTCGGTATCGCTTTCGTGGATATCCTTTTTAGTTTCATCACCCTTGTAACGTTTTGATAATAGCTTTTGCGAAACCTCAATCGGCATATCAAGAAAAATTACCTTATCAGGCTTTGGGATACCGATTTTATTATATTCAAAATCGTAAAGCCAAGAAACAAATGCTTCCCATTCGTTAGCGGGTAGTTTTGAAGCCTGATGAACAGCATTAGATGTTGTGTATCTGCCTGCAACAACAGTACCGCCGTTATTATAATACTCGCCCCAGTCTGATTTAAAGGAAGCGTAGCGGTCAACGGTATAGAATACCGAAGCTGCAAAGGCATTTACGTCATTAGGATTTTTCCCAAAATTACCCTGTAAATACATTTTGACAAGTGTGCTTGAGGGATTGTCATAATTAGGGAATGAAACCGAACGGGTATCAATTCCTCTTTTTGCGAGATTTTCATTTAAAAGGTCAAGCTGTGTGGATTTTCCGCTGCCGTCAAGACCTTCAATTACTATTAGCTTACCCATTATTTTTAAGGCTCCTGTAATATTCTTTAATCTCTTTTGCTCTGCCACAGGACATTTTACCCTCAGGACAAGGTCCGTTAAGGCAGGAGGGACCCGCGTTTTTGAAAAGATTAGGTGCAACCTCGCTTACAAGGGCTAGCATTTGGTTTGCAACATCCTGAATTTCCCATTGTGCACGTGCACAGCAACGGTGTTTGAAAAAGTTGTGAAGTGAACGGGCATTCATTGTCATAACCATTTGTGTCTCGCAGGAATTAGGCAATACAAAGCGAGCATCCTCAATAGCCTTTTTCTCGGCTAATTTTTGAGCAGTTTTTTCGTCTTTGCCCTCTGCTATAAATGTTTCAATATGCTTTTTCTTTAAAACTTCAGCAAGAGCGTCGTATCGTTTTTGGTCCTCTGCCATAATTTCCTCGTAAAGCTCTAAAGCCTCAGGAATTTTAGCAATTTCGGGCGGAGTAACATATTCAAAGCTACCTTCTCTTACATAACGTTGGCTTTTAACCGAAAAGGATGCCATTCTGTGCCTTGTAATCTGTGCTAAAAGGGCACGGGAAACACCCTCTATACCGAAAGTAAATGATGCGTGCTCGATAGGGCTTTCGTGACCGATTTCTGACAGCATTTCAACAAAGGATGCCGCTTTTTCGTCGGTTAAGCTTTCTACTAAATCGCTAACACTTGCACTACTGTAACAAAGCTTGGCGGCAGAAGCTACGGTGTGTTCGGGATTTGGAGTATGCGCTAAAAGAAATACTTTAGCCATTAAAATCACCTTTCTTTAATATAAGAAGTTATATATTAGATATTATCTTTTACATTATAACAAAAAAA
>JAZNBP010000129.1:0-3823 GCA_045587085.1 Acutalibacteraceae bacterium | reverse complement strand
ATTTATACTGCGGCAGCAGTTGCTATAAAAGGCGGAAATGTTGCGGTTTTGGACGGAAATTTGCCTTTGTTTTTAAGTATTGCATTTTTCCTTTATGCAGTGGTTGTTATTCTTAAAAAGCATAAGGATTTCACTCTTGCTAAGATAGTTACATTTTGTGCAATGCCCATAATTTTGTCTTTTGCCTTTTCCTTCTTGGGCTTTATCATAAATGCCGACAAAAAGCTATATTATTTAGTGTTACTCTTTAATTTTGCATCAATTTGTGATATGGGTGCTTATTTCGTGGGTGTGACTTTAGGTAAGCACAAGCTTTGCCCTAACATTTCACCTAAGAAAACGGTTGAGGGTGCTATTGGCGGTATTTTATCGGCTATGATTTTTGCAGTTGTATTTTGTCTTTTATTCGGTCATAGCGATAAGCTTGTTCCCACAGTTATAGTAACAATACCGCTTTGTATAGTGGGTATGCTTGGCGACCTGTTTGCCTCCTCTATTAAGCGTTCTGTAGACCTTAAGGACTATGGTAATTTAATTCCCGGTCACGGCGGTGTATTAGACAGGGTTGACAGTATGTTGCTTATTGCACCTGTTTTGTATGTTCTCATTGTAATGGGTGTTATATAAAATGAAAAGCGTTATAATCTTAGGCTCTACAGGCTCTATCGGCACACAAGCACTTGAGGTTTGCAAAAGAAACGGATATAGAGTTACTGCCTTGGCAGCGGGAAGCAACATAGAATTACTCGAAAAGCAGGCAAGGGAATATGCGCCCTTTGCGGTGGCTGTTTTTGATGAAAATAAAGCAAACGAGCTTAAAATTAAGCTTGCCGATACCGATATTAAGGTTTATTCGGGTGTAGAAGGTGTTTGTGCGGCTGCTGAAGCAGAGGGCGATATTGTGCTTAACGCAATTGTTGGAATTGCGGGACTAAGACCTACAATTACCGCTATCAGGCAGAAAAAAACCATTGCTCTTGCAAACAAAGAAACCTTAGTAACAGGCGGCGAAATAGTAAATAAACTAGCACGTGAAAACGGGGTTAAAATTTTACCCGTTGACAGCGAGCATTCGGCAATTTTTCAGTCACTTGAGGGTTCACCCGAAAAATCACTCAGAAAAATTTTGCTTACCTGCTCGGGCGGTCCTTTCTTTTTAAAGGGACGTGATGAACTTTCAAATGTTACTGCAAAGGATGCCTTGAAGCATCCTAATTGGGATATGGGTGCGAAAATAACTATTGATTCCGCTACTCTTATGAATAAGGGTTTAGAGGTAATCGAGGCGGTACATTTATTCGGTATTCCTGCTTCTGATATTGAGGTTCTTGTTCACAGACAAAGTATTTTACATTCAGGCGTTGAGCTTTCTGACGGTGCAGTAATTGCACAGCTTGGAACTCCCGATATGCGACTTCCTATTCAGTATGCCCTGACCTATCCCGAACGCTCGGATTTTGCCTTTGAGCATTTGAATTTATTTGAAGTAGGCTCGCTTACCTTTGAGAAGCCTGATACTGATACCTTCAGGTGCTTACCGCTTTGCATAGAAGCTATTAATAAAGGCGGTATTTGTCCTACGGCGGTAAACGGTGCCAATGAAGAGGCGGTAAGACTTTTCTTAGAGGGAAAAATTAAATTTTTACAAATTGCAGATTTAGTGGAAAAAGCGCTTCTTACTGCTAATAATATTAAGGATTTTACTTTAGAGGATATTTTTGCAGCTGATAAAGAAGCACGTATGATAGTGAAAAATTCTGTTTAGTGGGTGATTTTTATTTCTTCGTTTTTTGATATTTGGGGTAATGTGTGGCCTTATTTGGTAGCAATACTGCTTTTCTTGATTTTAATTATTATTCACGAATTCGGTCATTTTATTGCCGCAAAGCTTTTAGGTGTCAGAGTTAATGAGTTTGCAGTAGGTTTTGGTCCAAAGCTCTTTTCGTTTAAGGGTAAGGAAACAAAGTACGCATTTAACCTTATTCCTTTTGGCGGATACTGTGCTATGGAGGGTGAGGATGATGATAGCACCGACGAGCGTGCTTTTTGTAATAAAGCGGCTTGGCGAAGATTTTTAATTGTTGCAATGGGAGCTATTTTCAATCTTTTGTTGGGACTTATAATAGTTGCAATAACCTTAGCTCCGTCCGAAGCGTTTGCCTCTACAAAAATTGCAGTTTTCGATGAAAATGCTAAAAGCCAATCAACAGGTCTTAAAATTGATGACGAAATTTTAGAGGTGGACGGCAGAAAAATTTATACAACCTACGATTTAAGCTATGCCTTTACTAACGTAAAGGATGGTAAAATAGATATCACCGTTTTGCGTGACGGAAAAGAAAAGCTTTTAAAAGACGTAACCTTTAACACCGAAACAGAGCAGGGGATAAGCTATCTTTCACTTGATTTTAAGGTTTACGGTATCAAAAAAACGGTCGGCTCTTATATTGAGCAAACCTTTAAAACCTCAGTTTCCTACTGTGCTGTAATCGGCAGAAGTCTTATAGATTTAATAGCCGGAAAATACGGAATAAGTGCAGTTTCGGGTCCAGTTGGCGTGACAGTAGCAATAGCCGATGTTGCCAAACAAAATCTTTTAAATGTTTTGCCTATTATGGCACTAATAACCATAAATTTAGGTCTGTTTAATTTACTTCCTATACCGGCACTTGACGGTGGCAGACTGTTGTTTATCTTGTTTGAAATGATAACAAGAAAGCCTGTTCCTCAAAAGTATGAATCGGCAATACACGCCGCAGGCTTTGTAATTCTTATAATCTTTATGGTGCTAGTCGCGGCAAAGGATATTTGGGCACTTTTTGTTTAACTATTTAAACGGGTGAGAATTATGTATACAAATGATAAAACAGTAAAGGTAAAAGCAGGTAGTCTGGAAATTGGCGGCGGTGCTAATGTTTCTGTACAGTCAATGCTGTGTGTTCCTGTTCACGATATAAAGGGTAACATTCAGCAGGCGTTGGCACTCCAAACGGCAGGCTGTGATATTGTAAGGGTAACGGTGCCCGACCGAGAAGCACTTAAAACGGTAGAAGCACTTAAAAATGCAATTACCATTCCACTTGTGGCAGATATTCATTTTGATTATAAGCTAGCTATAGACAGTGTTTATGCGGGTGTAGATAAGGTACGCATAAACCCCGGTAATATTGGTTCTGACGATAGGGTTAAAATGGTAGCCGACGTATGCAGACAAAAAAATGTACCTATAAGAATAGGCGTAAATTCCGGCTCGCTTGAAAAGAATATTCTTGCAAAATACGGCAAGGTATGTCCCGAGGCAATGGTTGATAGCGGTCTTTATCATATATCGCTTTTGGAAAAATATGATTTTAATGATATTGTGCTCTCCCTTAAAGCATCCGATACCAAGATTATGTATGATTCCTATGTTTTGGCGGCGGAAAAATGCAGATATCCTTTGCATTTGGGCGTTACAGAAGCCGGAACCGAGGGTATGGGTGTTATAAAATCGGCGGCGGGCATAGGTGGACTTTTACTTCGCGGTATAGGCTCTACAATCCGCATTTCGCTTACTGACGACCCTGTAAAAGAGGTAGAGGCAGGCATTAAACTATTAAGAGCTTTAGATTTGCGAAAAGGCGGGGTAAAACTTGTTTCCTGTCCTACTTGTGGCAGAACAGAGATTGATTTAATCGGCATTGCTAAGAAGGCAGAAAAAGCACTTGAAAAGGTTAATAAGGATATAACGGTTGCTATTATGGGTTGTGTTGTCAACGGTCCGGGGGAGGCTAGTGCTGCCGACATTGGAATAGCAGGCGGAAAAAATTGCGGTGTGCTTTTC
>JAZNBP010000128.1:0-6739 GCA_045587085.1 Acutalibacteraceae bacterium | reverse complement strand
GCCTCCGACTTCTCATTTTTAAGTTCGCTTGGACTTTTGTTTGTCTGCTTTGCTTTTGGCTCGTCAATGTTCGGTATGGTGAGCATCCCACTAATTTTGGCAATAAAGGGCTATTTGTACGGAGCACAAGCGGCACATCTCTATGCGGTGTTTTCTTTTAAGGGTGTCGCCTTTAATGCGGTTTTGGTTATGCCGTCTGCAGTATTTTTAATAATTGCACTTGTTTTATCGGCAGAGCAATCGGTTAAGTTTTCTTTGGCTCTTGCACGTCTTACTGTTTATGAGAACGAGCAGTCAGGAATTTCCGTCGCTTTTAAAAAATACTGCGTAAAATATTTAACGGTTTTGGTTTTTGCATTATTGTCGGCAGCTATTGATATGCTGTTATCACATAATTTTTTAAAAAATTTCAATTTTTAGGTTAGGAGGGATAGTATGAAGGCATATATTGCAGAATTTTCTGATTATTTAACATCAGTTAAAAAAGCTTCTAAAAATACGCTTGAGTCGTATATGCGTGATATTAATCAATTTATTACATACTGTCCTCTGCTTAAAATTGATGATACTGCAAATGTCACTTCCGAAAATATCAATGCTTACATTGAATATTTAACCGTTATCGGTAAGTCGGAAGCTACACGCCAGAGAATTGTCGCGTCTCTAAGGTGTTATTTTAGGTATCTTTTGTATAAAGGCTTAATGACCTCTAATCCTGTGGAAGAAATAAAGCTTAAAAAAGCTAAGCGTAAGCTGCCTGAGGTACTTGATTCAAGTGAAGTAATTTTGCTTTTATCAAAGCCGGACGTTTCTGAATATAAGGGTATTCGTGATAAAGCAATGCTTGAGCTTTTGTATGCTACAGGCATCAAGGTATCCGAGCTTATTGATTTAAAAGTATCTGACCTTAATTTGCAAATAGGCATTATACATCTGAAAAGTGATAAAAAGGAAAGGGTAATACCGCTTTATCCTGCCGCACTCAAGTCGCTTACTGACTATCTTACAAATGTACGTGATACTATTGTACTTGATGAAAACGAGGACAGGCTTTTTACCAATATGACTGGAACTCATATGTCACGTCAGGGCTTTTGGAAAATAATAAAGCATTATGCTGATTTGGCGGGTATAAAAAAGGATATTACACCTCACACAATTAGACATTCATTTGCTACACATTTGTTGGAAAACGGTGCAAAGCTTTCTGATATAAAGGAAATGCTCGGTCACAGCGATATTTCCTCTACACAGATTTATGCACAGCTTATGAAAAGTAAATATACATCGGTTTATGCAAAATTTCATCCGTTGGCAAAATAAAAACATTTCCTGTATTTTATGGGAAATGTTTTTTTGCGTAAAAAAGCAAAAATTTTGTTTTTTCTATTGATAAAAAGTAATATATATGGTATTATAAGTTGAATAATTATATAAGAGGTGAGGTTAGTGTCGGATAATCGTGCAATCGGTGTTTTTGACTCGGGACTTGGCGGTTTAACCGTTGTTCGTGAGCTTATTTCAGCACTGCCTAATGAGGATATTGTTTATTTTGGTGATACCGGCAGGGTGCCTTACGGAACTCGCAGCCGTGAAACTATAAGAAAATATGCTTTAGAGGATGAAAACTTCCTTATCAAGCAGAATGTAAAGCTTATTATTGCCGCTTGCGGTACGGTTTCCTCGGTGGCTAGCGATACAGCAAAGGATATTCCTGTACCTTTTTTTGAGGTTGTAACTCACGCTGCAAGAGACGCTGTAAAGACTACCAAGAACGGAATAATTGCGGTTATCGGTACTGCCGCTACCATTAAAAGCGGTATGCACGAAAAATACATTAAAGAGCTTATGCCAACTGCAACTGTTGTAACTCAGAGTTGCAGCTTGTTTGTTCCCTTGGTTGAGGAAGGCTGGTACAGTGCAAATGATATTATCGTAACCGAAACGGTAAAGCGTTATTTTGAACCGATTATTAATTCGGGTGCAGACACCTTGATTTTAGGCTGTACTCACTATCCAATATTAAGTTCTGCAATCCAATCGGTTTTAGGTGATAAGGTGGCTTTAATTAATGCAGGAACTTCTACTTCTATGGGTGTTAAGGAATTTTTGCAAAATAACGATATGCTTAACTCAGGTACAGAAAAGGGAAGTCACAGATTTTATGTCAGCGATAAGGCTGATTCGTTTAGGCTTCAGGCATCAATTCTTTTAGGAAAAGATGTTGACGAGCAAAAGGTAACGCAGGTGGATTTGAATAATATATGATTAAAGATGTTATAATTGAAATTACGGGTATTCAGGGTATTGACGACCAGACCGATACTATTGAATTTACTTCTGAGGGCAGGTACGGGTATAAAGATAACGAATACTTTATAACCTATGATGAAGGTCAGATGTATGATGAAAAACTTGAGGTTAAAACAAGACTTTTAATAAAAGCTGACAATTCGGTGGTGCTTGAAAGAAAGGGTGCCGTAAATAGTAAAATGCTTATAGAATCGGGAAAGCGTAATTCTTGTTTCTATAATACGCCGATAGGTGACCTTGTAATTAGCATTTACGGTAAGAAAATAGAGCACAATTTAGACGAAAACGGCGGAAAAATTAACTTAGAGTATACTATTGACTCTGAGCTTAAAACAGTAAGCCGAAACAGAGTCAATATATCTATAAGAGGAGTAGAATAAAATGTCATTATTAGTAGCAAAAGCAAAGGAACAAATTAAATCTGGAATTATAAATGCCGCTAACAAGGCTATGGCAGAGGGAATATTTGAAAATGCCGAGCTTTCAGATTTTACGGTTGAAGTACCTGCAAACCGCGAGCACGGTGATTATGCGGTTAATGCTGCAATGGTATGGGCAAGGCTTTTTCACAAGGCTCCCCGCCAAATAGCAAAAATTTTAACGGACAAGCTCGAAACAGAGGGCACATATATTAAATCTTTTGAAATTGCAGGTCCCGGTTTTATAAATCTGTTTCTTGATGATAGCTATTATGCCGATATTGTACTTGATGTTTTGTATAAGAAAGAATCCTACGGCAATAGCAACTTCGGTGAAAACAAGCGTGTTTTGGTAGAATTTGTTTCTGCTAATCCTACAGGACCTATGCATATAGGAAATGCACGCGGCGGTGCACTCGGTGACTGCTTGGCGGCTGTTATGTCGGCTGCGGGCTATTATACAGAGCGTGAGTTTTATATCAACGATGCAGGTAACCAAATAAATAAATTTGGTCTGTCCCTTGACCTTCGCTATTTACAGCTTTATAAGGACGGCATTGAGATGCCTGAGGATTCCTATCACGGTGAGGATATTATTGCCCACGCAAAAGCCTTTAGCGAAATTTACGGTGATAGCTTTGTAGAAAAATCCGAGGAGGAAAGACGCAAGGCTTTAGTAGAATTTGCACTTCCTAAAAATATTGAGGGACTCGAAAAGGATTTGGGAAAATACCGTATCACCTATGATACCTGGTTTAAGGAAAGCACACTACACGCAAACGGTGAAACAAGCCGTATTATAGACCTTTTAAAGCAAAGCGGTCATACTTATTTAGAGGAGGACGCTTTGTGGTTTAAAGCTACCGATTTTGGTTGTGATAAGGATTTTGTGCTAGTACGTGCTAACGGTGTTCCGACTTATGTAGTGCCCGACATTGCTTATCATTACAATAAGCTTGTAACACGTAAGTTTGATAAGGCTATTGATATATTAGGTGCTGACCATCACGGTTATGTTCCAAGACTGAAGGCTGCTCTTACCGCACTTGGCGTTGATGCATCAAGACTTGATGTTGTACTTATGCAAATGGTACGTCTTGTGCGTGACGGTGAGGTAATCAAGGCCTCAAAACGCTCAGGTAAAGCTATAACTCTTGTAACACTTCTCGATGAAGTGCCTATTGATGCGGCGAGATTTTTCTTTAATCTGCGTGAGCCTAACAGCCACTTTGATTTTGACCTTGATTTGGCGGTAAATGAGTCTAATTCCAATCCCGTTTACTATGTTCAGTATGCCTATGCCAGAATTTGCAGTATTATAAGAAATCTTGAGGCAGAGGGTATTACTCTCAAAAACGCTAATAAGGATGATTTGTTAAAGCTGACTTCACCCGAGGAAAAGGAGCTAATAATTCACATTTCTGCTTTAACAGACGAAATAATAGCATCTGCTAAAGCTTATGACCCTGCAAAAATCACACATTATGTTGAGGAATTGGCTACAAAATTCCATAAGTTTTATTCAGCTTGCCGTGTTAAGGGTGATGATGAAAGCTTAATGCAAGCAAGACTTAATCTTTGCCTTGCTACCGGAATTGTTATTAAAAATGTGCTTACACTTATGAAAATTGAGGCACCTGAAAAGATGTAAGGGGGAAATATTATGAAAAATCGTGAGCTTAATCTTACAATGATAATGGATATGTACGAGCTTACTATGGCAAACGGCATATTCGACAGCGATATGCGTGATACCGTAACTTATTTTGATATGTTTTTCAGACGTATTCCCGATAATGGCGGTTACGCAATAATGGCAGGCCTTGAGCAGTTGATTGAGTATATGAATAATCTTAAATTTACTGCTGAGGATATTGAGTATTTAAGGGGTTTAAAGCTATTTCGTGAGGACTTTCTTGAATACCTTGAAAACTTTGAATTTTGCTGTGATGTGTGGGCAGTACCCGAAGGTACAGTAATTTTCCCACAGGAGCCGATTGTTACAGTAAAGGGTCCTGCAATGCAGGCACTTATGCTTGAAACAATGCTTTTGCTGACCATAAATCATCAGTCACTTATTGCTACAAAGGCAAACCGTATTGTTCGTGCGGCTGACGGCAGAGTTGTAATGGAATTTGGTGCTCGTCGAGCACACGGTTATGGTGCTGCTTACTATGGAGCTAGAGCTGCTATTATCGGTGGCTGCACAGGTACATCTTGTTTGCTTACTGCAAAGGATTTTTGTGTACCTGCATCAGGCACTATGGCACACAGCTGGGTACAGCTTTTTAAGGATGAATATACCGCTTTTAAAACCTATGCCGAAAAATATCCCGACAGTTGTCTTCTGCTTGTCGATACATACAATGTTTTAAAATCAGGTATTCGTAATGCTATCAAGGTTTTTGACGAGGTTTTAAAGCCACTCGGCAAACGTCCCGTTGGTATCAGAATAGATAGCGGTGATATTACCTATATTTCTAAAAAAGCACGTAAAATGCTTGACGATGCAGGATATCCTGATTGTAAAATCTGTGTTTCAAATTCTCTTGATGAATATCTTATCAGAGATATGATTTTCCAAGGTGCTAAGGTTGACTCTTTCGGTGTTGGCGAAAGGCTTATTACCGCTTCAAGCGAGGCAGTATTTGGTGGCGTTTATAAGCTTTCTGCAGTTGAAGCAGATGGTGTTATAATTCCTAAAATCAAGATTAGCGAAAACACAGCTAAGGTAACACTGCCTGGCGTTAAAATTCCGTGGAGACTTTATGACCGCAACACAGGTAAGGCTATTGCCGACGTTATAACCCTTGGCAATGAAAAAATCGACAGTAGCGAGCCGTACGAAATATTTGACCCTGTTCACACCTGGAAACGCAAGGTTGTGACCGATTTTGTAGCCAAAAAGCTACAGGTTAAAATTTTTGAAAACGGTAAGCAGATTTATGAAAACCCATCTGTTAAAGAGATTTCTAACCACAGAGAGAGCCAAGTGGATGCTTTGTGGGATGAGGTTAAGCGATTTGAAAATCCTCATACCTACTATGTTGATATATCTGAGGATTTGTGGAATTTGAAGCATAGCCTTTTAAGTAAGATTTCAAATAAGGAATGATTATTATGAAAAAAATTACAGCTCTTATTTTAGCGTTTTTGTTAGCCTTTTCCTTTACCGCTTGCAAAAAAGAAAAGGATACTAAAAAAGCAGAAAAGCATTCTGTAAATATCGAAGAATACGCAAAAAAAGGTAAAATTCCCGAGATTAAGTATAGCCTTTCGCAGGATGTTGAGGTCTTGCTTTCTGCTTTGGAGGCTGAGGCCGAGGAGCAAGAGACCGAGCATGACGACGCTTACCAGATATTTGAGGGCGACGAAAAGGTGCTTATTAGTGCCGGCGGATATGAATTTTACTATTTAACTGATAAAGAGGATAAGGGTATTTCCTATATTGTAAGCTACGAGGATGCTTACGGCTTTACACACGATATCACCCTTATTAACGAAGTAGAAAAGGCTTTAAGCGAGTACAAATATAAAAAAGAGGATTTGACCGAAAAAAATGCTTTCTTTATGATGGGTGTAGAGGAAGGCTCTGTTCTGACTGCACAATTCGGCAAAAACACCTTAAGCTTTGTATTTATCAATAACGCTTTAAGTGCTACTGCAATATATAAAACTAATGATTGGAAGTAAATAAAATTGGCAATAATTTCTGAAACTATTACCACAATGCCTTTGCTGGCACTTCGTGGAATGGTTGTTTTCCCGAAAACTGTTGCATCCTTTGATGTAGCAAGAAAAAAATCTATAAAAGCAATAAACGCAGCAATGGCTTCAAACCGTCAGCTTTTTGTTGTAACACAAAAGGATTTTTATGTTGAGGAGCCTGATTTTAGCGATTTGTATTCTATAGGCTGTGTTGTAAAAATCAAACAGGTTTTAAAAATTTCCGATACACTTATTAAGGTTTTGGTAGAGGGCATTTCTAAGGCTACTTATCAAAATTT
>JAZNBP010000127.1:0-16283 GCA_045587085.1 Acutalibacteraceae bacterium | reverse complement strand
GCAAATTCCATTTCGTGGGTTACCACAATCATTGTACTGTCACCTGTTTTAAGCTCCTTTATAACCCTTAGCACCTCACCGGTAAGCTCAGGGTCTAATGCACTTGTAGGCTCATCAAAGCAAAGAATATCAGGCTCTAATGCTAAAGCACGTGCAATTGCAACACGTTGCTGCTGACCGCCCGAAAGCTGACAAGGGTAAGCATCAACCTTATCCGAAAGTCCAACCCTTTTAATTAGTCCCATAGCTTTTTCTTTAATTTCTTCCTCTGTGCCGCGTTTTAAAAGCGTGAGGGCTAAGGTAATGTTTTCTAAGACATTGTACTGCGGAAAAAGGTTAAACGACTGAAACACAAGCCCAAAATGTAGTCTGTTTTCTCTAATTTGCTCATCCTTTAAGGTTTTTGCAGTTTCGCCTGAGTAGATTTCCTTACCGTCTACGGATATAGTACCCTCGTCCGCAAACTCAAGGAAATTAAGACAACGCAATAAAGTGGTTTTACCGCTACCGGAGGAGCCAATAATTGAGAGAACCTCACCTTTATTGAGGGAAAAGTCAATACCCTTTAAAACGTCAATCTTTCCAAAGCTTTTTTTGATATTTTTAACCTCTAAAACTGACATATTCTCCCCTCCTTAATTGAAGTAGCTGAGCTTCTTCTCAATTTTGCCTAAAAGGATTGTAACAATTCCAACAAAGGCAAGATAGAAAACTGCAGTATAAAAAATAGGCCAAATAAGTGCTTGAGATGAAGCCATATCCTTAGCGCATTTTATAATCTCAGGTATAGCAATAGCATTTGCGAGTGCAGTATCCTTAACTAATGTTATAACTTCGTTAGAAAGTGCCGGAACAATACGTTTTATAACTTGTTTTAAAACTATTTTTCTGAAAACCTGTGACTTCGTTAAACCTAAAACATATCCAGCCTCATATTGGCCTTTAGAGACACTTTCAATACCGCCACGGAATATTTCTGAAAAATAGCAAGCATAATTTACAACGAAAGCAATAAGAACTGCAAGAAACCTACCCTGCCATAAAAGTTCACTGCTACCGCTTGCTATAGTAAATTTCAGGTCAATATTATTAAATATATTGATTGAGGCATTTCCGTCAGCTAACAAGCTCGGTAAATAATATATCACAAAAATAAACAGCATTAGCGGAATACCGCGAATAATCCAAATAAATATTTTAAATGGCACTTTTATAAATTTAAATTTGCTCATAGAACAAAAAGAAAAAGCTAAACCTAGAGGAATAGCAAAAACCAAAGTCAAAGCAAACAAAAGACAAGTAATACCAAAGCCTTGTAAAAGCACCTGAGTAATTTCAAGAAAAGTCATTTTAAATCCTTTATTAAAGACAGAAAACTGCAAGGCGTTTCCGCCTTGCAAATTTCTGTAGTTATTTTAATTTTTAATTATTTCTGATCTGCAAAATCAATAATTGCAGTATTGGTAACGCCATACTTTTCAGCGAGTTCAGTAATAGTGCCATTTGCTGCAAGCTTTTCGAGAGCAGAATTTACTTTAGCTGTAAGGTCAGAGCCTTTCTTAAAACCGATTGCATAGTATTCAGCATCACTGTAAACCTTATCAGAAATAGCAAGACCGCTATAATCACCCTTGCCAACATAAGCTTTTGCAAGCTGTTCGTCAACAACAACAAAATCTACAGCACCCATACTAAGCTCTTTCATAGCATCAAGCTGTGAGGTAACGCCCTTCTTGATAGCTCCCTTTAGGCTTTCAGTAAGATATGTATCACCAGCGGAGCTGTTTTCAACAGCACCTACTTTGCCGGAGAAACTATTTACATCAGCAATATCTTTTACAAACGCTTCTTTAGCTACAACAACCTGCTTATTACCCATATAGTTATAAGAGAAATCAACCTTATCGGCACGAGCAACACCGTCATCATCGGCAGTATTAGCAGTAAAACCGTTCCAGATACAATTAATGGTTCCGGAGTTTAATTCTGTGTATTTCTGATCCCAGTCAATTAGCTTAAATACAACCTTGTAGCCCATTTCTTTGAAAACAGCCTCAGCAAGCTCTGTATCAAATCCTACTAATTTTCCGTCTTCTTCATAGTTCATAGGTTTGTAAATTGTATAACCTACTACAACAGTTTTAGCATCCTTTTCAGACTTTTTGTCATCCTTCTCTCCGCAGCCTGCAAAGCAGAATAACAATGCAAGTGCTAACATTAATGCAATAATTTTTTTCATTTTTAAAATCCCCTTTTTTTAAAGTTTTAAATTTTATAGGTCTATTATACTTTATTATGATAAAGTTGTAAAGTGTTTTTTGAAAAATTTTTAATAAAAAATAAGCACAACTAAAAAGTTGTGCTTAAAATTGCTGTATATTACTGTATTTCAGATAACCAAGCCTCTGCTTTTTCGGCAGAAATACGCTTAATATCCTCTTTAGAATATTTAGACTCCTCGCCGCCGTTATAATACATAAAGTACTTGCCCTCTGCGGTCTTGAAAAGGCACTCCTCAAAACCGTTAGGATCGCCGACAAAACCACTTGTCTTTTTAGCAATAAACTCGGCAGTATCTGTATCATAAGTAACCTTGCAAATAATCTTTTTCATAATAACACCTCCATTATAGAATATATACTAACTGTGTTTTATGTAAATTTCAAGCAAAAAAAGTCGAATACTTAAATTCCTATTTCTTGACAGAATACTTTTTATATGATAATCTTATTTTTGGAAAATTGCTTTATAATCTCGGCTTTGTGCTAATGATACATAATCGTTATTTGCAATTATTATATGGTCAAGAAGTCTGACGTTTATATTGGCTAGTATATCGAACAATTTGGCGGTAAGTGCCAAATCCTCATTACTTGGTATTGCAAAGCCTGACGGATGATTGTGTGACAGCACTACGCAAACGGGATTACGTTTCATAACAATTTCCACTATTTTGCGTACAGACAGTTCGACTGATGAGCTATCCCCTTCCGCCAAAACGTCAAAGCCGAGCATTTGCCCTTTGCCGTTAAACGAAGTAATTGCAACTGTCTCTTTATTATAGCACAAATATTTTTCAATCAGGTAATCACCTATTTGATTGGTACTTGTGAAGCTTCTATCGTAATTTACCTTACTCGCTCTGTAAATAGTTGCAATGGGTAAAATAAGCTTAATTAGTGCAACAGTATTTTCGGTAATGTATTTGACCTTTAGCAGTTGCTCGGGTGTAGCATCCAAAACGCCTTGGATAGAGCCGAAGGTATCTATCAAATCGTGTGCAATTTCGTTTGTATCACGTCTTGGTATACTGTAAAAAAGCAACATTTCAAGAATTTTATGGGGCGGAGTAGTTTCGCTGAAACCGTTTTCTAAAAAATCTCTGCGTACACGTTCTCTATGACCCTCGTGTTTATTTTCAGCCATACTATCCCTCCTCTTAACTATTATATAACATTTCAAATAATTTTTCAAGTAGGCTACAATATGAAAGAATTTACAATCACAAAAAATGATGAGACCTTGCGTCTTGACAAATTCATAACCAAAAACTGTCCAAAGCTACCAAGCTCCTTAATGTTTAAATATATCAGAACAAAACGCATTAAGGTAAACGGAAAGCGTGCAGAAATTTCTACAAGGCTAATGGCAGGCGATATTGTTTCGGCATATATTAACGATGAATTTTTTGAAGCAGTAGCTCCAAAGTATGACTTTTTATCTGCCCCGACAAAGCTTGACATTGTATATGAGGATGAAAATATTTTACTTGTTGATAAAAAGCAAGGCGTTTTAGTGCATCCCGACAAAAATGAGTATACAAACACCTTAATTTCCCGTATACAGCATTATTTGTACGAAAAGGGTGAATATAACCCCGAAGCAGAAAACAGCTTTGCTCCTGCCCTTGCAAACAGAATAGACCGTAACACAGGCGGAATTGTAATAGCAGCAAAAAATGCCGAAGCACTTAGGATTTTATGTGATAAAATAAAGTTTAGAGAGCTTGACAAAAGGTATATATGCGTAGTTCACGGTGTTCCTAAAAAAAGCTCTGATACGCTTGAGGGCTATTTAGAAAAGGATACGAGCAAAAATCGTGTTTTTCTTTCTAAAAACAAAACTGATGCATCAAAATCAATAAAAACCCGATACCGCGTGATTGAAAGCAAAAACAACCTATCTCTTTTAGAGATTGAGCTAATAACAGGCAGAACTCACCAAATAAGGGCACATATGGCAGCTATCGGTCACCCGCTTTTAGGCGAAGGTAAATACAGCAAATCTAACGATAAAAAATCAGGCTTTGACAAGCAGGCACTTTATTCTTACAGCCTGTCCTTTGATTTCAAAACTGATGCCGGCATTTTAAATTACTTAAATGGCAGAAAATTCACCGTAAAGGGTGTCTGGTTTGCCGAACAGTTATTTGGCGACAGCTATAAAAAATTAATATAAAAAACTGAACCTCTATCGAAATTCGATAGAGGTTCAGTTTTTAAATGTAATTATCTAGTTTTGTTCTTTTTTCTTTTTGCGAGTAACGGAAGTTGTAATTACTCCGCCGCTGCTTACAAACAAGAGAATGAACCAAAGCTGTAAATTAGCGTTGTCTCCGGTTTTTGGAACTTCGGGAACATCCGGAGTATTATCATAGATATTTTCAAACTCTGCAACAACATCAGTCACAGCCTTGCCATTATTTGTGAGCGTTGCAACCAATTCATTGTTATCGTTAAGAGTGATAGCAACAGTAATTGTGTATATATCATCGCTATAGATAACATCTTCCTTGGCGTCATTAATTTCGGATAGTTTATAGGTATAAGTATTACCTATATCATCCTCAGTAAAGCTTAATGTAAACTTAGCTTTGCCGTTTTCGTCAGTTGAAACAGTGGTATCAGCCACACCGTCGCTGAGCGAATCAAGTAAAAACTTAAATCCGTTAGGACCGATTTGCTCGTTACCGTTGTTAATAACCGTCTTTACAATATTAAAATCAACAGTAATATCATCAGGCTTCGGAGTGTAGATATTTGTGAAGCTGAGCGAACCGTCTGCCACACCCGAAACTGTGTAGGAAGCCTTTACTCCGCCCTGATTGTTATCCTCTACAGTAACAGTAACTGTGTAAACAGTAGTATCGTAAGTTACACGGATATCCGAACCGGGTATTTCTTTTACAGTATAGGAAATTTGCTTACTACCGCTTACAGGAACATCTGTCTCGTCAAACGTCAAAGTGGTAAATGCAAAGTTACCGTCGGCATCATTCTTAACAGCCTCAATTAATTTACCGTCAGAATCATACAAACCGAATTCAAACTCACCTGCAGCAAAGGTTGTGCGACCGCCGGTAAGGGTTTTAGTTCCGCGAAGTGTGATTTCATCCTCGCCGTCGATTTTGTAGGTATTGGTAAATTCCATTGAACCTAGGGGGTCATTATTAACTGTTACAGAGCCTAGACTCAGAACACCCTTAGTATCAACAATATTTACAACAAGCTCATACTCTGCAGCAGAATATTCAATAAAGCCTAATAGCTTATCTATTTCCTTTACAGTAAAGGTATATGTGCCGGCTTCGGGGAATCTTAAAGTATCAAAGGTAATAACACCGCTAGATGCGTTTGTCTTTTCCTGAGATACGGGAGTATTGCCTATGTTGCCCTCTAATACGAACTTAAACTCACCGCCGACAAGTGTCTTGTTATATAACTTTTTAGCCGTTGGTGTATAGGGTACGGATTGAGGATTTGTATAGGTATTAGTAAACACAATTTGTGATGGGCTGCCAGCCTTAGTAACGGTATAGTTCGCAATTATACCACCAAGATTATCATCCTCAACAGTAACGCTTACAGTATAGATAGTGTCATCGTATGTGTAACGCAGATTGTCACCGGCAATTTCCTTTACAGTGTATGTGTAAACATATGTACCGTCTGGACCTATATCAGCTTTTGAGAAGCTGAGTGTCGGGAACGTGAAGCTACCGTTTTGAGAATTTGTTACAACATAAGGATTACCGTTTTTATCTTTTACAAGCTCACCGTTTTGGTCATATAATCCGAATGTAAACTCACCTGCTTTTACAGTAGTGCGATCACCTGTCAATAGCTTGGTACCGCTTATAACAACAGTGTCTTGACCTTCAATAACATAGGTATTAGTGAAGTTTACAGTTACCTTATTAGTATCAATACCGTTAATTTCAAGCTTGATTTTAGCGTTTGCACTGTCATCAGTTGAAACAATAACAATTTCTTTAACGTCTTTATCGTAGGTTACACCGGAAATGCCACCGTCAACCTCGCTTACAACAAATTTATATGTACCGGGCTTATTAACCTTAACATTAGCTGTTGCTATATCGTTTTTATTTGAAATTGTAAAGGTTGCAGTATCTAAACTATTAGCATCAAATACAAATTCAATATCGCCATTTTCAATAGCTGTCAAGGTATCAGCATCAATAATCTTAATAGTAAAATCAAACTTATCTGAAGATAACCACCTATTATTGCTTCTGCCTGTAAAGGTCTTGGTAATTTCAATGGTTGCTTCTGCAGAAGCTGCGGTGTATTCATTTATAATGATTTCACCACCAATTAATTGAGTAAGTGTTGCGGTCAAAGTGCCGTTTCGGTCATCATGAACCGTAAAAATAGCAGTAATTGTTTGTGTGCTATATGTAATTCCGGGAACCTTATTTGCATCGTCAGGTATAACCTCTTCTACAGCTACAGCATAAACACCGGCTTTTGTAAATGTTAGCTCGTCAAATACAACGTCACCGTTTACCGTATTTGAAACTATCTTATTAGAAGGAAGTATTATTCCGTCCTGAGGATTTGCAGAAACAGTCCTTATTTCAAAGTCAAACTCGCCTGCTTTTAGCGACTCAGCTCTGTCACCGCTAACAATCTTTTTAATTAACGGCAGTTCGGCAGTAGTGGGATTTGGAACATACGTATTTGTAAATTCAACAGTATTAGCACTTACCCAACCGTTGCCACTTGCCAATTCAAGTTTCTTGGAAGTTACAGTTAAATTACCGTTTAGGTCGTCTTCTACAACAACAGTATAGCGGAATTTTGAGGTATCATAGGTTGTACCTGTCACTTTATTATCGGGAATCTGCTCTGTAATTACATATTGATAAATACCGGCTTTATCATAAGTAACATTACTTAGGAAAACAATATTACCGCTGTATACTCCGTCACTAGCAGAGGTGTCTGCTTCGTGAGTAACGAATCGGCTGCCGATGGAATCGCCGTCTAGATATTCCTCAACATCGAAATAGAACTCACCGGCCAAAAGGGTTTTACCGGTCAAATACTTTGTACCGCTAAGTGATACAGGAGTTCCTGTAAATGTAGATGAATAGGTGTTTATGAATTCGGCGGCAGATTTGCCGTTATCGTATGTAATAGAAACTATTTCAAGATTACCGTCTTTTTGCAGATCGTCAACAACAACTGTAATTGTGATTACACTATCATCATATTTAAGAGCAGTCGCATTGCCCTTAGTTTCGGAAACAGTAAATACATAGGTTCCTGCTTTCTTGAACTCTATGTCTTTGAAAGCAAATGAACTTGCAACACCGTCTTTAGCACCTGAAACATTTTCAACAGACGAAGGAACTACAACAATACCTTCTCTTATAGCGTTTCCTGTTGCAGCACCCGCACCTAGTACAAACTCGAAGCTTTCACCCTGTTTCATATCTCTGCCGACAATAGTTTTTGTACCGTTTATATCAGCAGTAATTGAATTTGGAGTATATACATTTTTAAAGGTTGCGATATTCTCTTGGTTAGGATAAATTGCTGCTACATTAAGAATGTGGCTATTTGCATCAACCGATACAACAACATCAACAGTATAAACACTGCTATCGTATTCCATACCGTTTACAGGATTTTTGGGTATAACTTCACTCATCCTATATCTAAAGGTAATAGAATCACCATCAATAATATCTGCTTGTGTAAATGTAACCGATGGGAAGGTTATGTTATGACCTTCATTCTTTGTAGTAATAGCACCGTCAACACTACCTGCCGGCATTGGAACCTTGCTGTAATCAGTGTCAACAAGCACGCCGTTTTCAACAATGCCTAAAGCTTCAAGCTTGAATTCAAACATACCTGAAACAAGCGGATTTTGTCCGGAATTATCGGTATAATCCTTAAAAGCTACCGGAACACGTGTCACAGCATCAACTGCATAAGTATTGATAAACTTAACTGTATCCTGAGCCTCTTCACCGTTGTTCATTACAATTTCGCCGTTATTATATGTGAACAACTGCTCGGCGTCGTCAGTATAAAGCTTCTGAATATCAGAGTCAGTAACACTTAGCGTACCGTCACCGTTATCAGCGACTGTAACAACAACGCGATAAAGTGCCCTTGAATAGGACATACCCGGTAAATACTCGTCTTTTTCGGGTTCTTTTTCAGTTATTGTGTATCGATAAACACCGGGGGCTGTGAATTCAATATCACCGAATGCAAATGTAGCGATACTGCCTCCGTCACTATCGGGCTTATCTACTGTAACACCGGTAGTAGCATCGTAGCCTGTAGGAAGCGGTGCATTATTGTATGGTGATATAAAGAAAGTAAAGGAATCTTCGCTAGCCCATTCACGGCCAACAAGCTCTTTAGTGCCTTTAAGCTTGTCGTTTGCCGGCCAAATTACGGGTTCTACATTGTAGGTATTTGTAAAGCTTGCTACGCTTGTATTACCGGCAGAAATGACACCGATATCCCCTTCTGACTGGGTAGTAAATCCGGCAACCTGCTTTTCAGTTACCTTATATTGTGTTCCGGGAGGAAGACTGAAAATAGTTGCAGTCTCGCCGTCTTTAAGGTTAAACTTGGTATTACTTGCAGAAAGAGTACCACTTGCTACATTAGCACCGGATGCGTCAACAATCACATAATCATATTCTCCGCCATTGACATCATCACCGTCAAGGTCAACAGTAAACTCGAAGGACTTATCAGGTGCAACTAATCCAACACCTGCGTTTACAGTTTTGCTGATTTTAAGGTCTCCACCGGCAATCATTGTAATTAAACCGTTATTGCCAAGATGCACTATGAATTTTCCGTCATAAGCACTTGTGCTACCCTGGGCATAATGAAATTCAGGTGCATAAAAGTCTTCAGCAGTATTTGTTTTGTTGTAAAGCTTTGTACCTTCAAATTTCAAAATACGGTTAAGACGGGGCGAACCTGTCGCTCTATAGAGATAACCGTCAGAGCCTTCAATAATCTCTGTTCTATTTAATTGTGCACCGGTACGTTCAACAGCATCAATTTCAGTTGCAGTACCGTGATAGTACTCATCCTTGTAATAATATACTTTGTCATCCTCAATTCCTTCACTTGCGGTAACCTGCTCACGTAAATCCTTGTCTTTATATATAGGCATATCTTCAAGGATATAGTAGAAACTGTTTGTATGTGAAGGTTCAAATTCTACAGTAGCATCTCCTACAGTAGAACCGTTAATAAGGTGGGGGTTAGTATATTCGTTACTATAAAAGTTTATGGTACCGTCACTATTGGTATTTGCATCAAGATAATCACTAGAAAGCTTCGTTTTGTCTACATAAACAGTACCATCGTCAGCCTGTTTTAAAATTCTTGACTGCAGACCAACCGAGTAAACAACTCTAGCCGGCATTGCTGCATTATTTGTGTGAGTTTTAACAGTGCCGTCAGGATTAAGTGCTACCTCATTTAGTCTAATCGGAATAACGGAGGCCGGAATTTCAACAACAAGTGTTTGCTTGCCGTTGTTGTCGGTGACCTTAATAATGATATCATCAATAGATTGGTCACCGTAAATTGCACTATGCACATTACCTTCAAAGATGTAAGAGGTAACATTTCCGCTTGTGACGGTATTTTTTACAGTAAAGGTCTGTCCTGCGTAAATTATTGCCTTAACATCTTTAACTTCCAAATAATCGCCGATTGGGTCGGTATATATAATTTTACCGCCCTCGGTAGGATTATTACCCTTAATTTCAGTTGGAACTTGAGGTACAGAAATGGCAATACTTTCAACAATGCCTTTGAAAACGCTTGTTACAGCAGAAGCGTTATCGGCATCATAATAACTATCCACTAAATTTTTAAGAGCATCCCTATCTGTATCAATATCATACTGAGGTGGATGGTTAAAGGTGTAATTTTGACCGTAGTATGTCGCAACAGACGGACGTCCGTCATTGGTAATATATGTATTCCAAGCCTGCCTTATAGTGCTTGCCATAGTATCGTTATTGTTCCAATTATCCTTTGGATTAAGGGTTATATAGGCAAGATTTCTTTCTTCATTTCTGGTAGAAAGAGATGTGATTCCTATACCGATGGAATAGAATGTTGTAGCCATATTTGTGTCGGCAACACCATAATTTCGGTCGATAGCCTTTTTCATATAAGCACCGGTCATTAAAGCCTTCATACCATTGCCGGCATAAGGAGTATTACCGTCACCCGCATTACCGTTATTAACCGGATTCCACCAATAAGTAGCATTGCTTCCACTACCTGTGTTCGCGTCTGACCTTGTAGGAGCACCGTCAGAAAGGAGAACTACCGATGGAACTCTTTGAATCTTAGAGCCGTTAACATCAGCTACAACATCAGTTTCTGTAGCTAATATATTCATGCCCTTGTATAAACCGCCCTGAATATTGGTACCACCTGTAACAGAACGTGTATCCTCTATCATTCTGTTGCTGTTTTCAGGATATACATGAACCCTTACCGAGTTATTGCTTACAGAAAAGTAATCAATAATAGTTTGCTGGTTAGAACCATAGCCTGTAGTATATTCACCTTTTTCATAGCGACCTAAAGGAAGCAAGATTTCAGCATCACGTGCAAATGCTACAACCGCTACTCTGGTATTTGAATTTAAATTCATTAACGTTTCTATAGACTCATTTAAAGCTTTTACAGTATTTACAATACGCCTTGTATTGTCCTGAGTGCCCATTGCGTACTGCATTGAGCCTGATGTATCTATAATAAACACAACATCAACAGGTGCCTGTGTTGAGCCTGAAACCGATTCTGAAGTTGCAAGAGCAGAATAAGCAATAAGGAAATCCTCACCGTTATTTTTCTCATTAAGTGTTATGGTTGATGTGCCACCACCAAATATATCAAATGTGGCGTCATCTGTATAGACAGATTTATCAGACCATATTCTGCCCGCATATTCTGTAGAAGCATTATCGCCCAGAGATTCAGAATACTTGGTTGAAGTATCAAGGTCGGAAACTTTAATTCCGGCGCCACCTTTATATTCAAAAGCCGAAGCTGCCGACGCTAAGGTAAGCGGGAGACAGGTCATAATAAGTGCAATACAAAGAAACACACTTAAAGCTTTTTGCGAAAATTTTCTTTTCATATTATTTCCTCCAACTATATATTTTTGTTGTTTATCATTTTTTCTAGCGAAACACGAAAACCTATTCAATTTTTACTTCTTCATTTTTATTAATAAAGAGTTTATTTTTTGGGCAGTTGCAAAGCCCGAACAGATCCTCACTTTTTTGAAAAAAAGAGCATTCAGAACAACTGCTATCCTCATCATTTTTTCCGCTATAGAATTCACAGACATTTTGCATTGCTGTAACTATTGGAATTCCTTCTGCCGTATAATGTGGCTCATTAATAAAGTCAGGATAAATTGGCATTGGCTCATTAAGAGGACTTTCCTTTTCGAAGCTTTCATAATAACCATACAACAGTCTGAATGTTTTACCTGATACGGTTACTTCCTTATATAATTCACCTTCTTTAGGTGTTGGGAGTCGATCTACGTCTTGCATTAGAATTTTTGATAACATATAGGCTCCTTTCAATATTTTTGCAAATTAAATAATCTGCTATAACTTTTATGATAAAAGTATAGCAGATTGTTTTAAAATTTACTATCACCTAAAATTGGTTTTTTAGGACACTATTTTCAAGGTTTAGTATATCTTTTTTCAAGCAAAACAGATATATTATAAGAAAGCTGCGAAGTTTTCTCTGGACATTCCGGTTTTATTAGAAACATTTGTAACCGCTTGTTTTACAGCTGATATTGACATATTAAGTTTTTCGGCTATTTGACTGTTTTTAAATCCAAAAGCAGCTAGTTTTGCAACCTCACGCTCCTTAAGTGATAATGTAGTCGCTAATTTCTTACCACGAACAGAACCGCTAAGCTTTGTCCAGCCGGCAAAATAAATACGGTATAGGTCACGGACAGCAAGCCAAGCATCTTCGTCTATTTTAGATATTCTTTGCTCTAAAAGTGAATCCAACGTGCGACCATACTCAGCCAAAATACCAAATAACTTATCCGGCAAGGCTAATTTCACTGCACGGTCAATATGGAAAATTGCCTGTTTATCATTACCGCTATTATGATAAATCGCCGCACAGGTCATACGCAGATAAATTTCTGCGATAATTGAACTGTCCGCTACCGCTTGAGCAATCATAGGTTCTATACTATTTGGAATAATAGTCATAAGCGACAATCCCTGTAGGCCTTGAAAATGAACCTGTTTTGTAGCAAGAGCATAAGCCATAGCATAAAGATATTTTGCGTAAAACACCTTTGCAGCGGGAAGTGAATCCTTATGCAAAGGCTCAAATCGGCCGATTTTAAACCATTCAGGAAACGAAGAAACATCGTACAAAATACTGTCAATAGCTGTAATAGCAAAGGCTATTATATCCCTTTGCTCGTCCGATTTTGCGGGTGCCTCTGCAATATGAATTTTTGCCTGACGCCACATATTAAGGTCGCCCCGCCAAATGGCACACAATCCTAAAAGCATACCTGCAGAGATAACTGCATAAAATCCTGAATGTTTATGAAGCAAATAATAAGCACTATCATAAACCTTTTCAACATCGCCTTTTGAATACGCGATTTCTGCTCCTAATAAAATTTGTGCCTCGGGATTACTTTCAAGTGACGCTATAACACTTTCGGCAGAGCCCGGCACACTGTACAAATCGGTCATATGCAAAAAAGGAGTTTTCCTCGGCATAGGCATATTTTTTTCAAGTAATAGTTTTTTCGCATCCTTATACACTTTTGTTCTGCCGTCAATAGGCTTTTGGGTGGCTATTGGTATCATCCAAGCCTTACCAAAGCGTGTAGCACCCTGAATTTTACCTTCCTTGCACAGAACCTGTATACGCCTTTCGGATATACCCCATTTTAACGAAGTTTCTTTTATATTTAAATATTCCATAGTAAACCTACCAATCAAACTTACATTATTCGCAAAACCGACGATTACAAACTTATTATACATCGTTTTAACGAATAATGCAACAACTTTTTTATTTAAATTTATAAAACCATTAGCAACTGACAAGCCAAATATTTCATATAATTTTTTAAGAATATATGAAATGAGGAATTATATGTTTGCTTTACTTTTAAAATTAGCTTCAAGTATATTTTATTTAGCACTCCACGTTACGGGAGCCGGTGCTTTCCCTCCGCCTCTTGACGCAAAAACCGAAGCAGAATTATTACAGAAAAGCGAAATCGGTGATATTGAAGCCAGAAACAAACTAATAGAACACAATTTACGCCTTGTAGCACACATTGTAAAAAAGTATTATGCAACAGGAGCCGAGCCTGACGATTTAATTTCAATAGGTACAATAGGGCTTATAAAAGCAATTTCAACCTTTAAAAGCGACAAAAACATAAAGCTTGCAACATATTCGGCTCGTTGTATAGAAAACGAAATTCTGATGTTTTTCAGAAATCAAAAAAAATCTGCCCAAGATGTTTTTATAAGCGACCCAATCGATACCGACAAGGACGGTAATGCATTGACTCTTATTGATATAATTGCGGATAACCGTGATATTGTTGAAGAAATTGACACAAAGCTAAAGCTTGAAAGACTAAAGGTTATTCTAAGCGGTACACTTAGTGACAGAGAAAAGGAAATAATTGAAATGCGTTATGGAATAAACGGAAAAAAGGAATTAACACAGCGAGAAATAGCCAAAAAATTGGGCATTTCAAGAAGCTATGTTTCTCGTATAGAAAAAGCCGCCTTAGAAACTCTAAGACGGCAGTTTGATTAAAATTTAAGTATTCTTATATTTTTCCTCAATATAATTAATTACATCCTCTCGGACATCCTTAGGGAAATTTCGCAAAATAGTAATAATGCTTATCTCGTTTGGAGTAAGCTCAAGCTTGTCTTGCTCAAAATACGATTTTTCGTGAAGGACTGCTGTTTCACGAGGAGGAGGGGCAAAGGAAATAGTGTCCTCATCCTTGCCGGTCAAAAGATAATCGGTAGAAACACCGAAAATTTCAGCCAACTGAACAATTCTATCTGATGTAATATTGCCGGTACGCTCCATTTGAGAATAGGTAGACTCCTTAATTCCAATAAGCTTTGCCACTTGAAGTTGCTTAAAACCCTTAGCCTTACGAGTGGCTCTTATTCTGTCATTAATAGGATTTGACATCAATTAATTAATCCCCCTTTATAAAAATTAACTTGACTAAATTTAATATTATGGTATAATTTTAAGTACGCTGAAGTGGCTCAGTTGGCAGAGCAGCTGATTCGTAATCAGCAGATCGTGGGTTCGAGTCCCATCTTCAGCTCCACACCTCGTTTACGAGGTGTTTTTTATTTTTATTGTCGAATTTTGCCGAACCATACACTTATATTATAAATTATTTACAAAAAAAGTCAAGAAAAAGAGATAAATACTAAAGAATATACATTTTAAAAATACGGGCAATTATAAATTGCCCGTAAAAATTTTATTTATTTCATAGAAATGGCTTTTTTAACCTTTTCTACAATATTTACTGCACGCAGACCAAACTCATCAAGTAACTTAGGAGCAGGACCCGAATGACCGAATGTATCATAAACACCAAGCTTAACAACCGGTACAGGTAGGTTTTCTGCCAAGAATTCACTAACTGCAGAACCTAAACCGCCGATTACCGAATGTTCCTCAGCAGTAACAATAGCACCTGTTTCTTTTGCAGCTTTTAAAATAATCTCAGTATCAAGAGGCTTAATTGTAGCAATATTAATTACTCTGGCATTGATACCCTCAGCCTTTAAAAGCTCGTGAGCCTGAAGTGCTTCATTAACCATAAGACCGGTAGCTATTATAGTAACATCGTTACCCTCTTTAAGCTCAACGCCTTTGCCAATTTCAAACTTATAATCCTCACCGAACACTACCGGCACTGCAAGTCTGCCGAAACGCAAATAGACAGGTCCGTCGTGGTCTAACGCCGCACGTACTGCAAGCTTTGCTTCAGTTTCGTCGGCAGGATTAATAATTGTCATACCGGGAATTGTACGCATTAAAGCGATATCCTCGTTGCATTGATGTGTAGCACCATCCTCGCCAACAGAAATACCTGCGTGTGTAGCACCGATAACAACATTTAAATGAGGATAACCGATAGAGTTTCTAACCTGTTCAAAGGCACGACCAGCGGCAAACATAGCAAAGGAGCTACAAACAACCTTTTTGCCTGTTGCAGCAATACCTGCAGCAATGCTTACCATATTTTGTTCAGCTATACCGCAATCGTAAAATCTGTCGGGAAATTCCTTTTTGAAAACGCCTGTTTGTGTAGCAGCAGCAAGGTCTGCATCTAAAACCACAAAATCATCACGTTCTGCACCTAATTCTTTAAGTGCGGCACCAAAGCCTGCACGGGTTGCAACCATTTTTACATCTGACATATCCGTTTCTCCTTTACATTAACTCATTAAGCTTTGCTCTTAATTCTGTCATTGCTTGTTCGTACAACTCATCGTTAGGAGCAGCTCCGTGCCAATTAACAGCATTTTCCATATAAGAAACGCCCTTGCCCTTTACAGTCTTTGCAATAATTGCAACAGGCTTATCAACTGTTTTAGCCTCTAACAAAGCGTTCTCAATCTGTTCAAAATCGTTGCCGTTTATAACTATTGTATGCCAATTAAATGCCTCGAACTTTTTATCAATGGGCATTGCAGAATTAACCTCTTCAATAGTGCCGTCAATCTGTAGATTATTATAGTCAACAAAAATAGTAAGATTTGAAAGCTTCTTATTTGCCGCAAACATTGCAGCCTCCCAAACCTGACCTTCTTCAACTTCACCGTCGCCCAAAACTGCGTAAACATTAAAGTCATTACCAAAATGCTTGGCAGCTAAAGCCATACCAACTGCACAAGATAC
>JAZNBP010000126.1:0-5312 GCA_045587085.1 Acutalibacteraceae bacterium | reverse complement strand
CGATTGAGTTTCTCACCTGCTCAAATGCTCTGCCTGCAGCAAACATTGCGAATGATGAAGCAAATACAGTGTATCCGGTTGTGGCAAGACCTGCTGCTATGCCCATCATATTGCTTTCAGCAATACCGCAATCGATAAACTTATCGGGAAATTCCTTCTTGAAGGTAATTGTCTTTGTTGCCTTTGCAAGGTCAGCATCGAGTACGAGAATATCATCTCTGTTACCGAGTTCCTTTAAAGCCGCGCCGTAAGCATCTCTTGTTGCACATTTAATTACATCAGCCATAATTACACCTCCAGATCTGCCATAGCCTTGTCAAGCTCAGCCATAGCTATTGCGTACTGTTCAGCATTGGGAGCTGAGCCGTGCCAGTCGCACTTGTCTTCCATAAACGAAACACCCTTACCCTTTACTGATTTTGAAATAATACAGGTGGGCTTTCCTTTGCATTCGTCAGCCTTGTTGAATGCGTCTTCAATTTCACAGAAGCAGTGACCGTTAATTTCGATTACGTTCCAATTGAATGCCTCAAACTTTTCCTTAATGGGATAAGGTGAATTTACTTCGTCGAGTGAGCCGTCAATCTGAAGGTTGTTATAGTCAACAACTGCAACGAGATTATCCAGATTACGGTTGCCCGCAAACATTGCAGCCTCCCAAACCTGACCTTCTTCCATTTCACCGTCACCGAGGATAGTATAAACCTTATAGTCCTTACCCTTAAGCTTACCTGCAAGAGCCATACCGCAAGCAACGGAGATACCCTGTCCGAGTGAGCCTGTGCTCATATCAACGCCGGGAGTATATCTCATACTGGGATGTCCCTGAAGGATAGAATCGGGCTTTCTGAGTGTCTTGATAAGCTCAACGGGGAAAAATCCCTTATGAGCAAGTGCCGCATAAAGAGCCGGTGCAGTGTGTCCCTTTGAAAGGACAAATCTGTCACGGTTTTCATCGTCAGGATTTGCAGGATCAACATTCATCTTTGCAAAGTAAAGATAAGTGATTACATCCGCAATTGAGAGAGATCCTCCGGGGTGACCTGATTTTGCATTAAATGTACCTTCGATTACACCCTTACGTACATTAACTGCAATCTTTTTCAGTTCGAGTTTTTTGTTTTCTTCCATAATGTCCTCCTTGATTTATTTTGCAAAATTTTTAATCATATATTCTATCAGATCCGCAACTGCACCGTGATTACAGTGACAAGCTACGAATTTTGATATTTTTTTAATTTCAGTCGGTGCCTGACCGCAACAGGCAGGAAAGCCAACTTGCCTGAGCATTTCATAATCATTGAAATAATCACCTATAGCAGAGGTGTTTTCCTTCTCAACGCCGAGGATTTCGGCAAGCTTAAGCACTGCCTTGCCTTTGTTGGTATCTTCATTAACGATTTCATAGCTCCAGGCTGATGAAAACATCAAATTCTCGGTAGTATCCGACATTTTTTCAATATATTTACTTACAAGCTTCAACGCAGGCGGCAAGCCTGTAAAAATTACCTTATACCAATTTTCCTTGGGGATAGCCTCAAAGGAATAGAAATATTTTATGGGATATCTTGCGTTGATGGCGAGAATTCTTGAAGACAGAGTCGGTCTGAAAATGTAAACTACTTTATCCGATATAACCTGAAAGGATATTGTAGGGTACTTTTTCGCAGTTTTACGGATCATATCGATGCATTTTTCGTTAAGAGGACTTGTCCAGACCATTTTTTCCTCGGCAAAATCATAAATTCCCGCACCGTTAATTACTATAGCCTTACCGTCAGGGATATCAAGTCTCTTGTAGTGCTTACGCATTGAGTCGGGTGATCTGCCGGAGGCAAGAGTAAAATTACCGCCGTATTCGTTTATATATTTGTGTATAGCGTCGTAATTTCTTTTAACAAGACGGCGCCTTTTATCGTTAATGGTACCGTCAATATCGGAGGCTAACAACCAATGTGACAAAGACTTCTTGGCATTTTCCATTTATTTTATCCTCCTTAAAAAATCAGTAAAATAATCCGGAAGTTCACTTTCGATTTCTATATACTTTCCGTTTCTCGGATGTTTAAAGCCAATTTTGCCGGCATGTAGGCACTGACCCTCAAGATATTTTATCACGCTTTTCGGTCCGTATACTGCGTCACCTGCAACGGGGTGACCAATATATGACATATGTACTCTTATCTGATGGGTTCTTCCTGTTTCTAAAATACATTCCGCTAAAGTGTATTCTCCAAATCTTTCTAATACCTTAAAATGAGTTACAGCCTCCCTTCCTCCGTAAACTATATCCATTTTTTTACGGTCTTTAGGGCTTCTTGCCAATGGCTTATTTATTGTTCCTTCATCTTCTTTTATATTACCGTTCACTAAGGTGATATACTTACGGTGTGCCTTTTTTTCGTGCCATTGCATAGTCAGACCGTTATGCGCCTCGTCTGTTTTTGCAACCACCAAAAGTCCTGTTGTATCCTTGTCTATCCTATGGACTATTCCCGGACGTTTTACGCCGTTTATACCCGAAAGCTGATTTTGGCAATGATACATCAGGGCATTTACGAGTGTCCCGCTTAAATTACCGGGGGCTGGGTGTACCACCATTCCGCGTGGCTTATTAACTACCAAGAGATATTCGTCCTCGTAGACTATATCAAGAGGTATATCCTCAGCATTCACCTCTAAAATTTCAGGCTCGGGAATATTTAAAAGAATAATCTCTCCTGTCCTTACCTTGTATTTCTGGTTTAAAACTGTACCGTCTTGTTTTGTGACATTTTGCTCTGAGCATAGCTTTTGTATAAATGAGCGTGTATAATCCGTACTTTCACTCAAAAACTTGTCCACTCTTATTCCGTTATAGTCTTCTCCTACCGAGATTGCCAATTCCTCCATTATTTATCTCCTTTTTCAGTTTCAGGATTAAAAAACAGCTCATAAACAATTAAAAGTACTGCACCGACAGTTATCGCAATATCTGCTACGTTGAAAACAGGAAAGCTTATGAAGGTTGTCTCTATAAAATCTATAACGTATCCTAAAAACACACGGTCTATCGCATTTCCCAAAGCTCCTGAAAATATGAGTACAAGTGCAGATTTTAATAATCTGCTTTTTGGCTTTTTAACAAAAAAATACACCGCAATAAGAATACAGAATATAACCGATATAATACTCAAAACCCAGGTTGCATTTTCTAAGATACTAAATGCCGCTCCCGTATTTTTTACATAGGTAAAATCTAAAATATTGGGTATTACGGTGATACTCTCTCCTAAATCAAAGTTTTTTACTGTTAAAAACTTGGTAAGCCTGTCAAGACCAACAAGCAAAAACGATAACACACACCAAAAAATCATTTTTTTACTCCTTATAGCTGTAAAGACGGCACAGCATTTAAATTAAGCTGGGCTCTTTCGCCGTTTTCATATGCAAAATACCCTGCACAAGCAATCATCGCCGCATTATCCGTACAAAGCACAGGTGGCGGATATAAAACGCTTATGTTCTCTTTTTGTGCCATCTCTGTCATCTTTTCCCTGAGCCTTGAATTTGCCGCAACACCGCCTGCTATTGTTATAATCTTGCTATTGTTTTGTTTTGCGGCCTCAATTGTATGCTCACATAAAACATCTGTTACCGCCTCCTGAAAGCTTGCTGCAACATCAGCTTTATTTACTTCCTCATTATTCTGTTCTTTTTTGTGAAGATAGTTTATAACAGCGGTTTTTACTCCGCTAAAAGAGAAGTCGAGATTTTCCATTTTAACACGCGGGAATACGATACTTTCTCCGTTTCCCTCCCGTGCAAGCTTGTCTATTTTAGGTCCACCGGGATAACCAAGTCCTAAAACTCTTGCAACCTTATCGTATGCCTCGCCTGCCGCGTCATCCCTTGTTCTCGCTAAAATTTCAAAATCTGTATAATCTTTAACGTTTACAATATGACTGTGGCCTCCCGACGCAACAAGACAGACAAACGGCGGTTCTAAATCCTTATGGGCAAGAAAATTTGCCATAATATGTCCTTTAATATGGTGTACGGGAACTAAAGGCTTTTTAGCACCATAAGAAAGTGCCTTTGCACAAGACACTCCCACAAGCAACGCTCCGACTAAACCCGGGCCGTTTGTTACCGCAATAGCTTCGATATCTGAAAGTGTGACTCCTGCTTCTTTTAATGCTTCATCAACAACCAGGTCAATAGACTCTATATGCTTTCTTGATGCAATTTCAGGAACAACTCCTCCATACAGCTTATGAAGGTCTATCTGGGTATTTATAACATTTGATAAAACTGTTCTTCCGTCAGCAACAACCGCTGCTGCTGTTTCGTCACACGAGCTTTCAATTCCAAGTATCAGTTTCACTAAAATATCCTCCTCAATTTATCTTCTTTTCTAAGATAAGTGCGTCTTCTTCGTTATCGTAATATTTTGCTCTTTCATAGACCTTTGAAAATCCGAATTTTTCATATAAGGAAATCGCCGTTTTATTGCTTTTTCTGACCTCAAGCCTGATATTTTCCGAGCCTCTTTGTTTGGCCTCAAAAATCAGTCTTTCCAAAAGAAGTTTTCCGATACCCTTACCTCTCCAATCAGCTAAAACCGCAATGTTTGTAATATCGGCATCTCCTGCAACACACCAGACTCCCGCATAGCCTATAACTTTCTCTCTGTCTTTTGCTATAAGATAAACCGTATGCTCATTTTCTAAATCTCCCAAAAAGGCTTCCTTGCTCCACGGGGAAGAAAAACATTCACACTCAACTTCTAAAACACCGTCAATATGGTCTGATGTCATATAGTCAATATTTATCATAATTATTCTACCAGACTTTCTGCAACATCTACTAAAGCATCATAAATCTCTTGTGCAGTTTCGTTATACTCGTCCAAATCACCGCCGTAAGGGTCAGCTATATCACCCTCTGATGACAAAAACTCATAAAGTGAGAAAATCTTTTCTGGGGCATACCCCTCTATCATAAGCTTTTGTCCCTCTGTCATTGTGAGTACGATATCCGCCTCATTTATCATTTTTTCTGTAAGCTGGGTTGCCTTATGGTCCTTTAAGCTTATTTCATAAAGACGCATTGCCCTAACTGCATTTTCACTTGCTCCCGAGCCTTCTTCCGCAAATATTCCTGCAGACGAAGCCTTAATGTCCATCTCATTTTCCTTTGCAATCTTGTTCATAATAGCCGCAGCCATAGGGCTTCTGCAGGTGTTACCTGTGCAAACAAATAATATATTCATAGTTTAAATCTCCATTATATAAACAGTTCAAAAATATTTACTATTCCACTAATTAAAA
>JAZNBP010000125.1:0-6937 GCA_045587085.1 Acutalibacteraceae bacterium | reverse complement strand
AGCCGCGGTTCTGTTATTCCGCTTTGGATTGACCAGATTAAAGAGGGCAAGCCGATTACCATTACAGAGCCTTCTATGACACGCTTTATTATGAGTCTTGATGAAGCGGTCGACCTTGTTTTGTTTGCTTTCGAAAACGGTGTTTCGGGCGATATCTTGGTACAAAAAGCTCCGGCTTGCACTATTGAAACCTTGGCAAAGGCTGTGGCGGAGCTATTTAATCCCGATACTGAGATTAGAGAGATAGGTATTCGTCACGGTGAAAAGATGTACGAAACCTTGCTTACTAACGAGGAATGTGCGAAGGCTACCGACCTTGGTGATTTTTACAGGGTTCCCTGTGACAACAGAGGTCTTAACTACGATAAATATTTCAACGAGGGTGACAAACACCGCAATACCTTGACTGAGTTTAATTCTAACAATACAGAGCTTTTAGATGTTGAACAAGTTAAGGAAAAATTACTCAGTCTTGAGTATATTAGGGAAGAGCTTTCAAATTTGGGGAGATAACAATGACAGATTTTCAAAAGGGCTTAATTGCTCTTATAGACAGTGCTTTAAACGGTACAACAGCTCAAATTTTTGACGATTTTGATTGGAATAAGGCATTAAGGTATGCACAAAAGCATCAAATAGCACCTTTGGTGTATTATGGAATTACCAATTCCAAAATTGCTGTACCTCAGGAAATTAAGGCAAAATTTGAGAATGCTACAATGCAAAATATTGTGCTTAACCAAAATCAAATGTATTTTTTAAAGGTGCTTTTTGCAACCTTTGAAAAGGAAGGCATTTCGTATATGCCACTTAAGGGTACGCTTTTAAAGAAGGTTTATCCGAAGCCTGAAATGCGTGCTATGAGCGATGCGGATATTCTGATAAAAGAGGATGAATATCCTAAAATCAAAACGGTTATGCAAAAGCTCGGTTACACAGAAAGATACGAAAGCGACCACGAGCTTGTTTGGAAAAAAGGCGTACTCACTGTAGAGCTTCATAAGTCAATCATCCCGTCGTATCATAAGGATTATTTTAATTACTTTGGTAACGGCTGGAAATTGGCGAGCGAAAAAATCGGTGAATATGGCTACAAAATGAAGCACGAGGACGAGCTTATCTATAACTTTACACATCTAGCAAAGCATTACAGAGCAGGCGGTATCGGAATTAAGCATATTACCGATGTTTATGTATGCTTTCCTAAGGAAAAAAAGCTTGACTATGATTACATAGAGGCTGAGCTTCGTAATTTAAAGCTTTGGGAGTTCTTTTCAAATGTTCTTGATACGGTTAAGGTTTGGTTTGGAACAAAAGAGGCTACTGAAAAAACTGATTTTATTACTGATTATATATTTTCAAGCGGTGCTTACGGAACGTCTGAAAACCAAAATATTGGCGAAGCTTTAAAGACTGCTCAGAATGTGGGCGGAAGCAAAAATGTAATGAAAAGCAGACGATTAAGCCTTATTTTTCCTCCATACAAGACTATGTGCAAGAGAAATCCTATAGTTAAAAAGTGTCCGCTGCTTTTACCGGTTATGTGGGTTGTGCGTTGGTTTGAGGTTTTGATTTTCAAGAGAAATAAAATTGATAATGAAATAAAAAATTTAAAGCAGATGACAAAGGAAAACATTGATACCTTTGAAAAATCGCTCGAATATGTAGGGCTTAGCTTTAATTTTGAGGAGCAGTAAATGAATATACTTGTAACAGGTGCCAACGGTTTTGTGGGTAAAAATCTTTGTGCAGCTATTAAAAATATTCGTGATGGTAAGGATAAAACCCGACAAAATTTGAGAATTGATAATTTGTTTGAGTTTGATATTGATACCGATATTTCGCTTTTAGACGAATATTGTAAAAATGCGGATTTTGTCTTTAATCTTGCCGGAGTAAACCGACCAAGGGATACAGACGAATTTATGGCGGGTAATTTTGGATTTGCGGATACTCTTTTAACCAAATTACAGCAATATAATAACAATTGTCCCGTAATGATTAGCTCCTCTACTCAAGCTCTTTTAGATAACGATTATGGCAAGAGCAAAAAAGCGGGGGAGAATCTGTTGTTTGAGTATGGTGAAAGAACAGGTGCAAAGGTGCTTGTATACCGTTTTCCTAATCTTTTCGGAAAATGGTGCAGACCTAATTACAACAGTGCTGTAGCTACCTTTTGCAATAATATAGCAAATGACCTCGATATTTCGGTAAACAACAGAGAAACTCTTCTTACTTTGGTTTATATTGACGATTTGGTTGACGAAATGCTAAACGCATTAGAGGGCAAAGAAAACCGCGAGGGTGAGTTCTGCAAGGTAGCTACCGAGCATAAAGCGACACTTGGCGAAATAGTGGATTTGCTTTATACTTTTAAGAACCAGCAAAACACGCTTGTAATGCCTGAAATACCAAATGGCAGTTTTCAAAAAAAGCTGTATTCGACTTATCTTTCGTATTTGCCTCACGAAAAGACAGCTTTTCCGCTTAAGATGAATATTGACGACAGGGGAAGCTTTACCGAGCTTTTAAAAACCGAAAAATGCGGTCAGATTAGTGTTAATATTTCAAAGCCCGGTATTACTAAAGGTCAGCATTGGCATAACACAAAATGGGAATTTTTTATTGTGGTGTCAGGCAAGGGCCTTATTGAGCAGAGGAAAATTGGCTCTGATGAGGTCAGACGCTACTATGTTTCAGGTGAGAAAATTGAGGCTGTGCATATGCTTCCTGGTTTTACCCATAACATAATTAATTTATCCGATACCGAGGATTTGATAACACTTATGTGGGCAAATGAACAGTTTGACCAAAATCACCCCGATACATTTTTTGAGAAGGTGTAAATATGGAAATTAAGACAAATTACAGCGATATCAGTTTTAAAAACAACGGAAAGCTCAAGCTTTTAATTATTGTGGGTACACGTCCTGAAATTATCAGGCTTGCGGCTGTTATTGACAAATGCCGTAAATATTTTGACTGCATTTTAGCACATACCGGTCAGAATTATGACTATAATTTAAACGGTGTATTCTTTAAGGATTTATGCCTTTCGGAGCCTGAAGTTTATATGGACGCAGTAGGCGACGATTTGGGTGCTACTGTCGGCAATATTATAAATTGCTCTTATAAGCTGATGACCGAAATTAAGCCTGACGCATTGCTGATTTTAGGCGATACAAATTCTTGTCTTTCGGCTATAAGTGCTAAAAGACTTCATATTCCGGTATTTCATATGGAAGCAGGGAACCGTTGCAAGGATGAGTGTCTGCCTGAGGAAACAAACAGACGAATTGTGGATATTATTTCGGATGTTAATATGGCATATAGCGAGCACGCACGTCGCTATCTTGCCGATTGCGGATTACCTAAGGAACGCACCTATGTTACCGGCTCTCCTATGGCTGAGGTGCTACACAATAATTTAGAGCAAATAAAGGAGTCTGATATCCACTCAAGATTAGGACTTGTTAAAGGAAAATATATTCTGCTTTCTGCTCATCGTGAGGAAAATATTGATACCGAAAAGAATTTCTTGTCACTCTTTAGTGCAATAAATAAGATCGCAGAAAAGTATGATATGCCGATTCTTTATTCCTGTCATCCACGTTCGAAAAAGCGTTTAGAGGAAAGCGGTTTTAAGCTTGATAAAAGGGTTATTCAGCACGAGCCACTAGGTTTCCACGATTACAACTGCTTGCAGATGAACGCTTTTGCGGTAATTTCCGATAGCGGAACCTTGCCTGAGGAATCAAGCTTCTTTACAAGTGTTGGAAATCCGTTCCCCGCAATTTGCATAAGGACTTCTACTGAGCGTCCCGAAGCTTTGGATAAGGCCTGCTTTGTTTTGGCGGGCATTGATGAAAAATCGCTTTTACAGGCGGTGGATACCGCTATTACCGCTAATGAGGTAGGGGATTACGGAATTCCCGTGCCCGATTATATTGAGGAAAATGTTTCAACCAAGGTTGTAAAAATTATTCAGTCATATACCGGTATTGTTGATCGTATGGTTTGGCGAAAGTATTAATAATCAATTTTTTTATTTTATACTCTGCGGTTTTTTAATCGCTTATATTATTTATTGTTTTTACTATTGACTTTATTTATTGTATTAAATATAATTTACTTAAGAACCGATATGGAGGTAAAAACTATGGAAAATTATGTACACGAGCTTCAAAAGAAAAAATGGGGTGTTTTTCACCACTATATGTCTCATTGCTTTTTAGACCCAAATTCCGATAGGAATATGGAAAAAGGCGTGCCTACCTGGAATGAATGTGTTGAAATGTTCGATACCGACCGTTTGGCATACAGCCTTCATAAAATGGGTGCCGGTTATTATTTCATTACAATTATGCAGGTTTATAAGTATATGATAGCACCTAACGCTACATATGATAAAATTGCCGGAATAAAGCCGGGTGAAGCTTGTGCTACTCGCGATTTACCATTAGATTTGTATAAGTCACTTTCAAAATATGGTATTGATTTATGTCTTTACTATACAGGTGATGGCCCCTGCCGTTGTGAATTTTCCGAAAAATTCGGTTATGTTTCTAAGCCTCCGTATGACCAACAGGTAACACGCGAGTTTGTTGAAAAGTGGGCAAGCGTGTTACAGGAATACTCCGAGCGTTACGGCGATAAGGTTAAGGCTTGGTGGTTCGACGGTGTTTTAAGAAATCAGGGCTATAATGACGAGCTTATTGGTATTCTTGATAAAGCTGCTAAGGCAGGAAATCCGAGAGCTGCTTGTGCATTTAATAACGGATATAAGAGCCGTTTAAAGCAAAATTATATAAACGAGGAATTTACTGCCGGTGAGATTAATTATTTGGGCGTAACTCCTTCCGTTAAAAAAGATGCTGACGGCAATGTAATCTTCCGCGAAGCAGGCACTGCTGTGCCTCACGCGCTTACTCCTCTTGGATACCAATACGGTGGTGAGGAATGGGAGCATTACGGTAAGGCCGGTGTTCGTTATACCAAGGAATTTGTTATTGATTATATCAATACTATGAATAAAATGGGTGGATTTGTTACACTTGATATGTTTGCACATATTGACGGCTCATTAGACCCTGAGCAAGAGGGCTTTATGAGATATGTTGGCAACCATCTATAATAATTAATTTTAAGCTTCAAAACAGTGCAATTTTGCACTGTTTTGACTTATTTATAATTTATAAAAAAGGGTTTTAATTATGTCAATTACTGTGAATAATAATTGTTTTAAGCTTGACACGAAAAATACTACTTATGCGTTTCAGGTGTCTCTTTTTGACTATGTAATGCATACTTATTACGGTGCCAAAATTTCCGATACAGATTTAAGCTTTGTTTACCCGTTTGAGCGTTACCGTTCTTACACCTCCTCTGCTGAGGAGGATACCGAAATGCTCTTTAACCTTACTGATGTTCCGCAGGAATATTCTGCCTTTGGCGGTAATGATTACAGAACAACTGCCCTTAGAATTAAGAATGCAGACGGTAGCCGACTTGCGGATTTGCGTTTTTTTAACTTTGAAATTATAAGCGGTGCAGTAGCCCCCGCAGGTTTGCCTAGCGGTAGGGAAAACGGTGCTGAGAATATTGAAACCTTAAAGCTTACCTTTAAGGATAAAAGCTCAGAGGTTTATGTAAATTCATACTATTCCGTATTTTTTGACTGCGATGTTATTACACGTTTTAATGAAATTTTAAACAATACAGGTAGCGAAATTTTTGTTGAAAAGGCAAGCTCTATTCAGCTTGATTTCTTTACTGCGGATTATGATTATATAAGCTTAAACGGTGCTTGGGCAACCGAGCGAAATATTCAAAGAGTGCCGCTACATAAGGGTTTTCAGGGTTTTGCAAGCCGAAGGGGTACTACAAGCCATCAGCATGCACCTTTTTGTGCTATTTGTGAAAAGTCTGCTTCCGAGGAGCAGGGCATAGCTTACGGTTTTCAACTGATTTACAGCGGTAATCATAAGACTGAAATTGAAGTTGCACAGTTTAATAACCCAAGGCTTTTAATGGGAATTACTGATGATGGTTTTTCTTGGAAGCTTAATTCAAGTGAAACCTTTATAACCCCTCAGGGTGCTATGACCTTTTCTGCAAACGGTATAGGTCAAATGTCACGCAATTTCCATAATTTTATAAGAAATCATATAATTAAGCCTTATTGGATGTCTGTAAAGCGTCCGGTACTCGTTAATAACTGGGAAGCTACGTATTTTGATTTTAATACCGAAATTCTTACTAATTTAGCCAATAAAGCGGCTGAGCTTGGTATTGATTTGCTTGTAATGGATGACGGTTGGTTCGGTCACAGAAATTCTGACAAGGGTTCTCTTGGTGATTGGTATCCTAACCCCGAGCGTTTCCCTGATGGACTTACTCCTTTATCGGAAAACATTAAAAATGCGGGCTTGAAATTCGGTATCTGGATGGAGCCTGAAATGATTTCTGAGGATTCTGACCTTTACCGTGCACATCCCGATTGGGTTTTATGTGTGCCAAATCGCAGTCGTTCTATCGGCAGAAATCAATTTATAATTGATATTGTTAATCCCGAGGTTAAGGAATATATTTTAAATACTATTTTAAACCTTGTTGAAACTGCTAATGTTCGCTATCTTAAATGGGATATGAACAGATATTTAACTGAAGCATATTCTGTTACACTTGATAGTGATAATGAGGGTGAGGTTTACCACCGTTACGTTTTGGCACTCTATGATATTTTAGAACGTCTAACGTCAAAATATCCCGATTTACTGATTGAGCATTGCTCAGGCGGTGGCGGTCGTTTTGATAGCGGTATGCTTTATTATTCTCCTCAGGTTTGGACAAGTGATGATACTGATGCTCTTTGCCGAGTTGGAATTCAGCTAGGTACCTCTATGTGCTATCCCGTAACAAGTATGGGAAGTCACCT
>JAZNBP010000124.1:0-5452 GCA_045587085.1 Acutalibacteraceae bacterium | reverse complement strand
CGGCAGGGCTTCATTTCACAGACGAGCTTTTGAATAAGCTTAAAAGCAAGGGCGTAAATATCTGCCACGTCACACTCCACGTGGGCTTGGGAACGTTCAGACCGGTAAAGGCTGAAAATATTGAAGAACACAAAATGCACTCGGAATTTTATATTTTGCCGGAAAATACGGTTGAAACCATTCTGAAAACGAAGGCTGCAGGCAAAAAAATCACCGCTGTGGGCACGACCTGTTGCAGAGTTCTTGAAACCGCAGGAAGAAATTTACCCTTGAAAGCGCAAAGCGGCGAGACGGACATTTTCATTTATCCGGGATTCAAATTCCAAGTAATCGACCGCCTTATCACTAATTTCCATTTACCCGAAAGCACACTAATTATGCTTGTATCTGCCTTTGCAGGTTATGATAATGTTATGAACGCCTATAAAGAGGCAGTAAAGGAAAAATACCGATTTTTCAGTTTTGGAGACGCAATGTTGATTTTGTGATACAAAATCAACAAGTAATAAGTAAGAGGTAAAGTGTCGGCTTTGCCGACGAATGATTAATAGTCTTATTTTAACAATTTTTACCCGTTTTTCATAGGATATTGTGAGAAAGCGGGTGGAAAATATTAAAAGACGAAATTTGCGATACCGCCGATTAAAGATATTCTTGATATGCGTCATTATTGCAATAATAATTTTTGCTGTTTTGCTTTATAAGCTCTATCCTATTGTGATAAGATATGCCGAAAGCGTTGCGGAAACCATAATGCTTAACAGTGCTAATGACGCGATAATAGAGGTACTTGAAAAAAACAATGTCACTTATGATGATATTGTAAGGCTTGAGACTACGGATGAGGGATATGTCCGAAGTCTTGAAATTGATATTTACGAAATAAATAGGCTGAAAAGCTGTATTTCAAATACAACGGCAAGCCTTGTTGACAGTAAAGAGCATTACAAGGTAGAAATTCCGATAGGTACTTTTTTAGGGAATACATATACGCAAGGTTTAGGACCTAAGTGTAATTTTAATATGCACCTTACTTCCACTGCGTTTGTTGATTTTACCCACGAATTTCGTTCAGCGGGAATAAATCAGGCTTTGCATATAATTAAGGTTAAAATCGATATTAAGGGAAGCTTTGTAATGGCTGGGTATACTAGAAGTATAAATGCATCAACCTCGGCTATTGCGGCACAAACCGTTATTGTGGGAAAAACTCCCGATGCATTTACAAATGTTATAGAAAGTGAAGGCGATAACACAGGCGGTCTTATAAACGACTACGGTGCTATCATAGGGTAAAGCTATGGAAATTTTTGAAGCAGAAAAAAGAATAAAGGAATTAAGCGATACGCTTAAATACCACAACAAAAAATATTATATTGAGGATTCCCCTGAAATAGAGGATTTCGAGTATGATGCAATGCTTAGAGAGCTTGAAAATCTTGAAAACGAATTTCCGCAGTTTAAAAAGGAGGATTCGCCTACTGTAACTGTTGGCGGTGCGGCTTTGCGTCTTTTTGAACCCGTTACGCATACAGTAAAGATGGAAAGCCTGCAGGATGTGTTTTCCTTTGATGAATTAAGAGCTTTTGCCGAAAAAATCGATTTATCAAAAACCGCTTTTTCGGTAGAACCTAAGATTGACGGACTTTCTGTAAGTCTTGAATATAAGGACGGATTATTTTTTAGAGGCTCTACCCGTGGAGACGGTGTTGTAGGAGAAGATGTAACTGCAAATCTTTTGCAAATTAAATCCATTCCCAAAGCAATTCCTTTTGACGGGCTTCTTGAAGTCAGAGGTGAGGTATTTATGCCTCGCGAAAGCTTTTTAAAGCTTGTTAAAAGACAGGAATTAATGGGCGAGGCTATTGCTAAAAATCCCCGTAATGCGGCGGCAGGATCACTTAGGCAGAAAAATTCTCAGATTACCGCAGAACGTGAGCTTGATATATTTGTATTTAATATTCAGCATATTGAGGGTAAAGAGCTTAATTCACATATTCAGTCCTTAGACTTTTTAAAAAGCCTAGGTTTTAATGTTCTGCCCAGCTATAAAAATTGCTATACTGTAGATGAGGTTATCGACGAAATTAGTAGAATAGGTGATAGCAGAGGCGGTTTATCCTTTGACATTGATGGTGCAGTAGTAAAAGCCGATAATTTAGCCTATCGTGAAACTATGGGCAGTACCTCAAAATTCCCTAAATGGGCAGCGGCCTTTAAATATCCGCCCGAGGAAAAAGAAACCGTTTTACTCCAAATTGAAATAAATGTTGGAAGAACAGGTGCTTTAACTCCAACTGCGGTTTTTGAGCCTATTACATTAGCGGGAACATCGGTTTCCCGTGCGGTGCTTCATAATCAGGATTTTATAACCGAAAAGGGAATAGGTATAGGCGACACTATTTTAGTCAGAAAAGCAGGGGATATCATTCCCGAGGTGTTGTCGGTGGTAAAGCATACCGAGAATTCGGCACCGTTTAAGATGCCTACAGTCTGTCCCTCGTGCGGTTCTCCTGTTTACAGAGAGGAGGACGAAGCGGTTATTCGCTGTACCAATGCTGAATGTCCGGCTCAGCTGTTAAGACATTTAATTCACTTTACTTCACGTGATGCAATGGATATTGAAGGCTTGGGGCCTGCAGTTTTGGAACAGCTTTTGGACGCAGAGCTAATTCATAATATAGTTGACATTTACAATATCGATTACGCTAAGGCGGCAGCACTTGAGCGAAGCGGCGAAAAGAGTATGGAAAATCTTAAAGCAGCGGTTGAAAAATCCAAGCAAAATGACCTAGCAAAGCTGATTTTCGCTTTTGGTATACGTCATATAGGTGCTAAGGCGGCGGCGTTGATTTCAGAGCATTTTGGCGATATTGATGCGGTTTTAAAGGCGTCTGCTGAGGATTTTCAGAATATAGAAGGCTTTGGCAGTATAATGGCAAGCTCAGCCGCGGAATTTTTCTCGCTTGACGGCACAAAAGAAATGATTGAAAAGCTTAAAAGCTTTGGTGTTAATATGAAATCCTTAAAAGAGGTTGTTGACACACGCTTTAAGGGACTTACCTTTGTGCTTACAGGTACACTTCCGACTTTAACCAGAAACGAGGCTTCTGCTATTATTGAAAGCTTTGGCGGAAAAACGTCATCCTCTGTTTCTAAGAAAACCGATTACGTATTAGCCGGCGAGGAGGCAGGCAGTAAGCTTGACAAGGCTAATAAGCTTGGAGTTGCGGTTATTTCTGAGGAAGAATTCAAAGAAATGATAAAGTAATGGTTGACAACCGAAGTCTAACTTAATATAATGTTATTGTAATCTTCAGGGCGGGGTGAAATTCCCCACCGGCGGTATAGCCCGCGAGCCTTAAATAGGTTGATTTGGTGAAATTCCAAAGCCGACGGTACAGTCCGGATGAAAGAAGAAAGCTTAAAGCTTTATCTTGCCCTGCTGTATTTCTACGGCAGGGATTTTTTATAGGTGATTGTATGAAAAACGAAAATTTAAAGAAAATTGTTTTGACTGCTACCTTTGCGGCAATAGCCTTTTTGTTTACCTTTATTTTCAAATTTAAGGTCGGTTTTTTAACATTTGATTTTAAGGATGCGATAATTTCGCTGATTTCTTTGGTTTTAGGTCCCGTTTACGGTTTGACAGCGGTTACGGTTGTTACTTTCTTGGAGTTTATTTCTTTTAGCGAAACCGGACCTTACGGGCTAATTATGAATTTTATTTCAAGCGGTGCGTTTGCTTTACTTATTGGTGGAATTTATAAATATAAACGCACATTTTCGGGGGCAATACTTGCTTCTGTTGTATCAGTTTTAGGCGTAACCGCAATTATGATGGGAGCAAATTTATTAATTACTCCTTATTATATGGGTGTTGCCCGCAGCGAGGTTTCGGCTATGATACCAACATTGCTTTTGCCTTTTAATCTTGCTAAAACCACTATAAATGCCGCCACAACGCTTATTATCTATAAGCCTGTAACAACAGTTTTAAGAAGGTTCAGACTTATTGCAAAAAAAGAAAATAATGTAAAATTGTTTAATAAAAAATCTGTTATTTTATATATAGTTTCAGCATTAGTTATAGCTTTGGCGGTATTTTTTATAATTTTTGTTCTAAAAGGCGGATTTGAAATTGTATCTAAAAGTGCTTGACAAAGTTTTTTTGTGGTGATATAATACCTTGGTAAACTGAATATAGTCCTTATCAAGAGTGACGGAGGGCACCGACCCTGTGAAGTCCGGCAACCTGTTTTATATAAGGTGCTAAATTCGGCGGATTGGATTATCCGAAAGATGAGGTTTTATAATACCGCTTCTTTTGGGGCGGTTTTATTTATGTAATTAAACTTGGAGGAAGTAAAAATGGCAAAATTATTATTCACATCTGAATCTGTAACAGAGGGACATCCCGATAAAGTGTGTGACTGTGTTTCTGATGCGGTTTTAGATGCAATTTATTCACAGGACAAGAATGCACGTGTTGCGTGCGAGACTTTTTGTACAACAGGTGTTGTAAATGTTATGGGTGAAATCACCACAACAGCTCAGGTAGATATTCCTGCAATAGTAAGAAAGACTGTATGCGATATAGGTTATAACTCTGCCGAAGCCGGTTTTGACGGTAATACATGTGCAGTTATGGTGTCTCTCGATAAGCAGAGCCCCGATATTGCGCTTGGTGTTGATAATTCTATGGAGTATAAGGACGGCGAAAACGACCCTTATAATCTGCATGGTGCAGGCGACCAGGGTATGATGTTTGGTTACGCTTGTGATGAAACCGAGGAATTAATGCCTTTGGCTATTTCTTTGGCTCATAAAATGTCTAAAAGACTTACTGATGTTAGAAAATCAGGCGAGCTTTCGTATCTTCGTCCCGACGGTAAAACTCAGGTTACCGTTGAATATAACGACGGTATACCCACAAGAGTTGATGCAGTTGTAGTTTCAAGTCAGCACTCTGCAGAAATATCTCTTGATACTTTGCGTGCAGATATTTTGGAAAAGGTTATAAAACCAATTATACCTGCAAATCTTTTTGATGATGAAACAAAGGTTTACATAAACCCCACAGGTCGCTTTGTTGTGGGCGGTCCTCAGGGTGATACAGGCCTCACAGGAAGAAAGATTATTGTTGATACTTACGGCGGTTATGCCCGTCACGGCGGCGGTGCTTTTTCGGGTAAGGACCCGACAAAGGTTGACAGAAGTGCCGCTTATGCTGCACGCTATGTTGCAAAAAATATTGTAGCTGCAGGTCTTGCTAAAAAGTGTGAGGTTCAGCTTGCTTATGCAATCGGCGTTGCCCGTCCTGTATCTGTTATGATTGACACATTCGGAACTGCAACAGTAGCTGAAGAAAAAATTGAAGATGCTGTAAGCAAGGTATTTGACCTTCGTCCACACGCAATCATCAAAACTCTTGACCTTAGAAAGCCAATTT
>JAZNBP010000123.1:0-2309 GCA_045587085.1 Acutalibacteraceae bacterium | reverse complement strand
CTTTGCCACTGCGGCGGTTAAATTATTGCCGTACTCGGCAGTTGCTATAACCGAAGAATCACAGTTTTCCGCGTAATAAGAATGAACAAAATATACGAAGTCACCGTTCTTAATATACTTAAACAAAGGGGTATCCTTTTTAATGTTTAAAGCGTTCCAACCTATATGCGGAATTTTTAAATCTGCAGGTATAGAGCCGTCCATAGGCACAACCTGACCCTTAATAAGCCCAAGACCGTTATGCTCGCCGTATTCAAAGCTTTTTTCAAACAGCATTTGCATACCAAGACATATACCCAATAGCGGCTTGCCGCTTTCGGCTTGCTCTTTAATAACTTTATCAAGACCTGTTTGCTTTAATTTAGCTATAGCATCCTCAAAGGCACCAACACCGGGAAGTATTAGCTTATCGGCTTTTTTTATAACTTCAGCTTCGCCCGTAACAACCGTATCAAAGCCTATAGCCTTAAATGAGGACGCAAGCGAAAACAAGTTGCCCACGCCGTAATCAATTATAGCTATCATTAAAGTACCCCTTTGGTAGACGGAACCTCGTCCTTGTATTCTTGCTCAATTTCCACAGCCTGCTTTAGCGAACGTGCAACCGATTTATAAACAGCTTCTAGTATGTGATGAGAATTTTTACCGTTAAGCTTTAATATATGAAGTGTTATTTTTGCATTGCGAACAAAAGCTTCAAAGAATTCCTCAACAAGCTCGGTATCAAAATCTCCTACCCTTTTAGCCCTTACATCTGCCGAGTACTCAAGGTGGCTTCTGCCTGATATATCTACCGCTGAAAGCAGTAGGGTTTCATCCATAGGCAAAATAAAATTACCGTAACGCACTATACCCTTTTTATTACCTAAGGCATTTAAAAATGCTTGGCCCAAGGCTATACCGATATCCTCTACGGTGTGGTGGTAATCTACATAGGTATCACCCTTGCAAATTAAATCAATATCAAACCTTGCGTGGCGTGAAAATAAGGTTAGCATATGGTCTAAAAAACCACAACCCGAATTAATATTAGATATTCCTTTACCGTCTAAATTAAGCTTTAAGCTTATATCGGTCTCATTAGTTTTTCTTTGTATTTCAGCTATTCTCATACATTTTCTCCTAAAATTTCTTTTACCTTTGAAACAAATATTTCCATTTCCTCTTTGCTGCCTATTGTGATTCGGTTAAAATCCTTAATTCTTTCCTTTTCAAAATGGCGAATTAAAACACCCTTTTCCTTTAGCTTTTGATAAAGTGATAATCCGTCAATTTTATCACTTTTAGCAAAGACAAAATTAGCCTTTGAATCAAGCACATAAAAGCCTAATTTTTCAAGCTCGGCTACTGTAAAGTTGCGGTTTTCTATAATTTTTTTACAGTTATCCATATAATAACTATTATTCTCGATAGCCTTAGTGCCTGCAATTTGGGTAAGGCGGTTAATATTATATGGATTTGTAGAGTATTTAATGGTTTCAAGGTCACTTATTAATTGCTTATCGGCTATGCAATAACCAAGCCTTGCGCCCGCTAAGGAACGCGATTTTGAAAAGGTTCCTACACACAAAAGGTTGTTGTATTTTTCTGTTAACTGCATACAGGAAGTACCGCCGAAGTCAACATAAGCTTCATCTATTAAAACTATAGAATTTGTATTGCTCTTTAAGATTTTTTCAATATCATCAAGCGAAATTTCAATACCTGTGGGAGCATTTGGATTAGCAATTACAACAAGCTTGTTTTTGCCGCAAAAAGCGTCTACATTAAGGCTAAAGTCATCCATTAAAGGAATAATTTCAGTGTCTAAGCCATATAGTTCGGCGAAAACCGAATAAAAACCATATGTAATATCGGCAAAGGCAACACCATTTTGACCGTATGCCATAAAGGCAAAGTTTAAAATATCGTCAGAGCCGTTTGATAAAAACACATTTTCATTTTTAACACCATACAAATTTGAAAGCGTCGATTTTAAAGCTTTACATTCTGGATCACTATAAAGCCTTAAATCCTTAATTTCCTTTTCGTTTATAGCCGATATAACATTTTTTGAAGGCGGAAAAGGAGATTCATTAGTGTTAAGCTTTATATATTTTTTATCCTGAGGCTGCTCACCTGGTGTATAAGCCTCAATTTTTTTTAGTCTTTGGTTTAAAAAAATGCTCATTTTTTCTCACTTTCAAATCTAACCGTTGTACTTTTAGCATGAGCAGAAAGCCCTTCCTTTTCGGCAAAGAAAGCAACGTCATCTGCCACCTTTTGAAGTGCTTCTTTAGTGTAATAGGTATACTGAGATTTTTTTACAA
>JAZNBP010000122.1:0-2229 GCA_045587085.1 Acutalibacteraceae bacterium | reverse complement strand
TATTCAATGATGTGGTTATTGCCACTGCCTGTTTTTCCGCTTCTTATCACAAATCCGCCGTGAGGGATTCCGCTGTGGTCACGCTGAAGCTCCTCCATTGAGATAAAATGAACTGTTGTATCGTAATCTGCAAAGTAGTTGGGCATTGTCTTGATTTCGTTTTCTATACGGTCAAGGTCTGCACCATCCTTAGCTACCACAAAGCATTCACGGGTGTGCTTCTGTCTTGTGGTAAGCTCAGGATTCAGTCCGCTTCTTACCCTGTCAAGAGCTTCGGGAACGGGGATGGTATACTGTCTTGCATCAAGGACACCGTCTATTCTTCTGATTGCATCAGAATGTCCCTGACTTACTCCCTTACCCCAGAATGTATATGTGCTGCCCTCGGGAAGAATTGCTTCACCGTAAAGGCGGTTAAGCGAAAACATACCGGGGTCCCAGCCTACGGAAATAATTGCAACCTTGCCGCTTTCCTTTGCAGTTTCATTAACTGCGGCAAAATGCTCGGGAATTCTTGCGTGAGTGTCGAAGCTGTCAATTACATTGAAAAGCTTTGCCATCTCGGGAGTCTGCACAGGAAGGTCTGTTGCACTTCCTCCGCAAAGAATCATAACGTCAATCTTATCCTTGTAGGAAGCCGCCTCGTCAACGTGGCAAACCTTGACTCCCTCTGTATTTATTTTTACACTACTTGGGTCACGGCGTGAAAACACCGCTACAAGCTCCATATCCTTATTCTGCTTAATGGCTGCCTCTACACCTCTGCCGAGGTTTCCGTAGCCGAAAATACCAATTCTAATCATAGTTTGTTGCCTGCCTTTCTCTTTGCAGAATCTATTTTAGCACAGTTTTTTTTATTATACAAGAAACAATTAATACTTTTTTCATTCATTTAAAGAATGCTCGTGTTAAGTTAGTACCAAAAAAATTTATTTCTTGAATTTATTTATCCAATTTAAAATATCATCATATTTCATATCGCCCGACGCAACAGATAAACCAAAAGAAACAACATCGGAATTTGTGCAGTTCATTTTTATTCCTTCGGCTTCCAAAAATGTAAGCATAACATATACGCCGATTCTCTTATTACCATCAACAAAAGCGTGATTGGATATCAAAGAGAACCCAAGACTTGCTGCCTTTTCCTCTTTTGTTTTATAAAGTTCTTCTCCGTCAAATGTAGCATACGCATTATTAAGGGCACTTTCTAAAAGTCCAACATCTCTAACGCCAACACTACCGCCCGTTTCTTCTGCTATCAATTGATGCAAAAGCAAAACCTTTTCTTTGCTCAATTTAATCATTTCGCCAACTCCTCAAAAGCAGGTTTGAATCTGTTCATAATTCTTTTTGCCGCCACATCTATTTTTTCATCATCAGTAATATCAAAGTATGAATTAGAGTCAACATCAATAAGCAAAAATTTCGGCTTATTATTTTTAAATATAACCGCCTGACCATTATTCTCTGCTACCTTAGCAACTTTTGAAAAATTCTGATTTGCTTCAGTCATAGTTGTAATTGTTTCAGTATTTATATTCATAATTACCTCCTATTATATATACAATAAATATATCCTACAATTTATATTGTATACAAATCGTAGGATATTGTCAACCTATAATTCTCGACACTTTCTGCATATTGCGACACATAAGGTTTAGATGCAAACCTTTTTCGATGTAGCTCGTGTCAAGTTAGAGCTAAAAATTATTCTTTTTCTATTTCTCTCATATATCCTGCTGTGATGATACCTGCAGGCAGTGCAACGATAGCAATTCCAAAAACAGAAGAAACCATTGTGACAATTCTTCCTATTGTGGTAACTGGATAAATATCACCATATCCCACTGTTGTCAAAGAAACAGTTGCCCAATATATAGCATCAAAAAAACTATTAAAAGATTCAGGTTCTACATTGAAAACAATCAAGGCAGAAATTATTATGTATGCAACAGCCAATGTACCAACAGCAATAAGCGATTCTTTAGATTGCTTGAATACTGAAACAATAATTTTCACACTTTTAGAATATCTAAACATTTTAAACGCTCTAAAAACCCTAAAAGCTCTTGCCATTCTAAATATTCTCAAAAGTTTAAAGCCACTATTTAAAACAGATACTGACGGTAATATAGATACTATATCAATTATTGCAAAAATACCAAATGGATATCGCACAAAAGAAACTAAAGATTTTTTGTCATACTTGTAATCAGCAGTTAT
>JAZNBP010000121.1:0-10396 GCA_045587085.1 Acutalibacteraceae bacterium | reverse complement strand
GACCATTCAAGGCTTATTTTGTGGAGTGGCTGTCTCGAAAAGGAAAAGCCTATTGTTGTTGATACGCCTACTACAAGCCTTGACATTTTGCCTACCCTTTCAAACCTTTTCGGAACAGAATTTGATTCAAGGCTTTTTGTAGGGCGTGACGTCTTTTCAGATGCCGAGGCAATCGCCTTTAATTCTGGCTATGATTGGAAAACCGAGCTTGGCACCTATTACTCCTCAAAAGGTCAGTTTGTACCAAAGGATGATACGGTGACAGTACCCGACGGTTATGTTGACAGAATAAAGGCAATCGTCCGCAATAAGATTAATTTCTGCACAATGGCACTTGAAAACGATTATTACGGATATTTGTTTAAGTAATTAAAAACGCGGAATAAGTGAAGTTTCACTTATTCCGCACTGTTTATTATATAAAGTTAAACTGTATTAGTTAATCCAACTTTTTTATTTAGCTCTTTATGCATATTATGCTATTATAGCCAAGAACTTTAAAATTCAAAGTAACACTTTCGCCACCTCTAACTTCAAAGCTTTGAACACCCGATTGGAACCGATATCCTTGAGATTGAATTATAACGCTTACGTTATGAATTCCGGGATTCAACTGAAAACACGTAGTGCCCGTAACATAGCTTATAGCACCATAATAGTTACCGTCTACATAAACCTCTGCGTTTTTACCTTTGCCATCTTCTGTGGCACCTACTATAACCATACCGGGCATTTTAGAACGTCTTTCTTGCTCTTGACGGCGCAATTCTTCCTCTTGACGGCGTCTTTCTTCTTCTTTTTGGCGCTTTATTTCTGCATTTCTGCGGTCTTCCTCGTCTTTTCTTAATAAAGCTTCTTTAACCGAATCTGCACGCTTACCTTCGATTAAAACAATTAGGTAATTTAATGTATCTATATCTTTATCATTTTCACCTAAAACGTCATTTTCGGCAACTTCTTTTTCAAGTTCTGCCAAACGTTTCTTTAACTCGGCAATTTCCTCATCATAAGCCTTTATTCTTCCGCTTGATGCCTGCTTTTTATCCTCTATTGCTTGATTATGTGCGTTGTCGTTATCTATTTTGTTCTGTCTGTCAAGCTCCCTGAGTTCACTAAGTTTTGCGGTTTGGGCCGGTGAGAAACTATTCACGCACAATACCTTTTTAAGCACTATGCTTGCAATTATTCCAAGAACGGGAGATAGGAACAATAACCACAAAATAACACTACGCTCTGATTTCTCCTTTTCAGTAAGCGGAGTACGTTTTAAAAATTCGTTATTTTCCAGTATTGTATTGTAATCATCTTCCGGAACTATATAATTTTCATATAATTCATCAATAGTTTCTACAGATGAATTAATCCAAACATAGCCACCCCAAAGCATAATACGGTCTCGAGGTAAAAAATCAACCGTCATTTCGGTAGGTTTAGATACGTACGACTTTTTTATCCAATCGCCAACAGTCAACGTACAACTTATTCGACCATCCTCGTGCCTTTCAGTTACTTTACCGCTCAAAACGCTTTTTCCATAAGCGGAAGTACTACTATTTATTTCGTAGAAACCGCTAATATTTCCATTTTCGTCACAAGAAGTAATAGTTACTGTATTTTCATATCCTACACGCATGCCGATATATGAACCGCCTATTTCGGGCGATTCAAGTACGCTTGTATTAAGCGGTTCGCTTGCACGCAAACAGAACTTATCAGTTTTTACTGTGTTAAAATCATCGCAGATGATTAAATTTTTATCGGATAAATAATTATCATACTCATAATCAAAGCGAAGTCTAACACATTTACCGTCTTGGCTTTTTGAAATAATATCTCCACTCATTTCAAAGTTTTTTACTTTATTTTCTTCAAAGCGGTTTAAGGTTGCTTTTACTTTTCCGCTTTTGCTACATGAAGTTATTGTAAAAACTTCGTAAGTAGCCTCACGAAGACCGGCATCATATATCCTTGTGTAAGTTTTTTCTATTTCGGGTGTGTAAAGATAATCGTCTCCAACAAAATTTGCCTTATTCAAAAATGCTATGAAAAATGCAATCATAGCAATAATTGTAACAACAGCGACAGAAACGTTAATTATATTTTTGGTTGTTCCCCAAGAAGCGCGAACGGCTTTATCATAGTTATCTGCGTTGTTAGTGCTCTTAAGTCCCGTCACCTTAACCTGATAGCAAGAACTTTCCAAATTTCCCTTATCGTTCTTTACTTTTTCAAGTTTTGTTTTGGTCTCATCAAATGCCAATATATCCGCTTTAAGTTTTTTGAGTTGCAAAAGTTCAGTAGTTTGAGCCATGATTAAAAAATCCCCCTAAAATTCAAATTTAATTTGCCGAGATAAACTTAAACTGTGAAACTTTTTTGCCGCACTATAAATTTAACATTTAATAGCTTAAATTCATTATATTATATGATACGTGAAAAAGCAATACTTTAAATTCTTTCGGTATTTTTACGAGGTTTTTAGATATAAAAAAGGCGGTCTACCTAAGGAAATGTGCAGATTTCTTTTAGACAGACAGCCCTTTTGTTATGCTTATGTATTGCAAAATGAAAAAGACAAGTATATTAATTGCGTACGGTTTTGTAAACACGAAGCTTTCTGCGGCGGAATTTTGCTTTGAGATTTTTTTCAAAGGCAGACAGCTTCTCCTCATTAAAGAAGCACCAAATAACGCCAAGTATTAAAGCTAATTCAAAAATTGTTTGTAAAATGTGAAGAAATGACATAATTTTTACCTCCCGAACATTTGTTCGTTAATCTTATTATACTCGATTTTTAAGATTTGTCAAGTACTTTTTTTGAAATTTTCTAAATTTATTTTAAACTTTATAGTGTCCGATAATCCGTACAACAAATCTTTCAAAAAATGCTTGACATTTTGTTCGGGTAGTTGTAATATATTTTAGTAAAGCGTTGATAAGGACATTAGCTTAAAATAAAGCTTTAAAGAGATGGCAGGTCATCGGCTGAAAGCCTGCCAAAGTAAGTTTTAGGTGAGACCGCCTTTGAGTGCTGTGGGTAAAAAACACAGACGCAGAGCCTTGCGTTACAGGGTAAAGAGTGTTCGGCTTTTGCCGAAAATACGGGTGGAACCGCGGAGAAAATAATTTGCTTCGTCCCGAAAGATGTTATCTTTCGTGGCGGAGTTTTTTGTTTATATATGTAACTAACCGATTACTTCGGGTTAAATAAATTTTAAATTATAAGAGGAAGTTGATTTTATGATTAAAATTACATTAAAGGGCGATGTTGTAAAGGAGTATGAGCAGGGCATTACTGCTTACGAGGTTGCTAAGGATATCAGTATGGGGCTTGCAAAGAATGCTTGCGCTGTAAGAATAAACGGAGAAAATGCTGATCTTAGAACTGCACTTTTCGAGGATTGCTCATTGGAGATTTTAACATTTGAGGATGATTACGGCAAATGGACCTTCCGCCATACTGCATCTCATATTTTAGCACAGGCTGTAAAGCGCTTGTTCCCCAACACAAAATTGGCTATAGGCCCTGCGGTTGACGACGGCTTCTATTATGATTTCGATGTTGCTGAGAGCTTTACTCCCGACGATTTAGCAAAAATCGAGGCGGAAATGAAAAATATTGTAAAGGAAAACATTCCGCTTGAACGCTTTACTATGACACGTGATGAGGCTATTGAATACTTTAAGAATAAGGGTGAGATATATAAGGTAGAGCTGGCCCAGGGTATCCCCGAGGGTGAGGATATTTCTTTCTATAGTCAGGCTGATTTTACCGATTTGTGTGCAGGTGCACACCTTATGTCTACCTCTCAGGTAAAGGCATTTAAGCTGACCTCTGCCACAGGTGCTTATTGGAGAGGTGATTCCTCTAAAAAAATGCTTTGCCGTGTTTACGGTACTGCATTCCCGAAGCAGAGCGAGCTTGAAGCACATCTTACTATGCTTGAGGAGGCTAAAAAGCGTGACCACAACAAGTTAGGACGTGAGTTAGAACTCTTTACAACTGTTGATGTAATCGGTCAGGGACTTCCTATATTACTGCCTAAGGGTGCTAAAATTATACAGACACTTCAACGCTTTGTTGAGGATGAGGAATACAGACGCGGTTGGCAAATTACCAAAACTCCCTATATGGCTAAGCGTGAGCTTTACAAATTGTCGGGACACTGGGACCACTATTTAGACGGTATGTTTGTGCTTGGCGACCCCGAGGACGAAACAAAGGAATGCTTTGCACTTCGTCCTATGACATGTCCTTTCCAATATCAGGCATATTTAAACCGCGCACGCTCTTACAGAGATTTACCGCTTCGTTATAACGAGACTTCAACTCTTTTCCGCAACGAGGAATCGGGCGAGATGCACGGACTTATCCGTGTTCGTCAGTTCACAATTTCTGAGGGACATTTAATGTGTACTCCCGAACAATTAGAGCAGGAATTCAAGGGTAGCTTGGAGCTCGCAATCTTTATGCTTAAAACACTCGGTCTTTATGAGGATGTTTCTTACAGATTTTCTCAGTGGGACCCGAGCGATACCGAAAAGTATATCGGTACTGCTGAGCAATGGGATGAAGCTCAGGGCATAATGAAAAAAATACTTGACCACCTTGAAATTCCTTATAAGGTAGGTATAGGCGAGGCTGCTTTCTACGGACCTAAGCTTGATATTCAAATTAAGAATGTTTACGGTAAAGAGGATACCCTCATTACCATTCAAATTGACCAGATGTTAGCTGAAAAATTCGGTATGGAATATGTTGATAAGGACGGACAGAAAAAGAATCCTTACATTATACACCGTACCTCTATCGGATGCTACGAGAGAACCTTGGCACTTCTTATTGAGAAATATGCAGGTGCTTTCCCGATGTGGCTTGCTCCCACACAGGTTAAAATTTTGCCTATTGCTGACAGACACCTTGATTATGCTTACGAAATCAAGAAAAATCTTGAAGCAAAGGGTATGCGTGTAGAGCTTGACGACAGAAACGAAAAAATCGGTTATAAAATCAGAGAAGCCAGACTTCAAAAAGTACCTTATATGCTTATTATCGGCGATAACGAGGTAGAAAAGGGTGAGGTTTCTGTTCGTCGCAGAGGTGAGGACGGCGATTTGGGTGCTATGAAGGCAGAGGAATTTGTAGCCCTTGCTGTCGATGAAATTGAAAATAAGATTATTAGATAATTTCCTTGGAGGTTTATAGATGTCTGATTATTTAAGTATGAATAAGGAGGAGCTAAAGGCGGAATTTCAGTCGGTAAAGGCTGAGTATGAGCGTCTGCGTTCACTTCATTTAACTCATGATATGTCAAGGGGAAAGCCCGGCTTTGACAATATGGATTTAAGCGAAAAAATGTTTGACCTTGTAGGCAATGATACAGGCTTTAAGAATATAAGCGGTATCGATTGCAGAAACTACGGCGGTCTTGACGGACTTTTAGAGCTTAAAAATCTATTTGCCGAGCTTTTGGAGCTTTCACCCGACCAAATTATTGTAGGCGGAAACTCCTCGCTTAATATGATGTTTGATACAATAGCTCAGGCGATGACTCACGGTATGGGTGCCGAGCCTTGGTGCAAGCAAGAGGGACTAAAATTTTTATGTCCTGTTCCGGGCTATGACCGTCACTTTGCCATAACTCAGTACTTCGGCTTTGAGCTTATTCCTGTTCCTACTAATAGCGAGGGTCCTGTAATGGACGTTGTAGAGGAATTGGTAAAGGATAGCCATGTTAAGGGTATTTGGTGCGTGCCGAAATACTCTAATCCTGAGGGTATCACTTATAGTGACAACGTGGTAAAGCGTTTAGCAGCATTAAAGCCCGCGGCTTCGGATTTCAGAATTTTTTGGGATAACGCTTACGTGGTTCACGATTTATATGATGAAAGCGACCGTCTTTTAAACCTTTATACAGAGTGTGTAAAGGCAGGCAATCCCGATTTACCGCTTATATTCACCTCTACATCTAAAATCACATTCCCCGGTGCGGGTGTTGCGGCAGAGGCAGCAAGCCCTAACAATGTAGCAATGCTAAAGAACAGAATGCAATATCAAACAATTGGTCCTGATAAGCTTAATCAGCTTCGTCACGCAAGAATGTTTAAAAATGCGGACGATGTAAAGGCACATATGAAAAAGCACGCAGGAATTTTAAGACCTAAATTCGATGCGGTTCTGACAGAGCTTGAAAATCAGCTTGGCGGTACAGGTATCGCCCGTTGGACTAAGCCCAATGGCGGATATTTTATAAGCCTTTATGTAAAAGAGGGTACAGCTTCACGTGTAGAACAGCTTTGTGCTAACGCAGGTATGATTTTAACACCTGCGGGCGCTACCTATCCTTACGGAAAGGACCCAGATGATTCAAACCTTAGAATTGCTCCGTCCTACCCGTCGGTTGAGGAAATCAAAAAGGCTTCGCTAATACTTTGTGTTGCGGTTAAATATGCAGCACTCGAAAAGCTTTTAAGTGAAAATTAAGTTACCATTTTTGACATAAAGCACAAAAATAGCTGAAACTTAGAAACAGTTATTGACTTTATATCTGTTTTTGGATATAATTTATATATTATGTATCAGGTGATACTATTTGAAAAATTAAATTGGAGGATTAACCAATGAAGTCCAAAAGAGTGCGTAAGCCGACCTTTTTTGTGATTTTGGTTCTAATCTTAGCACTTACATTCTGTGCTTTTTTCGGAATTGAAAATTACTACGGCGACACAAGAAAACTTTATGTAAAAGGTGCAAGGGATATCCGTTGGGGTATTGATATCCGCGGCGGTGTTGAGGCTGTGTTTACACCTGCTAAATCCGCAAAGGATATTACCGATGATGATATGGAAGCGGCAGAAAGCCTTATTAAAACCCGCCTTGTTGACCAGAATATAACCGATTATGAGGTTTATTGCGATACTGCAAACCGTCAGGTTATTGTACGTTTCCCTTGGGAAGCAGGCGAAAGTGATTTCGACGCAGTTGCAACAGTTGAAAAGCTGGGTGCTTCTGCAATGCTTATATTCAGAAAGGGCTCCGAGCAGACAGGCGATGTTATCCTGCAGGGTGCTGCCGATGTAAAATCTGCAGAACCTAGCGTTGATGATAAGGGTGCAAATGTTGTTGCCCTTAAGTTCACAAAATCAGGTAAAACCAAGTTTGCAAACGCTACCTCGTCTATGGTAGGACAAACTATTTCAATCTGGCTTGCCACCACCACAACTGAGGTTGATGAAAAAGGCAATCCTATAGTTGAAGAGGTTATGCTTTCAGCTCCTACTGTACAGGAGGCTATCACCAACGGTGAATGTGTAATTACAGGTAACTTTACCGGTGAAGCCGCACTTGAGCTTTCTAAGCAGATTAACAGTGGTAAATTACCCTTTGCTTTGACAGTTGATAATTCAAAGCTTCAGATTATTTCACCAACTCTTGGTTCCGGTGCATTAAATGTAATGCTTATTGCAGGCTCAATTGCGTTCGGTCTTGTATGCTTGCTTATGATTTTGCGTTACAGACTTAACGGCTTTGTAGCTGCTATTGCTTTGCTTGGTCAGCTTGCAGGCTCTATTGCTTGTATTTCAGGCTTCTTCCCGTCGGCTTCAAGCTTTACACTTACAGTTCCCGGTATTGCAGGTATTATCCTTTCGGTAGGTGTCGGTGTTGACTGTAACGTTATTGCTGCAGAAAGAATTCGCGATGAGTTCTCAAAGGGTAAAACTATTGACGGTGCTATAGACAGCGGTTTCAAGAACAGCTTATCCGCTATTATAGACGGTAACGTAACAATCGTTATTGTGGCATTTGTGCTTATGGGTGCTTTCGGTACTCCCGACAGTCTTATTGCTAAGATTTTCTCACCCTTAATGTCACTCTTCGGCTCACAAATTACAGGCTCTATCTATTCATTCGGTTACACCTTGTTAGTAGGTACTATATTCAACCTTATTATGGGTGTTGTTGCCTCCAAGCTTATGCTTAAGAGCATTTCAAGGCTAAAGCCCTTCAGAAATCCTTGGTTCTACGGAGGTAAGAAAAATGCGTAAGTTTAACATTGATTTTAATAAGGCATTTACAAAGGTTTTAATAGCATACATAGCAATTTTTGTTGTAGGTATTGTTATTGCGGCTGTTTTCGGTATTAATCTTGATATCAACTTCAAGGGCGGTACAAAGATTTCGTATTCCTATAAGGATAATATTAAGATTGCCGATATTGAAAAGACTGTTGATAAAGCACTTGATGCGAAATTCTCTCTTTCTCAAAGTGAAGCCTTAGCAGGCGATACAAAAACCTTTGAAATTACATTAACAGGTAAGAACGCACTTTCGGCTTCTAAGCAGGAAGCACTTACCACCGCACTTCAAAAGGAATTCAAGGCTAACAAGATTGAGCTTTACAATTCAAACTCTGTAAGTCCTACAATGGCAGGAACCTTCTTTTTAAAGAGCTTGGTTGCAGTAATTCTCACAGCTATTTTTGTTATAATATATGTAGGTATTCGTTTTAAGAAAATCGGCGGTATAACAGCGGCCCTTACAGCACTTGTAGCACTTGTGTTTGACGTGCTTATAACCTTCTTTGTTTGTGTTATTTTCAGACTTCAAATAGATGCAAACTATATAGCAGTTGTTCTTACAATGCTTGGTTATTCACTTAATGACACAATCGTTATCTATGACCGTGTACGTGAGAACAGGGGAATTAATCCCGATATGGAGCTTAAGGACGTTGTAAATCTTAGTATAAATCAGACAATTATCAGAAATATTGTGACCACAGTTACAACCATTTTAGCGGTAGTTACAATTATTGTGGTATCTGAACTTTACGGTTTACAAAGTCTCAGAACATTTGCAATTCCTATGGCATTCGGTTTGGTTTCGGGTGCTATTTCCTCGTTATTTGTTTCAGCTCCGTTATGGGTTCGCTGGCGTAACAAGATGTCTTTAAAGAAGGCAAAATAATAAAGCTTTAAAAACTGCTCACACTACGAAATGTCAGTGTAAGCAGTTTTTTTGGAGGTAGCTTATGTTTTCTCTAGATAATATAAAATATAAAAGAGTTTTTGAAATTTTTTCACAGATAGCGGAAATTCCCCACGGCTCGGGCAAGATGGAAAAGATTTCCGATTACTGCGTTGATTTCGCTATAAAGAACGGTTTAAAATATAAAAAAGACAGTGCTTGCAATGTTATAATTTATAAGAATGCAACATTTGGCTATGAAAATAGCGAGCCTATAATTTTGCAAGGCCATCTTGATATGGTTTGTCAGGCTGAAGATGATTATCAAATCGATTTTGAAAACGAGGGCTTAAAGCTTTATAGAGAGGACGATTTTATTAAGGCAAAGGGTACAACTCTGGGGGCTGATAACGGCATAGCAGTTGCTATGGTTATGGCAATTTTAGAGGATAAAGCCTTGTCTCACCCGAAAATCGAGGCAGTTTTTACTACCGACGAGGAAATCGGTATGCTTGGAGCTACTGCTCTTGACGAAAGGCTTTTAACTGCAAAGCGAATGATAAATATTGATTCGGAGGAGGAAAACATTATCACCGCCTCCTGTGCAGGTGGAATTGGTTTTTCTGCCAAAATACCCTTTAAGCTTGAAAATAGGTCGGGCAAAACGGTAGAGCTTAACCTTTTTGGGCTTATGGGCGGTCACTCGGGAACTCAGATTGACAAGGGCAGAGTAAATGCCGATACATTGCTTGGCAGAGTCCTTAATTGGCTGAATTCAAGGTGCGAATTCGCTCTCGTTTCGCTTTCGGGCGGAGATAAGGATAACGCAATACCAAAATCGTCAAAGGCGGTTTTCATAACCGAACAGCCGTCAGCCGCAATAGAGCTTTTAAACGACTACTTAGCCGACGTAAAAACCGAAATTTCTGCGGCAGAGCCTCAATTTTCTTACAGTGTGCAGAATGGCACAGAAAACCAATGCTACGCTATTGATAAAAAGAGTGCAGACAGTATAATTTTTGCACTTTGTGCCACACCGCAGGGAGTGGTTAACTTTTCGTCCGAGATAGAAAATCTTGTTGAAACCTCTTTAAATTTAGGGGTTTTAAAGACAGAAAATAATGCGGTTTACCTTAATTATGCACTAAGAAGCAACAAGGCTTCAGCTTTAGCGGCACTAACTGAAAAGCTTAAAGCCTTTTATTCACCCATTGAATGTGAAACAGAAACAAACGGCTTTTATCCGCCGTGGGAGTTTAAAAAGAATTCGGAGTTTAGGGAGATTTATGCTGATACCTATAGCGAATTATCCGGCGAGAAACCCCAAATTAACGCTATTCACGCAGGTCTTGAATGTGCGGTTTTTTCAAGCAAGATAGCAGGTCTTGACTGCATTTCTGTAGGTCCTAATCTTTATGATATTCATAC
>JAZNBP010000120.1:0-56915 GCA_045587085.1 Acutalibacteraceae bacterium | reverse complement strand
CAATAGTTCCGTTACCACAATTTCCACATTGTTTCATTTTCTCAATCTGTGCTTCAAGTTCTACAATCTTTATTTTCTGCTCACCGATTAACTTACACAAAGTATCAGAGTTCTTTATCTGCTCGTTCTCTGCTTCAAGTTTTTGAAGGTAATCAAAAAACGCTTTTTGTTTCTTTGTCATTTTCTTTTATCTCCTTAATTACTTCCGTTATATCAATCATCTTTGAACGTGCTGTCTGTCCATTTCCCCACCAACGTAAGCATAAATCGTTATGGTCTTTTACGGTGCAAACCCACCAAAACTCATAAAGAACACAATGTTTGATTAAGTATTCTTTCGCTTCATCTTTTGTGTTAAATAGCAAACCTTTATCCTCTTTGAATAAGTCCTCTGTGAAAACGTGTGCTATCACATACTTGCTTTCAAGTTCTTCTTTAATCATACAGCTACCCTTCCTTCCTTTAACAGCTTGTCACAGATGTTGACAGCTTTCTTGAGGTTACCTGAAGCTTTAATCCAAGCTTCATCATTCTTATCTCTAAGTTCAATCCACTCAGTAACTTCTTTAGTTGAAGCCCAATTATCTCCAAGTTCAGGAGAAGCTTCAAGTGGTACTCTCAGGTTAGGCATTGCTTCTCTCATTATCTGAGCCATTCTGTAAAGGTCAATCATCTGCTCCTCTGTAGGCTCAAGGTAAGGGAAGTTAAGCTCATCGTGTACTACATTAGAAGTTTTGAGTCTTTCAAAAACTCCTTCCTGATAAGACTGACGGATAGCACATTTCATTGCTTCAGCACCACTCTCCTGAGTGTAACGGTTAAGCATAGAGTATGCTTTCTTCTTGTCCTTCAGTCTTGCGTGAGCTCCGTAAGCAGTCCTGATATATCCTCTGTCTTTAGCTGTATCACCTACAAGAGCAAGAGTAGGAGCTACGAACGGCATTTTAGAGTGATATGCTTCTGCAATCTCTTCAGCGTGTTCGATTGTCCAACCAAAGTTCTCAGCCATAGAGGGAAGCCCCATACCGAAAGATACACCGAAACTCATATTCTTAGCGTACTTTCTTGAAAGCCCTGTGAGGTCTACAACATATTGGTGGAAGTCAAGATGAGGATTTTCAGCATACTGTCTGCGTACTTCCTTTCCTGATTCTCCACAAGCAATATTACAGATGAGACGATACTCAATCTGTCCATAGTCAATCTTACCGAAAACACAACCTTCACTCGCCTTGAATAAAGCACGAGTTATCTTTGGGAAGCTGATTTCAACTTCTTCTCCTCGCTCGTTATGAATCTTAATACCGTTCTTTGAAGGAATTTGTTGACCGTTCGGATTATTCTCACTCATACGGTGTGTCTTTGTATCGGCTGTTTTAACCTGAGGTCTTACACAAGTCTCTCCTTTGAAGTTCTTTGTGTAGAATCGGTTGTAAGCGTCCCCAAGAATCTTAGAACAGATGTCGTTGGCTTTCTTCCAATCATCAATCAGAGCAACTTCGGGATAACCTTCTCGCTTTGCTTCACGGTACTTCTTATCCAAGTTCGGTGAGCTGTTACACATAAAGCCTTCTTCTTTGAGAAGCTCCACTGTACGCTCCGCCATTTCTTTTGGTACGTACGCAACAGGCTTACCTTTCTTCAACCTGAATTGAGTTACAAGCTGTTTTGCTTTCCTGTAAGCGTCATCTGTTTCCTCTCCATTTCTAAATCTTACTCCGTCCTTACCTGTAAGGGTAATCATATAGTTATAAGGAATATTGTGAGAGTCCAAGAAAGAAGCTACGTCTCTTGAAGCTGTTACACGGAAGTTAGGCAAGTTGTACTTAGCTATAAACTCCGCACGGAACTTCTTAACAACGCTCGAAAGATACTCGTAGTTTTCTTTCTTCTTTTTCTCATCAATAGGAAGTCCGTACATCGTCATCTGCAAAGCAGGAAGGAGAATGTCAAACTCAAGCTTCACTCGCTGACACAAATTCTGCTCTTTCAAGAGAGTAAGCTGTTTACGCCAAATCTTCACAGGATTCTTAGCGTCTCCTCTTACATACTCATCTGTAAGCTCCCAAGGAGCTTCTTTAAGATGTTGACGGAAATCACCTCTGCGAGAAATGTTTTCGTGAATCCAAGCTTCAACTCTCTGCTTTGTCTTACCATACTTAAGGTACTGCCAAGAAAGCTTCTCCAAGTCAGGAGTATCAAACTCATTCAAAAAGCGTTCCGCAATAAGAACATCAATGAATGAACACTTAACTTCATAAGTAGACATCTTAAGCTCATACAGCCACCAAGCAATATCGTAAGTAATATTAGCTCCTACAAGACGAACATCAGGATTAGTAAGCAAAGCACGAATCTTCCGATTCTGCTCAAGTCTCTGTATGCGTGTAAAAGGACAATTGTCATTATGTATTCCTGCGATAACCTCAATTCTGTCTTCCTCTTCATAGTACAAGGCTGTACACAAAATGTGTCCCTGTCCATACTTCCAAGAGTACCCCTGCTTCTTTAAGAGAGGGTCATAAGTTTCGGTATCTGCTCCAATAGTTATCTTAGCCATTTATCTTGTTCTCCGTAATTTCGATAACTCTAAATCCTTCGTCGAGGAGATACATAATCTCTCCTTCACAATCTGCGTTGAAATACTGTAAATCACAGTTCTCTACGTAGAAGAAATGATTAGTACGACAATTTTCAAAGCGAGAAGTGTGACTAAGCTCAATCTTCTTAAACCAAGCTTCGATTCTGTCTGCAACCTCATCACAGAAATGGAAAAGAGTATTCTTGTAGTTTACATCCTCCATTTCCTTCTGTTCTAATTCACTAATCTGCCACTGAAAAATCATATCCAACTCCTTACATCATTTACTATACTACACTTGGTTTAGTATGTCAACAATATTCTTCTTTAAGGACATAGTACTCTCCGTACTCTTCATAAGCTATGAGCTGTTGCAAGCCTGCGTGTGCTTCAGGAGAGCGACTAAAATCATAAACAGAGTACCTATCCATAAAGAAGTTTCCGTCTAACTTTACTTTTTGATTCTCCTTATACTCAAGTATCCACTTCTCCCCAAGCTTCTCTGTTTTCCACCTTTTTGAAAGCTTCTAAACTAGTTACTTCCTTCATCTTTTCCTCCTAAATAATCTCCTCGTGTTCTCCAAGCAATGTGCATAGCGTGGAACTCCCATATATCTTCTAACTCCTTACTTGAGTCATAATATATAAACTTTTTATCTGCTCTGTAAGTCCCGTCTTTAGCTAGCATTACTTCAAAGATTTCTGAAATCCTATGATTCATATTTCCGTATTTAATAGCTTTCTCTTTTGCTTCTTCTAAGTCATTTGTAACATCAAAATCATCACTCATAGGAAGCATTACAATATACTTAAAAGAAGGCTTTACTGATTTATTTCCTTTGTCATATTCATCGTGTATATACTTAATCTCTTCTTCTATAGTCATATACTCCTCCTACCACTCAAGGTGGTTTTCATCCTTTATTGTCTGTAACAGCTTGTCATAACCAAGACCGTTCCTGCTGTCGATTAGGAATAAGTTTTGTTTCGTACGAGTCACACCTACATAGAGGATTCTCAGCTCCTCATCAATATCATTAAAGATGTTTCCTGTAGTTCTACGAGTAGTATCTAACATAACAGCAACATTATTCGCTTCACCACCTTTAACGTGATGTATCGTACTAACTAAAATCTGAGGAGTCCATTTGCACATTTGTTCAAGAAGTTCAAATCCATACTTTTCAATGTAAGCGTCATATACCCACTTGCGTCCTTCTGTAAACAGGCAGGTCTCAGTGAACGGCTTAGTGAAATCTGCGATTCCAAATCTCCTCTGAAAGTCTTCTCTTTTCTTAGGGTTTCCGTATCCTTCTAAAGCATACCCACGGTAATCCTTAAGACGTTTCATAATCTGACCACCCATAAAGAATCCGTCAGCTGTCCAATAAGGTATCAGGTTTTCCTCTAGTAATTTCTGAGCTTCAGGAAGAAAGCAGTTGTTACGTGCAAGAATATACCAAGAAGTCTCATTACTGTTATTGCTAAAATCTTCCTCTCTAATAAAGTGCTTCAAGCGGTCAAGCTCCGACAGCTGTGTTATGCTTCCTTCAGGATTCGTCAATTTTGGGTTGAAAGGCTTATCTGTCTTATCCCCGATGAACTCAGTTATCCCTTTAGCTAGTCTGTAGACGCTCTGAGGGATTCTGTGTGATACAGAAAGGTGTTCAACAGGGTAGTGCCTTGCGAGTGTAATAAGGTAGTCAGGACGAGCCCCTGAGTACTGATAGATACTCTGATTCTCGTCACCTGCTACGATTACTTTCTCAGCTCTTGAGAAAGCTTTATCTATAACCTTCCACTGTAGTGTTGTAATGTCCTGAGCTTCGTCAATCATCACGACTCTTACAGGAAGAGAATCGCCTTCCTGTACGTACTTTATAAGGCAGTCAAAAAAGTCAACTAGGTGCTCGTTGGCTTTATATTCCTCATATTTCCGTACAAGTTGGCGGTAATAACCTAATTCAATATCGGCTTCAGCAAGCTGTTTACTTGTTAAAGCTCCTGACCGTTCAAGGTCATAAAAATCCAAGTACTGTGAGTCACGGGTAGGAGCTACCCTTCCCGTATCCACTTCACAGCGGTTAACTTCATAACCATACTCTTTGTTAAACTTCCTTTGGTCGAGTCTTCCAAACATCTGAGTTGCTTTAAGACCTAAAGCGTGAAATGTTAAGGAATGAAGTGTTCTGAAGTAAGGTAAATCGTCAGGAGTAAGTCTGAGCTTAGAGCACACTCGATGAAGACCTTCCTCTGCTCCTTTACGTGTAAAAGTTACAAAGGCAATTTCTTCAGGGCGTCTCGTCTCAAGCTCCTTAGATACCTCTTCAATCAATCTGCTTGTCTTGCCTGAGCCTGCTTGTGCAAGCAAAATCTTAACTTCTTTTCCTTCAAATAACATCTTAAACCTCTGCTTTCTTCTCAGCGAACTCATCTAACCATTTTTCAAAGAGCTCTCTTTTCTGAGCTCTGATTTCAGCTAAGTTAAAATGGTCGAAATAATCCTTAGCTCGTTCGTAATTGTTACTGATAAACACGTCATCATTCTCAATGTCTCGAACTTTATAAATGTGTCTCATATCAGAACAGTATCGTACTAACAAAACACAATCTTCTTTCTGTTCAAGAATCTTAAATATTTTTCCGTTCATTTCCCTTCCTTCTTGTTGTTTTCATCTGCAAGCTGAAAGAAGCTGTCAATGTTCTTCTTCCACAAGAAGCTCTGACTGAGCTTAAATCTCTGCCACCAAGACATCTTACGGGCGTTGGTTTCCATAATCGCCAATACCTGAACGACAGTACCAACTCGCTGACTAACAATCTTGTCACTCACTCTCTTTGCTCTGTTACTCATCTTTTCCTCCTATGATATGACCGAAACGGTCTACATCTGATAAAAATGTTTCTCCGAACTTCTTACGTAAAGTACAAAGTAACATTCTTCGTTTATTATCTTTATGACCGCCAAGTAACCACTCAGCAAGGTAACGCTTCTGAGATTTAGCTAAATAGATTTGTTTCCCTCTGAACTTAAAAGAGTCAGCTAAGAAATCAAAGTTATATTCGCCAACCACAAAACTATGTGCTGTAAAGCCTTTAAGCATTTCTTCAAGCTCTACTGTGGTATAACTTATATACACAGGCATATCATAGAAGAAAGCCAAGCCAAGTTCCTTAGTGTTCTGATAATCACATATAAATCTTGTTATCCCCTGCTGTATGTAAGGGAATGGCTTCTCATCTGATTTCAGAATCAGTACTGCCTGAGGGAAGTAATCAGGATTAAGTTTGTCTAAAAACTTAGAGCCGAGGATTACTACTTCCTGATTCAGTCTGTATTTGACGTTCCAATCTGATTCAACAGTTAGAGTTACTCCTAATTCATCTGCTATTTCTCTGTATGTGTCAGCAAAATGTGTGATGTCAGAAAGAAGGAGAGCTTTCTTACATTTCTTAAGCATTAGAATAATTCCTCCCCTTCTTTTCTATCTTCATCTGTATAAGGCTTTTCTTTCTCTTCTTTTGGCTCGTACTCATCAACGTTAGAAGCGTCTCCGACACTTTCTATAGACATTGCTTTTCTATCCCCTTCCTCAACTTCCATAGCTCCGTTGTAAGCGTCTTCAATAACATCATCCTCTGTCTTGCTCCAACACGGAAAGCTTCTTTCCTCACCAAGAGAATCTTCATAAACAAGAACATCTTCTTTAGCTCCGAACTTCAATAATGTTTCACGAAGCATATTGAAATCGAAAGTGATTTTCTGATTCTTCAGGAACTCAGCAAAGCCGATATGAGTAAAGTAGTATTTTGGAACACCACACTCCATTCGTCTTACACAAAGATTAACACGAATCTGCTGAGGAGAGTCACGTCTTGCCTGCTTGTTTGCAAGGTACTTAATAAATGCAAACTTAACCATTGACAAAGCAGAAGTATCACTTTCCTGTTTAACTTCTACGTCCTGAACGTTAGGAAGAACAGAGTTAAGAATTGCATACCAATCATTATTTGAAACCTGCATAGGAGCTTGATTGAGGTATCTTACACACATCTTAGCAAAGTTCTTTTGGTCAAGAAGATAGCCCTCATCCTTAAAGATGACGTCTACCCAAGCTTCTTGACCTTGTAAGCGAAGCTTCCAAATGTAATAAGGCTCTGCACTTTTGTAACGGAACAGCTGACCGTAATCAATTCCTGTGAAATGTCCTTTATCTCTACCAAGCCCAAACTCTCTTTTACGGCAAGTTGGTTTATCACAGAAAGAGTTACAAGGAATATCCTTACACTTATAAACATACTCGTGCTCACGAACTGAGGTACAGGTCTGTTCAACTACATTGTCCTCAAGAGGACATTCAAACTTCTCGTTGATTTCTTTTACATAATCCTCAAAGCCGTTCCCATACTTCTTCTTAGCATAGACAGCGAATGAGTACAAGAAATTGTTTCTTCCTGTATCCTCTCCACCAACTTCTTCAGAAATCAGGATACGCTGTATACAAGGAGGAGCGTCATTATAAGGAAGATTGTCTAACGCTTCTTTAACAGCTTCTATTGAAGTAAATCTATGCTGAATGTAATCCAAAGCTTCAGAGAAGGGAACAGGGTTACTGTCCAAGTCCAAGAGGTATGTATATGGTTTTTCAGCATTAAAATAAGGTAATGTAACAGAAGAGCCGAAACCTTCTGCTTTCTCCTGTTTAGGAAATATCTCTACCTTTGCTTTACCATAAAGCAAATCAAGAGATAAATAATATACAATTTGATTAAGTATCTCACGCATATGTTTAGCTGAGACTGCTTTCGAGAGTATCAGATATACGTGAAGTCCTCCACTCTTACTTCTGAACGGAAGTAATGGAAGCTGATACTCTTTTATAAACTGAAGTACTTTTCTGATTTTAGATTTGTAATAATCAATATCAATTACCCCAAAGAAGCATTTACCTTCTGCGTTTACAGGACAAACACCAACTCCGAAGTCTCCGTTCAAGTGATGAAATAAAAGGTCTTTATCTACCTTACCTTCGTTGTTAGTGATGATTGTTTTGATTTTCTTACCTGCTTCAGGCTTTTCTTTAGGTAGTTCATTACGAACATAAGTGTTAGATTTGCCCTTAAATATCTGAGTAAACTTAAGTGAATCTACATTGTTAATCATTATCTGCACCTCTACCGATAAAAATACCCTGAGTGAGTGACTAGTTCACTCAGGGTATTAACCAACTGATTAATTAACTTTCAGGATTAGAAACCACTGTCGTCATCATCTGTCGAGTCTTCAACATCTGATACGTCTTCAACCTGAGGAAGAGCCTTAGGAGCTGACGCTGTTGATGTTTCAGAGTGGTCTGCAATGAGTGTGTGCTTTTCGTAAGAATCACGAATAGCGTTTGACTTCTTGAGACACTTGAAAGCTAAGTTCTTGTCTTCTTCAAGAAGGTTACCAACATACTCAAAACCGATGTCTGTCCAACTGTTGTCTGTGTTTTCACACTCAAGTTCTGAGATTTCATAGATGAGTGTAGCACAAGTGCCTGAACGTGGTTTAGCGTCTTCCTTCCACTTTCTCCAAATACGGCTTCCTGTTTTCTTGTATGCAATTACAGCGTTTTCAATCTCAGGATGTCCGAGTACTTCGACCATAACCCAATTTACAGGCATAAGAATATGACTGTTAGGGCACAGGCGGTTGTAGTAAGAGCCTTCAACGAGAGGAAGCTTTTCAGCCTGCTCCTTGTTCCATACTCCGTGGAAATCAGAATCCTTTGTGTCATCTGTCTTTTCCTGATAGAGTGTGATGAAAGCAAGAGGTACTACACGAAGCTTGTTTCCAAGGACTTTCTTCTCTTTCTGCAAGAAGAAGTCACCAATCTTGAGACCTTCGATGTACAAATCTGTCTGTGATTTTTTGAGAGCCTTTGTGCCTGATTTTGCGAGAAGGATGTAATCTGCCTTTACTCCGTCTCCTGCGTTTTCGGCTTCCTGATGTTTCTTACCCTCTTCCAAGAGAAGAGCCAACTCATCATCACTTACCTCAGCGATTTCTTTTCCTTCTGTCTGATTCTTTACTTCGTTCGACATAGGTTTTTCTCCTTCTGTGAGCAACTAACTCACGTTGTATTTAATACCCTCATACGAGGGTTACTTCCAATATAATATACTCGGTGTAATTTGTCAAGCATTAAAAATATTTTCCTGTTTCAAGCTTTTTCAAAAACTTTTCTTTAAGTTCTTCAGTAAGCTCGACCTCATATTCCTCTTCGCTAGTTTCATCATACACTGCTTCGTACTCAACATCTGTAATTTCCTCTGCTCCGTCAGGTGGCTCACAGCCGTAACCCCAAGAATCTCCCTCTGAATACCAACCTCTAGTTCTTACACAAACTTCTGCTGTAATACCGTCAACTGTAAGAGTACAGTAATGTGTGTCACTTGTTTCATAACATCTACTCATAATCTTTACCTCCGTAAACTGTTATAGTTTTATTATACTGCTAGACAGAAAAGAATCTATCGGGTGTTTTACCTATCTTAGCTTAATTTTGCCTGAAACATTCAGGTAAAATTCTGTGTAACCTCTGTCATAACTGCTTAGCTTTTCTCCCCAACAAGCTGTAGGGTGTTCACATCTGTGCACAACGCCTGCTTTAAGTTTAAGAGCTTCAGAGAAATCATAGTGTGCTTCTGCTCCTACATAGTAAGCCTGATTGTATGGTCGCCAATTAAATAGACTACCGTGAGGAACTTGTCTTGTCTCTTCTCCTGTATACAAATGGAAATGCTCTGCAATATCCAATCCAAGCTCATACTGTACGTGAGTAGCTTTCTCGTAAGACTCACGTGTCTCACCTAATCCAATGCCTTCATATGGTGTACAAGCTAACATAAAACAATAAGTTAAAGCTAATAAATTATTCATATTTACCTCCATAGATTGTAACGAGAGGGTTGCTCTCACAGGCGTACCACCGTTCTGTGAGAGACTTCTCTCTGCTCTGCTTGTACTTCGCTTTAGTCAAGCGTGCCCTAACCCTTGACAGAGGAAGGTCGTTCCTCAGCTTATCTTTTTGGTTAAAGAGTTTCAAAGCCATAGCTCTTTTGGTGGAGGTGGGAATTGAACCCACACCTACGCTCGGAAAGATTAAGCTAGCCTCACGACTAGACACACGTCCGACTAACCTTCTGCTCCTTAACTAGTATAGAGCAACTTATCTCTACTCCACCATAAAGAAGGCTGACCGATATCATAGGTAATTTAATACACTTCAGGTGTAACCTTCTAGTCACTTCGTGCGTTACTCTGTTCTGCTAGGCGTTCGCTTAATGGGAGTCCCACCATTTCGTATTATCCTAGCTCCACGTACCCCTTTAGTAGCCACCTAAAGCTGACTAGACCTTAGGTTGAGTACCCCTGCCACTAACTTTCTATTTTAGCAAGAAAGCTGAATCTGCTTTTTGATTTTTCGTCTGCCCTCTTTACCGCCCTCTATCCGTCTTAGCCAACGGTGATTGCTTCAAGCTTTGTCCGACAAGGAAACACAAACTATCAAACGAACCTTTGATTTCTCATAACTTAGTTTGCAACTAAGTTAGGCTAATACGTCAGCCTTCGGATTTGTACCGAATAAATCACCTCTGTCCTGTGAATAACTGACAGGTAGCTACATACAATTAAGTGTAGCCTCAGTGATACCCTTCGCCTATATCAACGGATACCACCCCAATACTCTGAAAGGTACAGAGAGTTACACGTTTACGTAGCACTAATCCCTTACAAGAAGGACGGTATGTTCCAATTTTTATTACAGGCAGTCTATGTTTACATACAACTTTGACTCCTTTAGGTGAGGAGTGGATTTGAACCACTGACCAAGGGTATTCATCGGCTTATCCCTTTATACCGCAAAGCTCTATACCAACTGAGCTACCTCACCATATCCTCCTCTCTGTAGTCTAATGATTTCTACAGAGAGAAAGTATTTACTTATCTGCTGTGTCTTTCTTCTGAAGAAGCTTTCGCAAGCCTGCAATCAGGAGAGACAAAGCTAATCCCAATCCCACGATGAGTTTTGCTGTGTCTGTAAGTTCTCCTACAGTTACTCCGTCGTACAGAAGAACAGCTGTAGCAATAACCCACATTATAACACAGCTTACTTTAACCCACATCTGATTGAGAAAGTTTCTGAGACAATCCATAACACACCTCCTTTCCTTAACTTAACCCCTCATAAGAGGGGCTTGTTTCCCCTTGTTTGCCTGAAGTTTAGAAGTCCACGTTAATGAACTCAAACTTGATGTTATTTTCTTTGAAGAAGCTAGCCATAAGCTTAGCCTGACTTTTCTTGTATGTAACTCTGAGCACACGAGTGCGTTCTTCATCTTCAGGAACAGCTGAAGCTTTTTCAATCTGCTTAGCAAGCTCTGAATCAGGACTCTCACCTATAACAACTTTCTCGCCTTCTTCAGCTTTCTTCAGCATTTCAGCACGAGCCTTCTTGTCCTGTTTGATTTCCATAATGATTTCAGAAGCACTGTGATAAGAAAGCTCACGGATGTAAGAATCAGGAAGCAATTCTGAATCTTCACACTCCATTTTGATGAGTACTACACCGTTATCGTAGTCCCTCTGCTTAACACTGAGCTCCTTTGCCTGAGCGTCAATGTCTGTAATTGTCTCTTCTTCCTTCGCTGTCTTATTGTAGTAGTTCTTCTTGAGCTGAATCTGTGTTGCGTACTCTTCACGAAGTTCATACTTTTCTACAGCTTCTTCAACGTACTCTTTGAGGATGATTGTAAGCTCATCTTTGCGTCTTTGGTCGTACTCATCAAGCTGAGCTCCAAGAGCACTCTCACCCTGATTAATAACAGCAAGAAGTTCTTCCTTTACTGCTTTGAGAAGAGACTCCGCAGGGTCAAGATAGGCAGTCTTGTAGTTCTTGAAATCAAGCTCAACTCCTGTTCTGAGAGATACAAACTGTTTCTTGAGAGTTTTAACGTACTCTACATTATCCTCTGTCAACTGTGTTCCCTTGTACTTATCTACAACCTTCTGAATGTTTTCTTTGAGATTGTCCCAATTTCCTCCGATTGTGATATTCTTATCCTTATTCAGGACAGGCTTTTCGAGCTCAAGTTTCAAATCATCGAAGTCAATATCTTTCACTTCTGCTACCACAATTTCAACTTCTTCTGTCATTTTCTTTGTTTCCTTCTTATTTGCCATATTCATTACCTCCTCATATGGTCTATACTTTAACTATACTACACCGAGTTTAGAATGTCAAGCATTATTTTTAATATAATTTGCAAGATATTCTTTCTCAGCAATTGTGAACGTACTTCCGTCTGTTCTTTTCAGAGTGACTTTACCGTCCTTTATTTCCAACACCTCATAGTTCTTCTTATTCCATTTGTTTCGTACTAACAATTTATGCCTCCTTAGCCATTCCTTTCTTCCTAAGTCCAATCTATATCCAAATAGATTTTATTGTCGCTTTCTTTTCTGTAACTGACGTTATACCCACGAGCTTCAAAGTTCTTCTTGATAAACGTCCACTCCTCTTCCTTCAGCGTTACAGTAATGATGATTGTGTGCGTCTTAAACATCCCTTCAGCTACACACTCAGCGATACAACTGCTGATATGGTCAATCATTTCCTTCACATTTTTGTTTCTAGTAAGAGCATTAGTTCTCGCCTGATAAGCGTCATACAACATCATCCTGTAACTCCTTTATTCATATTCAGAATCTTGTCTACCTTAGTTGAAGGCTTTTCAAGAATCCTGAAAGCTCTTTGACTTTTTGTACCAAGTACAAACATTCCTACAACGTTTCCGCCATAATTCGCTTCGTAAAGTCTTTTGTATACAGAAAGCTGAAGAGAGCAGTATTCACGGTCAAAGTTAGTAGTTGTCTTAATATCGAACAGCACAACATTTCCTTCAAATGTTCTGATAACCAAGTCTACCTTACTTGCTGTTCCGATAAAGTCACTTACCATAACTTCACTTTCAATGGACTCTACCTTGTCTGCTTCAATTCCCTTGTTCCAAGCCTTTACTGTTTGAACTACCCACTCAGCTCCTTTAGAAGACAAATCCTTACGTCCGTCATTAAAGTAGTGTTCAACTTCAGAGTGAACGTCGCTTCCGTAAATCGTACCAAGTTCAATTGAAGCTATTCCTTCAGGAAAGTTCTTACCGAGCATTTTTCCTATTGCTCCTGTAACTCCGTGAAGAGCCTTCCCCTGATACCAATACGTGTGCTCTTTTTCATTGAAGTCTACTGCTTTAATTCTTTCGTCCATTTTCTTTGCTCTCCTTTATGCGTTTGTCAATTTCAGCAATACCGTCCTGAATGATAGGTTTATTGACACAAGCTTCAAAAAAGTTCCAAGCTTTCAGAAGTACAGCCTGTTTGTCTCCGCTTGTCATATCCACCTTCAGCTTTGCAACTTCAGTAGGTGTAAGCTCAATAGCTCTGTCTACTGTGTAGCGAACGTGAAGCAAGCCGTTTCGCAAGTAGCCATAAGGCTTAATTGCTGTCTCCCCGTTCACGTACATTTTAAGTTCATTCGAGTTAGGGTTTTCCTTATACATATCTTTCTTTGTCATCTTATACCTTCCCGATAATCAATCTTATCATAAAGTAATTCAGTGCAAGCACTAAAACTATCAGGGTTACAAGCTCACCCTCTTCAAGTGTCCACCGTCTTACCCACTTACCGTTTCTCTTCTTTACCCACTTCAATTTCATCTTTCTTCACCTCTTCAAACATAACCTTGATGATGTATTTTACAGCGTCCAATACGTCTTCCCTGACGTTTTCGTTAGGGTTACTTGCATATAGTGTTGCTCTGTACCAAGCTGAGCCTTCACCACAGTCAAGTCCGTCCTCAGAAAGAGGACAGTTTACACAAGCTTCTTTCTCATACCGCTGACACAGCAAACAGGCGTTGTTCCAATTAGCAGGACTAAAGCCGTGAGCTCTCAAGTAATCAAACTTCAACTCAGAAATAGAAGGTGCTGTTTCCCTGTTTATAGGTGTGGGCTTGAAGTTATAAATGAACAGATAAACGTAAATCCACATACCAAGGGCAAGTTCGTCTTCCGTCATTTTTACCCTATTCCAATACATTTTTCTTCTTTTCATTTTACTCCTCCTCTTCTTCCAAGTCACAGTCACATTCGTTACAGTGAATTGAAAGTCCGCTCTTGCCCCAAACTTTAAGACCGCAACAAGTACAAACGTACTTAATCTTGTTACGATTGTACTTCTTTACAGGCTTGTCCGCATTGTCCGCTTTAGGCTCACCGTCATCCTCATCGTCCTTAATTCCAAGTTCTTTACGTACTTTCTTCTGAACTTCTGATGAGTACGAAACAATGTTGAAAAAGTCCTTACCGTGTTTTTCTTCAAACTTCTTCACGTAAGCTTCGAACGCTCCGTCTTTAATAACTTTGTGGTTTACTGCTGTCTTACTCTTATTCAGGTAAACAGGCTCGAGTCCACAATCTCTCATCAAATCAGCCCACTGCTTGTCGTGATAGCCTCCACGTGGGATATGAATAAAGGCGTTTTCGTAAACGTGACACAGTTCGTGACAGATTGTGCTTACAATTTCTCCAATATCTCTATTAAGATAATCAGGATTGATTGCAAGATACTGCAATTTCTTGTCTGTACTCTTATCGTACAGAGCGTCGGCTTGAACGTAAGCAACTACACAACTCTTGCAACGATTGTTTATTGCAAATACAACCTGAGGGATTTTCTGCTTTCCCTTTCCACTGAAAAACTCTTTATCAAGTTCATCAATAACTGTCTGTACCTTAGCGTACAATTCAACTGAAGTTCCAACTTCTTTCTTTTTGTTTGCCATAGTATTTACCTCCGTAAACTGTTTATACCTTTATCATACCACACTTAGTATAGATTGTCTATAGGGTATTTTCCCTATTCTAACCAAACGTAATTTCTCACAATTCCGCTACCAAGTCCAACTTCTGTACGAAGTTTACCCTCAATTTTACAGAAGGGATTTTGTTTTATCCGCTTTTCAAACTCTTCAAAAGAAGATGTTGCTACTCTTACTTCTATCCAAGCGTCATCTACAGTAACGAATGTTGCTGAGTAACTTCCGTCTAATGACTTCCAAGAAAAGTCTGCTTTTACTTCTACACTTCCGTTAGTTGAAGCTCTGACGTCCGCAAAGTGTCCGTATAAAATTACTGAGTTCATCGTTCACTCCTGTTTAGAGATTGTCTACCAATTCTTTAATCAAGTCCTTAGCGTCATAATCACCAATGTGCTTAGCAACCTCACTTCCTGAATCAGAAGGATTTTCCTCAATATAATTGTACGCAATTATCATCTTGTCTGTTTCATCCAAGTAGTCCTTAATTTCATCTGAGTTGTTTTCGCACCAATCTCTAGCAATTCTTTCCTTCATTTCATCAGGAACGTCATCATCGTTCAAACACTCGATTGTCTGAATATTACGCTCCTGTAAAATGTCGTGTAACTGCTCGTCAGTAATCAGTTCTTTCCAATTTGAAGGTAAGCACTGAGCCTTATCTTCTGTTTTGAACATTTCAAGATAATCTTCTGTATCTTCCAAGATAACAGAAAGTTTATCGTTCTTAACTGAATCAACGTAAGTCTCGCACAAGAGTAAGAAAAGTTCATTCTCTTTCAGGTATGAAATACTGTAAGTGATGTCTCCAAGCTTAGCTACCGTGTGGTAGTCAAGTCCAATAAGAGCACAATAAGTCTCTGCTGAAATATCTCCAAGATACTTTACTACGTCTACTCCACTGAAGTTGAAACCGTCCTCTTTCAAGCTGTTCTTTACTACTTCCTTCTGTGAAGTCAAAATTTTTCTTTCCATAATGTTTTCCTCCTCATATGGATTATGCTTTTATTTTACGCCTGATAGACTCTATCGTCTATCAGGTATTTTACCTATCTTTACGCTACGTGAATCGTAAGTCTTTTAAGCCCTCTTACTTTCCACCCGAACGCCTGAGCAATTCCCAAGCCTGCTTTACGTGTGTAACGTGTAATATCTTTTTGTGAACACTTTCCGTAGTAAATCTTATTCAGAAAGTTTTCCTTCTGCTCTTCACTCAAGCCTTCTTTCCAATATCTGTACAGGATAGAATTGTTTCCGTCGTGATGACTTTCCTCTTTTCTAATATCCCCGTTAGAATCAACGAAAACTCTTTCATAGTCACAATCTGAGTACAAAATGTTTTCAAGAGACTGAACTTTCTTATAGCCGTAACGTCTACCATTCCACAAGCCAAGCGACGCAATAGCCAATACCTCACCTTCAGAGACACGCTTGAGTTCACTCCTTTCATCTTCAAACCAAGCCTGTTCAAGAAAACAGCACTCATCGGTTACACGGTCATCGGTGATAGTCTTTTCGTACTCTTCACGTGTTACCTTCACTTCTTTACCAAAGTTATCAGTAACAGTGATACAATCGTCTTCATCTGAATCGAAAAAAGCATTTTCGATAATATTTTCCTTTGCTTCTTTTTTCCTTTCGTCCGAATATGTATCGTACGAATCAAAGATTGTGTAAGTCTTTCTTTCCATAACTAAACCTCCAAATATTGTTTATGCTTTTATTCTACTCCCCTGATAGATTTTCGTCTATCGGGGATTTTACCTAACTGTTTTCTTTCAGAATCTCATCAATAGCTCTTTGAATATGCTTTTCAAAATGCTTCTGTAATATATTGTCATTTTCACTTGCTTCAATTCCATTCTTTTCATAGAAGTCCCGAATCTGTGAGTAATAAGGCAAGATGTTGCCGTAAGCATACCAATTGTACCCTATGCAGTACCTGAACTCAGATTTATAACGCTTGAGTTCATTTACAACTTCTTCTTTGTCCTCATCTTCAAGAATGTATTTCTTTATAGCCTGAATGAGTTTTTCATTGTACACAATTCTTTGTTTATCTTTAGCCATAAACTTCCTCCTATGCAACAATGACAAACTGTATGTTGTCAAACTCTTTTGTAACAGTAAATCCAAAACTCTTGTAATAGTCCGCAACTTTAGTAATAAAGGTACTTGTTACACCAAAAACCACAAGTTTTTTCGCCACGTAACAGATAGCCGATATATCCATAGGTGACATACTACCGATTTTACCTGAGTTGATTTTCTCCTGTAAATCCTCAGAGACAGCTCGAAGTCTCTTTTCTGCTTTACTCCCCTTTCTGATAATTCCTTTCATTTTAATTACCTCCATAAATTGCTTATAGTTCTATTTTACTGTCTCCCTGATAATTTATCTATCGGGGATTTTCCCTAATAAATATAGAATCTGTTAGAATCCTTTGTATCAAAAACCTTTTGTAAAAACTCTTTAAGAAGATTATTGACTTCTGTCTTCAATTCGTCGTGTGGTCTGTTCCACTGTTCTTTCAATAGTTCTCTTGCCTTATTGTCGTACTCACGAATCAGGGAATAATAGTCTTTTGTTACATTGTCTATCATTCCTCTATAACCTGTGGTTATAGCATAGTCCCCGAACGTGTAAACGTCCATATTCCAACCGTAAACCCCACAAGTGTAGTAACTTGCTGACTGATAATGCAGTAAGTTCTGTAAATCACAATAACCTACACTACAACAGTAGTAGTTATCTCTTATCCATTTTCTAGTTACTTTAGCCTTTGCCATAACTAAACCTCCAAAAATTGATTTATGCTTTTATTATATCCCCTTTGATAATTTTTACCATAGGGGAAAATACCTATTATAAATTATTCTTTTCAAAAATGCTTTTAAACTCTTTATAGTATTTTACGGGTGTCATAACAGGGATAATTCCAAGTCTGTTATGATTACAGATTAAAAATGTATCTGTGTTCTTTGAAATCGGAAACAGTGCAACTTTTCCCGATAAAATACGCTTTTCAAGTTCATTATAATCTACTGTTTCGTACTCAAGTATTTTCTGTCCTGTGCTGTAATAACTGTTTTTACAGTTATCGTACAAGTCCTTTGTATTTCCATAACGATATATTAAAGTTGTCTCAATTGAGTCTCTTGACGAAAAATTGATTTTGTATATAAGTAATGTTTTCATAGTGTTTAATCTCCTGATATTAAAACTTGATTTTCTCAAGCCCGTTTAGAAATCTCTTTACAGTTAGTTTATTGTCAAACTTAATATCTCTTGTACCTTCGTTATTCTTTGTTACACTTGCCATATTTCCACAAGGTAAGAAGAGAATAGTATAATTGTTTCCCTTATAATTAAACTTTGCTTTATTCATAAAATAACCTCCAAAAATTGAATATAAGTTTATTATATAAAATCCTGATAATTTATCTATCGGGGATTTTGCCTATCTATAACAGGGATAGTTAGAATCCATTCAGCTTGAAACAAGTTTTATTTGCTTCCTCTTTGCTCTGTGCTGTACATATGAAATTATCATAATTTGATAACATATTAGAAACAATTGTTTTTACTGTCTCAAGTGTTATATTGTGGTATTCTTTCCCTATCTGTGCAACGCCTTTAATACGTTGAATGATAAATAAATCCATAGTATTTAATCTCTTAAACTATTTTCCCCTCCCATTACAGAAGGGGAAAAATTGTTTTAATCACGTAAATCAATTTCGAAAATATTTGCGTGTGTTTCCACGTACAAAATATTTTGTGACTTGTCCATATATCCGCAAGTAAAATGGAAAGTATTATAAGAAATTACCCTGTAGTCAATTAAACCTTCGTTTCTCATACGTTCCTTGATTTTGTTTTCAATACTTTCCTTTGTGTACGTTCTAGTAGAATAACAGTCACGAACAGAGAAATAGTGACTTCCAAAATAAGCATTAATAAATGCTTGTGCCTTCTGTGTTGTCTTGTTTAATTTTGTTGTATACATAATACACCTCCTGTTATTGTGTCTATGTTTATTTTATATATTCCCCTATAGATTTACTATAAGGGAAATCCCCTAACTAGAAATAAAACTTATTTATCTGTTCTTCAGTCATTGAGTCAAAATCAGTTTTATCATTCAGGTAGAAATAAACAGCAATTCCCCGATATTCGAGGTAAAAACGTCATCGTCTACGCCGTTACCTTCACCGTCACAAATTAAACCTTTCTTAATCATAGAAGAGAAAACGCCACGTAATACTTTTTTGCTGATTTTTTCGCTTGTCTCAACTTCGTCAATAGAAACGAAATTCGCATTGTCGCAACAGTTTTCGTACAAAGTCTGATAATTAAATGCAAAGTAGTCTACTACTTTCTTTTCATAATCTGTCAAACCTTCAGCAACTGCTTTAATCTTGTTTGTAAACTCTTGTTTTGTCATATCTTCAAATCTCCTTATATGATTTAATTTTGTGTCGCTCAATGCGTCGCTTGATGATTTAAGAATAGCACGACGCAATAGTTTATAGTATAACAAATCTATTCAAAAATTGTATAAATCTATATTTTTTCAATTTTGAATTGCTGTTTTTTACTTACTAGTTTTATGACTCTTTTTGTTTTCTGTAGTATATAAAAAAGTAAGTAAAACGTTTTTTAGTCATTTTTCTAGTAAGTACGATTTTCTATTCGATTTTTTGAGATTTTCAGAAACTTTTCAAGATTTCAACACTATTTCAAATGTATAGTAGTTTTGTTACGCTTTATTTGTATAGTATTTATGTTATACAGGACTAACGGGATAAGATGACAATTAAATATAGTAAAATTATATGGTGTTCATTCAAATCGAAAACAACTAAATTGTATACAATTTATCTTTTTTCATTTTGTTTTGCGTGGCTACAAATTAAATATAAAATTAAACTTACTCTTTTTGTTACTCTTTTTGAGATAACAGGCGTTTCTTATTCCTGAATAACGTAAATATAATATTTTGTTATATTCTGAAATATAGGGGATTTCCCCTATACCATAAGCCCGTTTTATTCGCTATATTTATATTATAAATTAAATCATTTTTTGGAGGTTATGAATTATGAAATTCAATGAAACACAAATCAGACACAATATAATTGATTGTGCTATGGACAAAAAGAAAACACTTGAAGGTGTTTATTATTACAATAAAAGTGATGATAGTTATTATTTTACTGTAGGTGTCCTGAGTGTTGCACACTTAATTAGTGACAATGATAATATGAAAGATATTAAATACTTCAAGTGCACGAAATCGGGAAACATTAAAACTTACATAATGAAATTTTAAGGTGACTAACTAACGGTCATTAGTTTACAGGCTATCGACCGTTAGTTATGGCAGGTAGGACAAGTGTTTCACGTGAAACGGTCTGTCAGATTTTTTACTCTTCAGGGGAGGTAACGGGATTGATACCCTTTCCTTCACACAAAATCGCATTTTTCACATTCTAAACCAAGCTTAGTATAAAAACCTTTTTTATCATTTTTATCATTTTCATTATCAGCGAGCACCACCCCTGTACTCCTTTCAAAGACCCCACCTACCCCACCACCCCCTTTTCCTGCAAAGGCATACCCCTAAAAATAAAAAGGGGCTCTCATTTCTGAAAGCCCCAACGAAGGAAAAGAGAATAACATCAATGGCAGATTGAGGAGTCTCTTTGTATTTAATAATACATCAAGGTTTGACTTCTGTAAACACATATAATATAATTGGCACTAGAGGGAAACAATGGCAGAAAAATCGTACGAAGAATTACGTGCTGAAGTAATTCAACAATACCGTATCATTTACAAAGACTCATTGGCTATGGACATATGCAAAGTACCTAAAGATGTACGTATACGTATGCTTGAAGACCCTGAATATATAGCAGAAACTAAAGCTATTAAAGCAGGACTTTTCGTAGACCAACTTAATACATTGGACAAGGTATTAGCTGAAACATACAATCACTCAGAGAAAGGCACAGATATGTCAGGCACTGTGTTGAAAGCTTTGGAAATGAAGCAGAAACTTTTGCTTGAAGATATTAATATCACAAAGGACGAAAGTAACGCTCTTAACGTAGCTTTCGTAGCTATGAGCCGAGAAGACTTTGAATCACTTGAGACAGTTGAAGTTAATCACGGAGGTAACTCAAGAGAGATTGGAGCTGACTTCGGAGTAAGTGACGATACTGATTCATTTGAAGCTCGTCTTAAGGCAGACGCTAAGCAGAGATTGAAAGAGAAAGAGGAGAAAGAGAATGGCAACGCTAGTTAAGCTCTTACCGCACCAAGGTCAGCTTGTACAAGCACCTTCAAGGTTTCCTGAGATAAACTTTTTCTTTCTAGTAGCAGGATACGCTTCAGGTAAGACATCAGCTTTATGTAAAGCTATTGAATATACAATCAAGCAGGTATTAGGTAAGAAGGATTTAGAAGGACATAATCCGAAGATTCTGATTGCTTCTAAAAACCTTACCTTTATGAAAAAGACACTTACAGGTCTTTTGGAGCAGGACTTAAAAGAGACTAACTCAGAATATGTATATGACAAGGCTCATAACATTATTACAGTAGGCAATGTAGAGTTACTGCTTATCCCTGACGAAGATGAATCAAATATCTACGGTTTCTCAGTATGTGCTTCATACACAGACGAGTTGGACGAGCTTGATACTCAGACAGCTATGGCTGTAGTAAAATCTATAAATGACCGTTGTCGTCAGCAGATAGACGGATTCAGAACACCATTTATGGTTTACACAACTTCTTCTCAGGGATTGAAAGGTACATATCAAACTGTAATGCACTTCAAGAAGTCAGGCATAGGTTACGTACTTATGAGGGCACGTACGAGAGATAACATATATCTACCTAAGGATTACGTAGATAATATGTATTCTATCTATAACGAGAAGGAACGTGATTGTCTGCTAGAAGGTAAGTTTGTATCCATTGATTCAGGACTCATATTTCCTGACTATAATCCTGATAAGAATAAGCTTGATTCTGACTTGTATGAATATGCAAGAGACAACAAGCTTCCGATTTACATTGGACAAGACTTCAACAGCTTTGGTAATAACGCTGTAGCTTTCTGTATTATTAATCAGGCTATAATTGCAATTAAAGATTATGAGTTTCCTGATATAAGACGAGCTCCTGAGGTATTTAGATATGATTTTCCTGAAAATTATATTCTTTGGATACCTGATATGACATATAAAGAGCATTTCGTTGAGTTTAAGAAAGAGCTCCATACTTTCGGGATTAAAATAGCTTATCGTTCGTGCAATCCTCTCGTTGGTGACCGTAACTTTGCTTGTAATAAGCTTTTCGTTGCAGAACATCTATTTATATGTCCTATGTGTAAGGATTTGGAAACAACACTTATGACTTGGCAGAAAGACCCAAGAACAGGACAGCCTAGTAAAGGCAATAAGGGAGCTCCTGACCATAAAGGAGACTGTCTCGGTTATGTAGTTCATTATCTTCTTTCTTGGAAGAGGGAGCTTAAACCTCTGTATCGTGTTACGCTTGAGCGTCTTTATGAAGCACGAAGAGCTAGAGGAGCTGAAGCTGTAGAGTTGGAAGTACACTCAAGAACACTTGACCCGACAATGCTTAAGGGTATATCATTAAAGCAAGCACCGAATACTGTAAAGGAGTAGAAAAGTGACAGATTTTAAAGAATTAAGAAAGATTCTTAACAGTTCAGGAATGTCCGTTAAACATTATGCTAATGGTAAGATTGCTGTTACAGATTCTAGTAAGTTCAAAGGAATGAACTTGTCAGCTCTTAGTGAAGCTCAGGAGCTTGTAGAAAAGTCGATTCACGAAGATACTGTTGCGTACGCAACAAAATGTAGCATACAGCTTGATTCTTTGAAAACTGTTTCGAACAGAGCCAAAGAAAATATTGGAGCTGTTATGGACTGTATACTTACCAAGAAAGGTGTAAAGGCTGAGGAGCTTCATCAGACAGCGATGAGGGATTCCATAATTAATGGAAGGTGGAACAACAATACGCTCGCTGACCCTGCGAGAGCTAATCTAGCCTTACCTAACGTTTATATCTCTCCTTGGGAAGCAAACGCTATCTATTCTCAGAAAGGTATTTTTGAGACAGTAATCAACAAGAAATCAAAATCAATTCTGCTTAATGGTTGTGTTATCGAGAATAAGCATTTAAAGCAGGAGCAAATGGATAAGGTGAACGAGCGTGCCGAGTGCCGACATAACTTTAAGAGTATTCTTGCTGAGTCTACTTTAACAGCATTGGTATACGGTGGCGAACTTACCTTCCCGATGTTCAAGAAAGATAATCCTCTTACATTGAGACTTAACCTTGAAGCTTTGCTTAAAACAGGCGTACTTGGAAAGGACTGTATAGATTATTTTGTACAGCTTGACCGTTGGAATACATTTATCATACCTCCATATAACCCTACACAGAAAGACTTTTTACGTCCTGACGTATATACAGTTCCATTCTTAGGAGCTGACGTATATCACGGACGTACGGCACGTGTAGTACCTGCAAAGCAGGCAGGGTATTGGGGACAGGTACTGAATCAGGGTTGGGGTATCTCAGACTTATGCGGATACCTTCAGTCAGGTATGAATTATAAGGTAGCTATTCAGAGCTTACCTCTTATGATACAGCAGATGTCTATACTTGCACGTACAGTTAACATAGACGGAGTATTGGCTACAGAGGGAGCTAATGCTTTGGACGGATTAGTAGATGACGCTACTATTCGTACACGTGAAGCTTCTCCTGATAACCCTATCACAATGGACGTGCTTGGAGACATCAAGAGTATTAACAGAAACTTTGCTCAAGTTCCTGAACTTATGCGTCTGCTTAGACAGGATTTCGCTTCTGACGCTGTTCTTCCTGAGCCATTACTCTTCTCTTCAGAGAAAGGTAACTTTGCTTCGGGTGATGATACACAGGGTAACCTCTTTAAGCAGAATGAATCTATTCAGATGATTCATAAAGATATTGAGCCACAGTTCAAACAGCTTGCAAAGATTATGATAATCGACGCTCTTGGAGCAGATAAAGAGATTATTGAAGCTCTTCCTTATACACAGATTCATTTTGACCAACCTGTTATTGCTAATGCTTTGGAAAGAGCTCAGATTGGTAAGTTCCATTCAGAGAATATCTTCAACCTTGTTTCTTCTCAAGTACCTGTAGACATTGCAGTTGAAATGGCTGATAAGAATGTATCTGTTGATATGCGTACATCTGCTGATATTCTTGAAAAGCTTAAGAAGATTCAGGATAAGGTAGACGCTCGTACTGAAAAACAGACTAACCTTGAGAACGAACAGACAAAAGCAAACATTGAGCAGACACAGGCTCAGACACAGGCTACAGAAGAATCCGTAGCTATGCAGAAGACAGCTGTAGCTACAGGCGGAAGAGGCGGACAGAAGAAGCCTGCAAGCAAGGAAAACAAAGCAACTAAAGGCAGGTCTCCTGCTGAAGAAGCTCGTGAGAGAGCTCTGAGTGATAAGAAAGAGAGCGGATACTCAAGGCTTGAACAGAAACAGCACGAGAAGACTCGTGGTACTGCTAAACGAGCAGAGAAGCTTACAAAGCATAAGAATAAGAGTGTTTAGTACTAATCTAAATTGACAAGTAACTAAATAGGTATTATTATAATAAATATAGGAGGACACAATGAGTGCAACAATTCCTAACAGTATGTTACTTTCAGACCTTCTGAAAGCTACAGGCTATGATTGTCCTGAAGACCTGAAAGGTAAAACTTTCAAACAGGCTACTTCAGGAGGTGAGACTGACCTTGAAGAAAATCACGCAGTTACAATAAACGCAGGCGAGTACACACAGCCTGTAGAAGTTACTCCTGCCGAAGGTAAAGACGGTATGGAGAAAGTCACTGTAACAGTAACAGGTGTCATTAAAGGTCTTGTAGCCTTTGGTTCAGCAGAGAAAGCTGTATATCTTACAGCAGTACCTTCATCAGAAGGAGCAGTAAAGGCTTATGTTCCGTCAGCTACAGGCTTGAGCAAGGTAGACGCTACTTATGCAGAAGCTACAGGCGTAACTATCAGCGATGTTGCGTACGCACGATACTCAGCAGGAGATATTACATTCTAAAATGGCTAAGACAATTAATGTAAAAGATTCGGACGCTTCTCCATTTATCACACAAAAGGATGTAATTCTCTGTCGTTCAGGTATTCAGCTCTATCACAAGTCAGAGCTTGAAAGCTTTATTACAGAGGATAATAAACCTCCTGTAGAAAAAGAATGGTACAGAGAATATCGTCCTGCAAACGTCATTGTAAAAGCTAAAGACAAGTTTAAGTCTCTTCCTGTAACAGAAGAACATCCTGACGTTTGGGTAACACCACAAAACTTCAAAGAGCTCGCAGGCGGAACTTTGGATAAAGAAATTGAAGTAGTTGCTTTGGAAGGTGAAGCTGAAGGTGAGATTGGTCTTAAATCAAACATTACATTCTATACAGATGAGCTATATAATTATTATCTCAGCAATAAGGAAGTATCAGTTGGCTACACTTGCAGAAAGCATTTTGTAGACAATCCTGAAGATGTAGGATATGATATTATCTTAGATGAAATTACAGAAGTGAATCATTTGGCAATCACAAGAGCAGGTAGAGGTGGTTCTGAGGTTGCTGTAATTGATAGTATTATGAAAGGGGGTATAAAACCTATGCTTACAGGCATTTTTGCTTACCTTGCGAGTAGAAAGCAGGCAGTCAATGACTCAAACTTTTCATTCGGTAAAGCTGTACTCGAAGCTGTCAAGAACAGTAAGGGAACAACCGAAGAAGAACTCGCAAAGGAAATGAAAGGAGTCTTGGATTCTATGAAAATCCTTAAGGATTGTGAAGCCAAAGACAAGCTTATGGATGTTGTTAAAGATTGTTTTAGCAACAAAGATATGGCTGTTGCTGAGGAAGCAGAACTCACAACTACTCTTGACTCTATGTGGGTTGAGATTCGTGGAGATAGTCTGAGTGAAATCTCAAGAGCTTTTGCTAAGCTCGGAAAGAAACCTGAAGACAAAGGCGACGAAGTTGCAAACAAAGATTCTGCTGACGAAGAGGACAAGGATACTAACAAGGACTCTGAGGAAGAAAACAAGGATTCTAAAGACGAAGAGGACGAAAATAAGGACTCTGAGGACGAAGAAAACAAGGATTCTAAAGACGAAGAGGACAAAGACGGTTGTAATAAGGATTCAGCTTTTGTAGCAAAAGATGAAATCGTCAAAGCAATCAAGGACTCTCTCAAAGATGAGCTTAAGCCTTTCATTCAGGACGCTGTAAAAGAGTGTCTTGGACTTAAAGAAGCTAAACCTTCAGTTGAAGGTTCTGAATTGGATTCTATGGGAAGTGCTTCAGGACGTGATTACCTGAGCTTCCTTGAAAGATAGGAGAAAAATATGGAACAGAATGGTAAAAATCTGTCAATGCACAACGGGGCTATTTGGAAAGGAACATTTACCGACAACGGTATTTTGAAGAAAATCCACGAGAACTCGTTCACAATCGGTTACTCAGCACTCCTTTCTCCTGACGGACAGAGTGCAGGTAAGGTCTTATTTGGCGACGGAGTGTTCTACGACGCTCATCAGAAAAACAACAAGGTATATGCAGGAGCTCCAACAGTTTCCAATGCTGTGCCTATGTTCGCAGGTATCGTTGCTCGTGAGCCTGCAATTGCGTCAGGATACCCTGCAATCAACAACGAAGTTGCAAGCTTTCAGAAGGGTATGCTCGTTAAGGAAGGCTACGTAGAGTATAAACACGCTTATGTAGTTGCAAGCTCACCTTCTGCTCTTCCTTCAGCTAAGGTAAACGTACTTGAGAACGCAACTCTCGGCTACGTAATGGTTGTATCTGCAAGCAACGGTGCTGTTTACTTTGCTCCAACAGCTTCAGATTTGGTAGACAATGACGATGTTGTAGTAGGAAAGATTGTAACAATCAACCCTGACGACAAATCAGTAACTGTTTACATATCACCTTCAATCTATTTGGCATAAGGAGACAAGAATGTTAGGTTCAAAGAAAGAAGTAAGCTATACAAAGCTTAAAACAGCAATGGAAAACGACATCTTACAGCGTTATCCTACAATTGCACAGCATATCAATGATATTCACATTGAAAAAGGACATCTTTCAGCCGACGTAAGAGGAGCAGGTCTCGGTATTGCCGTATCTGACTCTAAGTGTATGAAGGAAGCCCTTCCAATCGGTGTACAGCCAACGCAGGCAATTCGTTATGAAGAGCCTTCAGCAGGTACTAAAAAGTACATCGACAAGGCTATGGATTCAGCTATCAAGTCAGGAATGACAGAAGCTGAAGCTCACAAGAAAGTACAGGATTCTCTTATTCCTGTAATGGGTTTTGATACAGCAACAAGACAGTACGTTATCTCTGCTCGTGCTCCTGAAAAAGAAGCTAAAGCTTTTGGTGTAACTGACTCTCTGCTTGAACAGACATCTGTTCAGATGTGGAACGTTGGTTGGTTGACAAAGATTGTTAAACAGCCTTTCGCTTCTTCACACGCTAAGAACTTGGTAAGCGTTGAATCTTTCAACAACCCTTGGGCTGACGTTGTAGGACTGTTCAAAGAAAGCTTTGAAGGTTATGGTAAGCTGTCTAATGTTGCTCGTGGCAACTTCAAGCAGAACAACTCTAACCCTGTATCTAACGAAGCTTCACAGATTGTAGACGAAGTATTCAATATTTCGGTTGATTACGAATCTGACACAATGGAAGATATTAAGGCTAAGCAGTCAGGTAACTTTATCACAGGACAGATTAAGGCTGACCGTGAAAAGTATGCTTATATGGTTCTTGACCGTATGCAGGACGCTATACTTTACTTTGGTTCAGACGAAGCAGGTATCGACGGTCTTACAGATGTAGGAGCTGTAGTACAGTACGCAGGCACACCAATCTATGACCTCTTTACATCTACTACCTCAACAACTCGTGGTAGTGACATCGTTCGTGCTATGCAGACTGAAATTGGTAACTTCCTCCGTGAGAATCACTATATGGCTCGTGAAGTTAAGATTAACTGTTCTGAGTACGTATTCCAAGCTTTGACACAGACTGTATACTCTGACGTATATAATCCTAAGTCACCGCTTAAGATTATTCAGGACAACTTTAACGTAACTAACGAACTTGACGGTGGATTGATTTCGGTTAAATATACAATTGTATCTGATACAATGCTTAACCCTTCAATCTCAGGTGGTGAACAGAATCCATTCAACCCTAACCACTATGATTACTTTATCATCACAGTACCTTCTATCAAGGACGCTATGGGAGAACAGGATTCACTTATCATCCACCCTGAACTTCTCAAGAGCTATGTCGTTCCTGCTATGTGGCAGAGACAGGGTATGCTCTACACAATGTACAAACGTATTGGTGGCGTAATTGCTCCAATTGAGGGTACTGTAAAGGTACTCGCAGGCTTCGGATATGCTTCAGCATAGTAAGACCACCTGATACAAGAGCCCTAGAGAAATCTAGGGCTTTTATTTTATGAACTTGACGATACTATTATTAGGTTTTATAATTAAAACAAGTATTATCATAGGAGGAAAATATGAAATACATTTCTAACACAGGCAGATACGCACGTGCGTATGAGATTGAGAAGGGCGGTCAGAAACTTAATATCATCCTTGAACGTCGCAGACTTTTCCGTGATACAGGAAACGTAGCTATGACAGGTATTACAGCTGTAGAGGATGAAGATTATGAACTTCTTAAGAAGAACAAAGCTTTTATGAGAGACTTCAAGGACGAAGACTTTGGTCTTGCTCTTATTGATGAATCAGAAGCGAGAGGTGAGCCTGACCCACAGGCAAAAGAAGTAATCAAAGAAAATAAAGAGCTTAAGAAGAAAATCAAGGAGCTTGAAAAAGCACAGGAAAATCCTGACGCAAAGGCTATGAAAGACCTTGCAGATGAAAATGCTAGCCTTAAAGCTCAGCTTGAAGCCCTCTTAACAAAGGATAAGGGTGAAGCAACAAAACCTGCTGACGAAGACGAAGGATTCTAATTATGGAAGTAACGACAAGTGGAAAACCTGAGCCAATCACAAGAGAGTGGTTTCGTACTCGCTACGGACAGAACTTTCCTGATTTGCTCAGCGAAGGTAAAAATACTGTCCTCGACACTTGCATAGCTGATACATATACTCTCTTTGCAGGAGTAGGAGAACTTTGGTCTCACCTCAGCAGAGAAGAGTATGTATTGAAGACTCAGCTGTGCTACGGGCTTTTAGTAGCTTGGTACATAGCTGACCTCTTCCCTGACGTTACTCTTGGTGTAATGTCTACGGGAGGAATACCACTTAAATCTAAGCAGATTGGCGGTACAAAAATTATGTTTGGAGAAGCTTCAAAGAAAGCAGGAGCTGTAAACAATGCTGACTTGCTTCAGGCTCTCAAAAGTAATGTTTTCGGAGCGAAAGCTTACTTAATGATTAAGACATCAGGTAGATTAAATCTATATATAAGTCACGGATTCTAGGAGGACGAAATGTTTTTTAGCGTAAAGACACCTGTTAAAATTGCTAACAAGGTTTTTGTACCTTGTGTTTGTTATGAAGCAAATGAGGTCTTAGCACCTACAATTGAAAAGCTTGTAGCTGAAGGAAAGGCTTACTCTTTCAAAGAGAGAGTTTATTTTCAGAACGGTAAAGTCCTTGAGAAGAAGGAAGAGCCTAAGCACGAAGACAAAGGAAAGAAAGAGAAGAAGGAAAGAAAAGAAAAGACGCTTCCAACTGTAGTAGATGACATTCCTTCTCCTGAAGAGATTGCAGACGAGGGATTCTAATGAGTGGCGTTTACGGAGACCAATTAGCTTTCTTCTCTGAACAGTTTCGAATGTTTGATTACTTTTCTATGGAAGCTCAATCTGTTGCTTCGTACTCACAAAGAAAGCCGTTAGGTAAAATAAAAGGCGTATTTCAGTATGTGAAGAAGGGAGACCTTATTCGTGAAAACGACACAGAAGCGGATGTAAATGTTCCTACTATTTGGACGAGAACAAAGCTTAAAGTTGGCAACTTCATAGAAATGGATGAAGAGCTGTACAGGATTACAAGCGATTACCCTTGGAAGTTTGAGGGCGGATTCTATTGCTATAGCCTTGAAACATTCGTTGGTAATTCAGATGTACAAACACCGTTTACAGATGTAAACTTAGGACAAAACAATTATGACTAGACTTGACTATTCAAGTAACGCAGAACTCATAAATGAAGAAGTATATGATTTTGATTCAGCGGACGCTCACGAAACAGGGATTAACACCTATCGTATGCGTCTGCCTGAGCGTTATGATATAGCCAAGTTTTATAAAAGAGACAGTAAACCAAGCAGTTATGACAAGTTTGGAAATCCACGTTACGAAAAAGGAGAGTGGACACAGAAGCCTGCAAAGCTCATTCCTGACATTTCGGAAGACTTTGATTGGCAGATAACTTATAAGTTCCCTTCTACAACACACAACAACATATCACCGTTAGGTAAGACTTATGGTGGAGCTAATGTTACATACAGACGTCTCTATCTGATTTTGTGTGAGAGATTTAATAACGGAGAGTTCTTTGTAGATGAGTATTTCAACACTACATATCAAGATTCTTGGGTAAAAGAAGAGGTAGATGTTGAGCTTAATAATCTTAAGGATGAGCTTTTATTTTATGCCGAGGATATTACAGAAGGAGCAGTTTTAACAAAATCAGGAAAGATAGACAGACGACGTAAAGTTAACAGAGGAATGACAGAGAAGCTTAAGGAATGGGAAGAGTATAAGCGAGAATGGGAAGAAAAGAAAGGAAACTATCTTGCTGAAATTATAAGAGAAGATATAATTAAAGCATTAGAGAACGGTGAAATCCCTTTGAAGCACGTGATGTCTCCTGAAACAGAGAAAGAACGTATCAGAGTTGGTTACGACAGAGCTCCTTTGTTTTATGCTATGGGAGACTTGATAAAACATATACAGCTCTTCGTGAAGATAGGAGGAAATGGAAAATGGCGGACACAATCGGGTTTAGTGGTGTAGATTTTGATAATCTCAGAAAGGCTTTATATCTTATTTTCTTTGGTATTGACCCTGTATACAATGATAAGAAAGAAATCATAGGAGCTTTGAGTCAGGATTTTAATTCGCCAAAATATAAATACATTGTGCCAATGCAGGGTAATTTTGAGAATCCTCTTTTTAAGGAAGAAGAACTCAATAAGGACACATTTATTGAGTATTGGATTTCTGAAGATAGAAGCTTAACTCAGGATGACTACACAACAGATGACTCAGGCAATGCAGTTAACAGACAGAAATGTGTAGCTTTGATTTTACTGAGATTTATCGGAAAAGACGCAAGTAAATGGGCTAAGACACTTAGACACCTGATTAAACGTAACGATGTTCATAAGATTTTTGCAGGTGTCTGCAATGCTGAGAAGCTTGAGTACACAATGCCAATCGTTCCAAGAAAAATAAATTACTTTGGTAAGAACAGTCAGATTGCATTTGACGTACGATTCAAATTGTATTATGATGAATGTATACGTATGAATTGGCTTCCACTTGAAGGCATTAACTTTAAGGTCGAAGGTAAGGTGTACGTAGATGATAAGGAAGTCTAAGCATAGCGGACTATTGCAATGCAGGGTAGAGGTTGTTTGCATAACACCCATACATACCTTTAATAAAATGTATAAGGAGAAACTACTACGAATCTCAACTACGTTGGCTCGGTAGCAGAAAGGTTTATGCGTTTTCGTTCTCGTCTCGCTGAGACAGAGGGTGTAGCAGAAGACCTCTTCAATGCAATTTCAATTTACGTTCCTAAGTCATTGGCTCAGGCTCAATTGTCAGCTGAAGCTTATGACCCTACTGCTGTAACAGCAAATAACTATGCTGTGATTGCAGTAACAGTAGATAACTACAAGAACGTATTGGCTGAAGGCAGTCCACTTCTTTCACAGTGGCTTCCTGTATTCAATGACGGTACAAACTTTGCCGTTAAGCTTTATGTTATCGTATTTGATGACACAGGCTTCGCTCCTACACTTACAGCAGGAGCTATTACTTGGACACCTTTGACTAAAGCTTTCAACGAGCTTTATTTCATTTCTCTGTTCAAGACAATGTTCTCAGAACATTATGACGGTAGCAAGGTAGAATCCGACCCTGCTCAGGCTACAGACTATGATGATTCAAATTACTTTGATATGGCTCTTTGTTTGTCATATCTTTGTGAGATTGAAGCTACACTTTCTTGGTGTTTGTCTGAAGTTAAAGTAGCCGTATATGACGGAGTTACAGACACAAATGCTTGTAAAGTTCAGTCACTTACAAAAGGCGATGAGACAACTCACTGTACAACTCTTGTAGGTTCTACAGTCGCTGACCGTGCAGAATATTTTTGGGGCTACGTAAACCTCATTGGAGGAAGCCACACAAATATTATCATCCACAATGGAAGTTATATGCTTCCAATTATCTTTGGACGTTGGTTTGAAGCACGTAACGCTTCAGGTCAGTTCATTGGAAACAAGCTTGCTAAGATTCGTCTTACAGGCAATAAGGTTAAACCTACAGGAAATCCTTCACCACTTAACAGTGATGTTAACCTTAACTTACCAAGCTCAATCTATGAAATCCTTGATGACAAGAATGTTGGTTATTTCATTTCTATTGCAGATGATTCACAGAGCAACGCAGAACTCATTCGTGACAGAAGTGTAAACAATATGCCTGCTACAGCATATGCAATGTCTAAGTGGATTGACTACACAACTTCTCAGGATATGGCTAAATATGCTACAGCAATTGCAACTCTTACAAGCCCTGTACTTGTAAATCAGGAGACATATGCTCAGCTTCAGTCATTCCTTATCAACAACGTTGCTAAGTTTGCTTCCATTGGAAGACTTACAGACATCGTTGTTAAGTTCCCTCCTTTTGCAGAAGCAAAGAAAGGAAATTGGTTCGAAGGTACTGCTGTGTGGTCAGCTGTATACGTTGACGACCTTGAAGGCGTTAACGTTTCAGGTTCTATTTCGTTCTAAGGAGGTAATGGGAAATGGCTTACGGTAATAACAGGGCAGGCAAACAGCCACGCTCACACTTCCGACAGGCAGGTGGAGCTATTATTAAGTTCCGTCACCCGTTCTTTGCAGGAGCTATCGACAGCAAAAACGGAAAAGCAATTGATGAAATTGATGTTTCTGCGAGCTGTAAACTCGAAGGTCGCTTCTTCGAAGCTAATCAGAATCAGGACTCGGCTAAACAGACAGTTTTGATTGACGGTTCTACTGTTACAATCACAAACAAAATGCTTAATGGTACTATCACAATTCCTGCTGTTCCAACTACAGGAGAGGTTGCTACAGGTGACTTCATTGCAGGATGTCAGCTGATTCAGTCAGTTGGTGACAATGTTGGTGGTATCATCACAAAGACAGACTTCGTAAATGGTAAAGCTTTAACAAAGGTTTACTACGGTGTGACTGTTAAGCAGTGTCCTACAGACGTTTCAGAAGGTAATGAAGTTCCAACTTACAATGTACAGCTTCTGTACTCAGGTTGGATTCAGGCTGAAAGTAAAAACAGCGACGCTAACCTTAAGGCTGTTTGGGCTGTTGGTAGTCAGCAGGGTATTGAAGGATTCTACAGTCCTTACACTATTCAGAACGCTGACGGAAACGGTGGAACAGGAAGCGGTGCTCTCGTTGCAACTTCACTTAGTCCTGATATTGGAAGCAACATTGCTGACGAAATCTCAGCAGGAGCTGATAACTCACAGGAAATCAGCGGAGACAACGGTGTTAAGAACACAAACACTTGGGGTGGTGTTGTTAATGTACAGTCTGTACTTCAGGAAAAGGCTTCAAGCCCTAACCCTGACAATAACACCTAGTATTGATTAGCACTCAACACTAGTACGAGAAGACGGTAAAGGTTGCTTTACCGTCTTTTTTGTTTTATAATGAGTGTAGAGGTGAAAAGAGTATGAACAAAATTTTTTTGGACGCTTCAATCCTGAAAGGCAGACAGCAGGATGAAGAAGAGAAAATAGACGTTCAGCAGAATAAAATCCGTTTTGAGTTTCCGAACGGATTCACTGAGATACGTCTGATTGAGGAGTGTAGAGCACTTAACGCACTTGATGTAAGTGACCCTGATAATTTTGATTTGATGTACGACATCACTATGCAGATGTTAGTAGGTAAACCTGTATTTATCTACTTTGTCGAAGGTACGGTCGAAAAAGAGGTAGCTCGCTTCGTTGTAACTAATCGTTATATGGACTTGAGGGGAGTAGCTTTCATTTACGAATACCCGATTATAGTCAATTGGCTTGTAGAGTTTATTGCAGGGTATCTCGGAAAAAAATATCCTCGCTCATTGAAAAGTATTCAGGCGAAAGTGAGCGAGAGAGAAGAGCTTATGAAGAAGAGCCTGAATCAAGTGAAGATAACAACTTCCTAAGCGAGCTGATAAAAGAGAAAATAAAGGAAAAGTTCATATACGGTGATTCTGTTTATAGATACTACCGTTATATAGACAGATTTCATTGTGAGCCTAGGAGTTGGTTGGACATCCTTGAGTTCTGTAACTATGTAGATACAGACAGTGCTGTAAACAAGCTCGTATCAGACATAATGAAGCAGGAGTAATAAAATGGCTAATACCTTAGATGAACAGTTTAAGAGAATCACAGTAAGAAGCGTTAAGGATAGAGCAACTAAAGCTTACGCTGTGGCTGACTATGATAGAGACAGAGGGCTTATGGAAAAAGCCCTTCGCTCTGCTCTTCCTGCTGACGCTTTCTACCACGTTACACCTAAAGACATCAACTACAACGCTACTACAGGCGTAGCAAAGAATCAGATTGGTAAAATGACTGAGCACTTCTATGTCAAAGAGCAATATGCGGAAGTAGCTCAGAAAGCCATAGCTCAGGCTATAAACAAGATGAAGTTCAGTGGTGGAACTCAATCTAAGTACAAAACTACTAAGCTTAGAGACCTCACAGATGAGGAAAACAATCTTGTAAAAAGTCTTGAAGAAATTGCTAGGAATAAGGACGCAAACAAAGAGACAGAAACTACAAGATTTCATAAAGGAACTTTCCTTAAGATTCTTGGTACACTCACTCTGATTGCTAATATCACAAGAAGGATTCTTTCGTCTATCCTCTCTCGTGCTTCTCAGTCTGTACAGGATACAATTACAGCTCACAATCTTGGAACATCGTATGAAAATGTCCGTCAGTACCGTCACGTTGAAGAGAGACACGGATTAAAAGAAGGAACAATTACAGGAGCTCTTTCTGATATTCAGGGAAAGTTTGGAAACATAACTACTCTCGATGAAGCTTCCCTTGAAGCTCTTGCTGTCGTTATGGGCGGTAAGATTGAGGAAATGGCTACAATGGGGCTTGGTTCTTCCAACCCTGAAAAGATTCTTGAATCTATTCTTGATACATTTAACGAGAAAGCAAATGCAGGTGTTAACTCTATAGGTCAGTATGTTGGTGAGCAACAAGCAAGAAGAGAGCTTTACAGTTATCTTCTTAAAATATCTCCACAGATAGCTGACATCTTCGCTACTATGCAGGAGGAACAGCACAACATCAATTCTCTGTTTAGAAATCAGGCTGATACTTTTGCTGAGTGGAAAAATGCAGTACCGACAGCAAGAGGATTCGCAAGTGACCCTGCAAGAACAAACGTGCTTGTAGAGCTTGGTCAGGAATGGAATATTCTTAAAGAAGTTATTGAGCAGGTGCGTGACGCTATCGCAGTATCACTTGCTCCTGCTTTGCTTAAACTCTTGAGACGTATAGCTGATTCACGCATAGGAATGACACAATCAGAAAAAGAGGAAAGAAACAAGGAAAATAAACAAGCTAATGAACAGTTTATCTCTTCTGCTAAAGCTACTATGACTGAAATGGAGAAGAATTGGGATGAGCTAGAGCCTGAGCAGAAAGCTAGGTACTATGCTCTACAGGACGCTGTGAGAGAAGCAGAAACGGCAAATAAAGGTACAGGACTTTTCAGCAAAAAGATTGCTTACGCCGTGCCAACACAAGAAGAGCTTCAGGTAGCAACACAAAGCATAATTTATGAGCAGGCTAAGGAGCGAGCACAGCTTGGTAAGGATGAATCTGCTTACAGATATTTGAATGACATTACTGAAGATGAGATTAGAGAAACAGCCGAGAACAACGCTTATGATATAAACAAAGCAAGAGAAGCTTACAATAAAGCAAGAGCTTCTGAGACTAAGGATTATCAGAAGAAATTAGATGATTATAATAGGAAGCTCAAAAGTGAAGAAGATAAGATTTACAAAGAGAAAGAAAGTGAAGCTAACTTATCTAAAGCTGAGCGAATTAAGAGAGCTGAAAAAGAAGCCATATCTGATATGACTGCTGAAATGGGAGACTTAGAATATGCTAAGATGAATCCTACTGAACGCTCTTGGGAAATGACTATTCGAAGTCTTGAGAAGCTTTATGGTGTAGAGCTTAGAACTTATGGAGCTGACGGAAAGCTTTCATTCAAAGATACCTTTGATAAAGCTAAGAAGTTAGGTCTTATAGCTAAGAATATGAAGGGAATAGATATAGGAGCTAAGTACGATAAGCTACCTGCTGTTAAACAAGAGCCTGAAAAATGGAGACAGGAAGCTAAGGCTGAAGCTCTCGAAAGAGTTGGTGAAGCTCCGATGTATGATGAATCGGAAGACTTTCCTTCATTTTGGATGTGGATGTATAAACACGATTCTCGTTTCTTTAATGAGAAAGTTTTACTTAAACGAGCTGATAAGCTCTCGGGTAAATCTAAGCTTGACCCATATTACGACCTCACTCTGTTACATCAGGATTACGGAGCTGACTTAAGCGGTGTCTTGGGTAAACTTCCTGTAGGATATACTAATGAGAACGCAAGTATCTTCTCAATGGATGAGCGAGGAGCAAACGGTCTTGTGACACACAAGATAGTACTTGACTTGAATAATAACGGAAAGAAGGAAGCAAGTGATGTATTGCTTGAATCCTTCACAACAAACAGAACAGGACATAACGGAATACTTGTCGATAAGGTTGAAATTAAGGATAATAAGGTTATACCTTACTCTCGTCCTGCTAGTGATTACAGAAAAAATAAGGGTGCTAACAGACTCTAAGGAGCGTAATATGAGCCAAACAAAGAACGGACTAAGATTTATTACAGGGATTCGCTACCATAAAGATATGCTTCAGCGTCTTAACAATATGACCTATATTTATGACGTGAATTGGAATCCGAACAATACTCCTAAAGCTACCTTTCCTGTGGCTTTTTTCCACGTGAAGAGTTATCACGAGGTTATGAGTTCTGAGATAAGTCAGAAACAGATGTTATTTTATAACTCTCATCAAATGTCTAAAGTAGGCGTGCCGTTTAAGACACTCACTTCCAATGATTCTGACCCTGCTTTGAACTCAGGTCTGCTTAACGTAGTTGCTGACAACATCGTGATTAAACCAAAGGTTTACAAGCTTGATGTAATCATCCCGTACAATAACCTTACTTTGCTTGACCAATCTTTTATGTTCAACTCACACACGAACAGAGTTGTAACTGAAGAGCTTTTGAAGAGTACTACACAGGGAAGAAATGTTGTAGAAGCTTTATCGAACGAAGCGACACAATATCTCAATGCTTGGTCTACACTGAGTACACCATATCTTAAGTTTATTCAGGGCTTGCTTCGTATGCTTATTAATCAGAACTATTCTGAGTTTGATTTGAATAATTGGATTACAGATACAGTACAGCAACCTGACTATAACAAGCAGTCACTTGAGATTATGTGGTTGATGAGACACATAGTTAAGATGAAGGTATGGAACAGTTGGGAGTACAAGTACGTAGCTATCGTTGATTTGGACATTACAAAAGAAGGTACAGAAGACGGAGTATATGAAGCTACAATGACTGTACAGGAAATGCCTATCGTTTCTATGTATCCTGAGGGATTTGTTTCAGGCAAAGCTTTCGTACGAAAGAACACTATACTTCAAGCCAACGGTGAGCTTGCAATTAAGGCTCTTAATATGGCAGGTGGTGAGGAAGGAAAGGTAACAGACCTTCTCAATATTATAAACAAATACAATAAGGTGAGATAATATGACTATAGAACTTGACAAGGTAACTTTTACAAATGATTTTTTCTCGACACCTCTTCCTGACGGTAGTATAATGGTTCTTAATAGAGTTGATGAAAGCCTTTTATCTGACGGAGTTTCTGCTGAGATAAAGGCAATCAATATTGAGATTTGGGATATAGAGGAGAACATTACTAAATGTCCTTGTGTTATAGGACTTGGTAATGATTTAATGAAGATTAATACTGAATACAAAGAATACGAGGGAAAAGTACTTACTTCTGACAATATGGGGTACTGTACGATAGAAGTGTATGCAGATTGAAAGAGCACAACTTATACCCAATGAGCAGAAGGTAAATCTGCAAATTGGAGACATATTTGACAGAATAATTAATCTCAAGCTTAACTGTTATAATAAAGTTACAGGAATAAGAGAGTCTTTTGTCATCCGCAGTGATTATGAGCTTGTTTGGTTGAATCAGACCTTCGATAATCTTGGAGGAATTACTATTGGTAATGGTAAATATATCATCCGACGATGTAGTATGAAGCCTTCAATAAAGGTTCAAACTAAGCTTGTAACATCAAACACAGGAACATCAATTGATGTCTTTGTAACTAACTTCTTTATGGTTACAGGAGACGGTAAGCACCTCAGGAGCTTTAACGAGTCTCAGTATGTAATTGAGACAGTTGAAATTGTTATGGGATATTGGGGGCAGTTTAAGCTACCGCAAAATCAAGTACCAAGCTACAACGATTATTTCAAGCTCGAAGCAAAGAACGGAGCTGATAAGATTATTATGAAAGCTCCTGTAGTAGTTACGAACGACAAGCTTCCTCCTGATTCTGTGCTCCATATGCACGGATATGTAGGGGAAGTGTTTACTGACCCTGTAGCAATAACAAGCGTTGTATCACCGATTCAAGCAATTGCTCAGCCTGTAGCTAAGTCAGGAACAGAATTAGAGCAGGTGTTCTTTGAGAATATAACAAGACGTTACTTTAATGACAGTAAGGTTGTAGACAATACTAACGTTCATATGCTCAAGAAGAACGTTCCTGTCTCTGATATAAAGAGCCTTCCTGTAGCTTTAGTAGTTGATACTGAAGGAAAGATGACAGAGCTTGACGCTAAGACTTATGGCGTGAAGGTTTATCTCTCAGATGAAGTTAAGAGCCTGAAGCTTGAGAAGAAGCTCGACGCTACAGGTAAGGAAGTTGAGCAGAATGTTTACTTTGAAGCAGGGTGGACTGTAGGACAAACTATTGCAAGAATTATGTCTTTTCTTGACGCAGAGCTTGAGTTTACCTTCTCGAACGAAGGGGATGTTCTTATTTACACTCCGAAAGAAATGGTAGAGAATATACAAGGAATAGCTGACGCTTATGACAAACAGAATCTGTATAAGCATACAGTGTTGGCTAACAAACAGCTTTATGACGGTAAGCTTCCTGCTGTTTACAACATTAACATAGACGCTGTTGCAACAATCACTTGCCCGTTCTTTACATTCATTGAGCCATTTCAGTATGTGGAGTTTGCTTCAAGATATGCTCTTACAAGCACAGTTTCTTATTATGCTTCGTACGCACCAACGATAACAAGATTCTTAGTTATCAGTGCTTCAATAACTTTTGCAACTCAGGAAGACATCAATGAGGTTCACATCACAGCTGTAAGTGCTCGTGATTCAAAACTATAGGAGATTAAAATGGCAGATATTAATTTTACAGCAGGAGAGAAAGGACTAGACTTTACTTCAGCAGTTGAAGCTATAGTCAAACGCAGTTGTATTATAGATTTCGGGATTGTGCAGAAAGTTCGGGATGACGCTAAGGGAATTGTAGATGTTTCCCTTGCTGTAGCTAGAACACAGCAGGATATAGTTATTATGACTTGTGTATTAGCTAACATAGCTAGTGAAGCTTTCACTCTTGATATTACACCTAAAGTTGGCGACCGAGTGTTAGTTGTCTATCCTCGTGCTTACGATGAAAATATGTTCACTATTCCTGAATCTGACAGTGATAAAACAAACATTATAGTGAATGAAAGGGTAAAGGGATACAGCCTGACAGCAGGGATAGCTATTTTATTCAATCAGTATAAAACGGCTTCTCATAAGAATATGATTCAGATTGAAGAAGGCAAGCTTAGTCTGAAGCTTGGCTACAACAAAGAAGATGACGTGAACAACCTTACAATAGATACTACAGAAGAAGGAGCTGTGTCTATTGGTATTGGATATGATAAAGATAACGACAAAGACCACCTCACTGTTACAGCAGGAGCTGACGGAGCTGTAGAAGTTAAGAATGACGCTACGGATTTACAGCTTGGAGCTGACGGAGCTATAACAGCTAATGTTTCGTACGATTCAGACAACAGTAAATATAAAACTACAGCAACGATAGGAGCTGACGGAGCAATTACGGCTGATGTTTCGTACGATTCAGACAGCAGTAAGTATAATGCTACGGCAACAATAGGAGCTGACGGCTATCTTTCTTATATTCATAATAAAGACGCAAAGACAGCTCTTACTTTTACAAGTTCAGGAATGACTTTACAGGACAAGAACGGATGTAACATAGAGTCAGATAACTCAGGTGTTACAATTAACGGCAAGCTATTTATTAAGGCGTAATTATGAGTGGAAAAGCAATTGCTGTAGACGGATGTATTCTTGAGCCTGTAGCTCCTGCAACAGGAACAATTACCATAGAGCCTAATCAAGCTTCAGAAGAAATACTGATTAATAATAAGGGAGTTTATTTCAAAGAGATAAAGTTCAAGGTTTCAGGCTCGAATGGCGGTGGTTCTGTAACTAATAATGACGGTACAGGTGAAGGTTCTATTATAGCTACAGGAGAAAACATTATCTCTCTTCCTGATAATTTTACAGCTGTTCTTGAAGGTGATTTATCAGGAGAAGTTACTATTAACGGAACAGCAGGAAACCAATCAGCTTCAGGGTTAATAAAAGTAAAAGTTTCCTCAGCAGGTCAGACAGACGTTACAGCTCTATGACATTAACTTGACGATACTTAACAAGCGAAGTATAATATAAATATGGATATTAAGGTTTATAAAAAAGAGACAGTTTCACAACCTTTAGGTGACGAGAATGTTTTCGTTCCTGATATTATAGATATCATCCCTCAGCTTGAGACTATCGACGATGTTGAAACAATAGCTAATTGTGAGACTGTCGAAGGTAGGGACGAAATAGAGCAGGCTTGTGCTCTTGCAACTATATTCCAAAAAGGTCTTGACCCTCTTGATGTAGATGACGGAATCAGGTGGAGTCAGGCTATCAGAGAAGAAATATCTGTAATGCAACTCATTCAGGACATTATAGACGCAGTAAATAAAGTTACCTCTTCTGTAAAGGTTGTATTTGATACTGTAGAAGACGAGAACGGAAACTCTTATCTTTCCTATAAACTCTTGGAGGTAGCATAATGCAGATATTAACGTTTGATGAAATACTTACAAAAATGTGTGATGACTTCGATGAACTCATCACACCAAAGAAAATGTCTCGTACTAACACAAATGTTGTGTACTTAATATTCAAGGCTATCTCAAAAGGTTTTGAAATCATCAATAATGTATGTGTAGTACTAAGCAATAAGTTTGACCCTGCAAGTTGCTCAGAAGAAGACCTTCTCTCTGTAGCTTCTCTTGTAGGAACAGAAAGACACCTAGCTTCGGCTACAGGGCTTAACATTGTCATTACAAATCCGACAGAACAGAACATTACACTGCTTGCAGGAATGTATACCTATAAGTTTCAGGATGATGTTGTGTTTGAGTTTGAAGTTCTCTCTGATACTGTAATCGAAGCAGGCTTATACGTTTCTTTCATTGCTATGTCTACCACACGAGGAAGCTACCCTGTAACAGAGCAAACAGGTATTACAGTAACATCGGACAGAAGTATTAATTCAGAGCTTGTATTCTCTTGCACAAATAATGAAGCTTTGCTTGGAACAGAGGAAGAAACACCTCTTGAGTTTCGTGAAAGAATTCTTGCAGGATACAATGAGCAGGACTCGCTTGTGGAGCTTGAAAACAGATTACGTAACCTTCCTTATTTGTTTGATTGTCGTGTCAAGTTCAATTCTACAGACAGCGATGTGGTGTATGACGGGATAACCATACCTCCATATTACTTAGCTATTTTCTTCTCAGGTTCTCCGAGAAATGATATAGCAAAAGTCATTGCTGATAAGGTAATCTATCCGTCTGTATATACGAACGACGCTGTAACAGTAACATATGAAAATGAAGTATTTGTGAACGGAAACTACTCATACTACTTGATACCTTTCAGGGAAACTCATTTCTCAATTGAGGTTTTCTACACAGTAGATGAGCTTTACACTTCAGCTTATGACGCTGAAAAAGCTATGCGAATTGCTCTGCTACAGCACTTCATTCCTGAAGTACATAAAGACTACGCTAAAGAAGACGAAGCTTATTCTGTTCTCAAAAATCTTAACTTGCAGGGAGTAGATGTTCTAGCTGTAAATCTTAAGCAGAACGGAAACACAGTAGATTATGTAACTGTACCAAAATCAAGAATTGCTAGATTAGATTCAGTTACCTTCTCTAAGCAGGGAGACTAGCTATGCCAAAAGCGTTTTTTAGATTTCTTAGGGGTGAACTCAATGGTTACTATATAACTAACTTGAACAACACACTTAACTCACTCACAGAGCCTAACAAGAAAATGTTAATTGATTTTCATAATCAGCAGTTAGAATCAGATAAAATGGATTCAGCTACTTTGTATAATCTTGGCAGATTCGCCTGTGTTAAGCTTCCTCGTAGACCTACAAATGAAGTTAAGACATCTTTATATATGACGGAATCTTATAAAGTTGATGATATAGAGTTTAGTGAGCGAGGTTTGTTCAAAACTTCAGTAGAAGAGTTCTACTTTGTGCATACAGATGAAACTATTACTAGTCCTGACATAAACACACTTGCTTCTGAAGAAGAAAGAAGTTCTCTTGTAGGGGATGAAGCTGTAGTAGGTTACATTCCTGAAGACGCAGTAGATGTTATTGATGATGAAGGAAGAGTTAGACCTGAGACGGTATTATCTACCCCTCCTGCTGATAAAGCTTACTCTGATTTTTACGGCAATGATTTTCTCTTCTTAGCTGAAGGCGGAACTACTTATGAATCTATATCTTTTTCTCTTTACATAGAGCTGTTTAAGGCGTTACAATGGATTAGATACAATGGAGAATCAATTACTTCGTTAATACGAATAATAGAAATCTTATGCCCTGAAGGACTTGTTAAAATATTAGACGTACAGGTTGCAGTAAATAATAAAGTAATAAATGTGAGCTATATATACAATAGCACAATAACTGTGCCTAATAAAGAGCAGAGACTTACTCTACTTCAGTACATAGTTGCATTAAAGTTTAAGCAAGTTAGACTTGTAGAAGTATAAAGGAGAAACTTATGGGAACACTTAATGAAGACTTAACAGGAATAAAGGCAGTTGAAGACAAACTTACTTCAAACAAGGTAGCTAAGTTTGCTTATACAGACCACGCCTACAACAATCCTCTTACTGAAGCTGACGGTGTTACTGTTTATAATGTAAACAATGAACAGAATATTCCTGTAGCTGACGCTACGATATTAAATGTTAATGAGACTATTCTTTCTAAAGGTTGGAGAAGTCAAGCGTCCTCAATTACACGTATGCTTATGAATCACTTCCTTGGAAGAATCTCATACAACCTTAATAAGGTTAATGACAATGTATCATCTATGCTTGCTACTTTCATAAGTCACTTGGGTACAGCAAACGGTATAGCTACCCTTGACGCAAATGGAAGAATCCCTTTTGCTCAGCTTCCTGAAAGTGCAATTGAGTATGAAGGAAATTGGAACGCAAACACAAATACTCCTCATCTTGTTAATGGTACAGGAACTAAAGGAGATTTCTACATTTGTAATGTTGCAGGAACTTGTGATTTTGGTGCAGGAGAAATAGCTTTCCTTGAGAATGACCGAGTAATTTACGACGGTGCAGTTTGGTCTAAACTCTCAGCAGGTGATGTGCGTACAGTAAATGGTGTCTCTCCTGATTCATCTACAGGAAACGTACAACTTACTAAAGGTGACCTTGGTCTTGGTTCAGTAGCCAATACAGGAGACTCAGCTAACGTAAGCTCAGGAGGAACAACTAAGTTTACTACAGGAGGTGCTTATAATCTTCTTACATCTTTAGCTCCAATCTTCTCTTCTTCAATAGCTTATACTGTAGGAAGTTTCGTTACATATCAGAACACTCTTTATGAATGTACAACAGCACACTCAGCAGGAGCTTGGAATGTAAGTCACTTTACAGCAAGGAGTGTAGAATATATCATAAACACATATATTTTCCCTTCTCTTGCACCTGCGTTCTCTACATCCACAGCTTATGCAGTTGGTAACTTTGTTATGTATCAAAATAAGTTGTATCGTTGTATCATAGCTCACTCAGCAGGAGCTTGGAACACAAGCCACTTCTCTCTTGCTACACTTAATGATGTTGTAAGTGCAGGAAGCATTACAGGAACACTTCCTATTGCTCACGGAGGTACAGGGAAGACTACAGCAACTGACGCAATTAACAACTTCATTAACTCTTTACCCACAAGTGAGACTTCGCCACAAGACGCTGATTACTACGTAGCTCAGTATGCAGGTGGAGGAACAACTAATAATACATATATTAGACGTTCTGTTAGTGCTTTGTGGAACTACATTAAGAGCAAAATAACAGGAGCTATAAGTTCGGTTGTAACTTCAAACCTTACAGCAAACCGTATGGTTGTAACTGACGCAAATGGAAAAATGACAGTAGCTTCACGCATAGGAGTAACAGGCGTTAAAGGAAATTCCGAAACTTCTTATAGAACAGGAGACGTTAACATAACTAAAGCTGATATCGGATTAGGTTCAGTAGCTAACACAGGAGATTCGGCTACTCCTGTGAGCGGTGGTACAACTAAGTTTACAACAGGAGGAGCTTATAATTTCTTTGGTGGCGACACAAATGCAAAAGGTTGGCTCAGCAAGGTATTCAGTTGGGCTTTAGGTAAAACTTGGACAAAAGGAACAGGCTTTGGTAGTAATTCAACATTTAATGAAATTGCTTATGATGAAGGTTTATTTGTAGCTTGTAGTAGCAATGTAGGTATTTGGTGGTCAGTTGACGGGAAAGCTTGGACAAAAGGAACTAATTTAGTACCTTCTGAAACTAGTATAGCTAATATAAGTTTTAGCACAGTAGTATACAAGGACGGTTTGTGGGTTGCAGGCACAAACAGTCAAGGTGTTTGGTATTCTACTGACGGGAAAGCTTGGTCTAGAGGGCAATTTATGGCAGGAAGCGGTAGTAATACCACATCAGTGCTTTCTATTTGTACTAGAGCTTCAGGAAATTGGGTGCTTGGTACGTATAGCAGTGGACTTTATTATTCTGCTAACGGTAAACAGTGGTATCAATTATCATCAACTACAAACTCATATACCTTTGATTATGTTTACGTCAACGGTTTCTTCTATATAGCTTGTAGTAGAGAACACGGGCTTTGGTGGTCAGATGATGACGGAAACACTTGGACACAAGGAACAGGAAGCAATACAAATTATAGCTTCCGCTATGTTACATATGCGAAAGGAATCTACGTAGCGTCGTCTAATTCACAAGGTATGTGGTACTCTACTAACGGAAAAGCTTGGACACAAGGAACAGGTAACAACTCAGCTTACTCATTTGGTTGCGTCATTATAGCGGAAAGTATGTTCGTAGCTTGTTCTAGTTCTCACGGAATTTGGTACTCTACTGACGGAAAAGCTTGGACACAAGCGATTGGTGATTGTCTTACTTTCTCATTTAACTCTGTTGCTTATGCTAATGGTGTATTTGTTGCTTGTAGTAGTACACACGGAAGTTGGAGGTCTGCTGACGGAATAAGTTGGGTGCAAACTAAAGGTAGTGGTGTCTATACGCAGAGTATAACATTTGGTCACGCTATTTATGCAAATAATATTTGGGTTATGTCTGCTACACTTCAAGGTCTTTGGTGGTCAGACTACTCTAATATAGCTTGGCAATAAATAAACTTCTTGCAAAGAAGCCCTCTTAGCTCTATAATAAGACTAGGAGGGCTATTTTATGCTCGTAGGTATCAAACAGTCAGACAGACAGTTACTGCCTGAGATTCAGGAATGGGGATGTTTATTTCTCTGCTTTGCAGAAGCGTCTCCCCTTATATTTAACGGCAGTAACGGACGAACAGCTTTGAACAAGATATGGAAAGAAGCTGTTAAAAAAGGATATATCTCAGGAGACTTAAATCACGACGGAGATTGTGATGATGACGGTGAATCTGAGGTGCTTAACCACACAGCTCTTGCTAATGAGTTCTTTGCTCTCGATGTACGTTATGACGGAAAGCACCACTCGGCAGATGAGAAAATCCCTTCAAAAGTAGCTATTGTTTTCGGAAAGTATGTATGGAAGGGCAGTCATTTTGTCGTACTAAACAAATCCAAGAAAGTAACATTTGATTCCTTTGGAACATCAAATACCGTGAAAAACGGAAAATTAGATACTATGAGGTGGTATTATGCAAACTAAATCTTACAATCAGTATAGGATTACACACAAGAATGGCGAAGCTGAAACAATCAATGCTGAGTCATTAATCGAAGCTCTTAAGAATATGACTATTTCTGAAGAGCACTCTCCTGTCCTTCAGACTTATATGGAGGAAGAAGGAATCCGAACACTCGTAGCTGATATACCTGCTGAAGTTCCTTTCACAGCTGTAGTCAGTGAAGGAGCAGGCGGTTCAATTGCAACTCCTGTTTCAGGAACAGTACACGTAGGAGACAAGGTAGCTTTCAAAGCTGTTCCTACTCGTAATTATGTATTTAAGAATTGGAAGCTCAACAATGTCATTATTTCAGAAGACGCTGAGTTTGTTTGTATCTTCCCTGACCTTCACGGAGAAGCGTCAGCTGTATTCAAAGCAACTTTCGAGCTCGCTCCTGTAAATTGGTCAGCTGAAGTAAGTCCTGCTGAAGCTACAAGTGCAGGAGTAACAGTATTCCCTCCTTCAGGTGTAAGTCCTGCAAACGGTAATGTTGGAATTATTGCTGTTGAAAAAGACGGTTGGACATTCGACCATTGGAAACGCAACGGTGAAACAGTTGGAACAAATGCTATTCTTTCAGCACAGGCTACACCTCTTGCTGAAGGTGAAACATCTGCTGTCTATACAGCTGTATTTACTGAGGTATAAAAATGGGCGGAGAAAGTAAGGATGTTAATACAGTCGAGCTCCTCTTGAAAATAAGTTCTGACGTATCAGCTATTAAGACTGATATGCAGAACTTCAAGGACTCATATAAAAATGAAAAAGAGAATCTGCTTGCTAAGATTGACGATGTACGTAAAGACTTTGAAGAAAAAATAAAAACAACGAAGGAAGCTTTTGAAGAAAAGCTGAAACAACAGGACGCTCAGATAAAGCTTCTCACTACATATACAGAAGCTCTGAGAACAGCAAAGGATAAGTCAGACGCTAAGAAGTATCGAAGCGTTATAGCTTTCATTTTGGTGGGCTTAGGAGGTATGCTCCTCGCTCTCGTTCCGAGCTTCTTTATATTCATTATAAAATCTAAGATAGGAGGATAAAGAAATGGCAGAAGAGAAGAAAAAGAATTGGTTCACCTCCCTGTTCTCGGACAGAGAATGGGATTGTGATATTACTAAAGTCTTAGGCTTTGGTATCATCTTGGCAGGTTTAGTAGGTTTCTTTATGGAGAAGTCTGATTTTCAGTGGGTTATTGCCTTCGGCTCAGGCTTAATTGCTACAGGAAAGTTTTCTAAGGAGGGATAATGTGTGGAGTAAAATCAAAAAGATTTTCGCTGTTATTGGGGCTGTTCTTACTATCATTGCTTGCACATTCTTCCTCGTATTCCTACGCAGACGTGACTCTGACGGACAAGGAAGCTCAGGAAATGATGAGCGAGATACAAGAATCCAAGAAGGAATTGCAGACGCTCAAGGAGCAATTGACAACAGCAGAGACACAATTAGAGACAGCCGAAACACAGCTGAGCAATGTGAAGAGCACTTACGAAGAGCAGAAGAAATCTTACGAAACGCAATTGAAAGAGGAGAAAAAGAAAAGCACTGAAGCAAAGGTATTTGCTTTCAGTGCTTCTGCTTCAACTCTAGTGATTTCCATTGTCCTGCTTATTGTGCTTCTTTAGATGACGAGACATTATAATGTTTCGTATGATATAAACAAGAGCACACAAACCAACAGGCACTCCTGATACAAGATATACGAGCCACATCTTTTCTGTTATAAGACTAGGTAGTGGCTCGAATACGCTATAGCAGGAGAGCATTAAAGAAAGGATACAACCACCTGCTAACAAACCAATACAGTAACTCAAAATAATTACCCAAAACATCAAAGCTGTGTAAAATACACCCTGAGATAATCTATATATAGCTTTCTTCATTATTTTACCCTCTTGAACTCAAGTTCCAAAGAAGCTCTTACTTTAGCTCCTGTAGCAGAGTCCTGCATAGGTTCATCTACATTAATGCACTGTAAGCCTGCAACAGTCTGCATATTGTACTTATTACAATTAATCGAATTATAAAGCTTGTTTCGTAAGCTCTTATATCCCATTCCCCGTTCCTTTTCCTGTTCTCCGAGCTTTCTCGAAAGAAGCTCATAGTTGAGCCACTTACCCTCAATCAGCTCATTATTAGTTACCCTTAAGGTAACCTTTTCAGTATTTGCAATGGTTCTCATAATTTACTCCTTTGTTATAATATACTATACCTAGTTTACTTTGTCAAGTTCTTATCCCTCTTCCTATTCAATTCAATTACAGCAGACAAAGACATTGGACTTATAAGATTGATGAAGATAGCTGACAGAGTTGACATAATAAACTCAAGTATACCTCCTTCAAGTCCAATCATACGACCAAGGAAAGCAAAGAGACTTTCCTTTCTCTGTAACTTCTCTTCCATAACTTCAGGTGTATCAGCTAAAAGCTTCTGCTGTTCTGTAAGATTTTCCTGAAGCTCCTTCTGTAAGTTTTCAAGTTCAAGTCGGACAGCTGTTGTTGCGTACTCACGCTCCTGTCTGTATTCAATATCCTTCTTCTTGAACTCAATGGCTTCACGCAAGTCCTTTTCTTTAGTACGAAGCAATTCAAGCCCAAGCTTATTTGAATCTACAGTTTTATTCTCCTGAGCTATCTGAGCTTCATTGAAGTTAAATCTGTCATAAAAAACAGAGACTGTCGTAGCCATTGAGAATATAGTTACCATAGCCCACAGAAGCATAAAGATGAAAGCCATAAAGTTACGCTTCATTGTATGGAACATCACGGATACTTCAAAGGCTGAGCTGTTGTAAGCAGTTACCGCAGTACTCAAAAGCCACGCTGAAACTAAGTCAACGTAATCATACAAATAGGTTGCGGTGTGCAAGGTGGATTCATACATTGAGCATACAGAAGCGAAAGCGAGAATCAGAATAATCAGAAATGAACTTCGAGATTTCCCTTTTGCTTCCTCAGGTTCGTTAACTCCACTGTTGACCCGTCCGCTAAGTGAATCTTTCCGTCCTCTTTCTGCAATTCGGGGAAGTTCAGGTTCAGAGACACACCTTTGTATATCGTTGTTTTCGTTCCGTTCGGAGTCTCTACCTTCATTATTATATCGGGCTTCTTCAGATTTCTCCACCTCTTTTTGTATCCCCTGTACCTCTTCCTGCGAAACCTTTTGAGTTCTCTTCTTTCTAAGTAATCCCGTACTCTTTGCATAAGCATAATCATAAAGCTTATCCTCCTTTTCCCTTCGTTCGTACTCAGCATTTAAGTCAGCGAAATCCATATATTCACTGTCAGCAAAAATGACACCGTTGTTACACAGGTAGTAAGTTTTCCCTTCACGTACAATCTCAACGTAAGGTACTTTAAGTCTTTTAGAAATCTTCTCTTCTAACATATCTATTCCTCACAAACTCTATCCAAAGCTAACTTAAACTTTTTAGTGTTTTTAGTCTTGCTCGTGCAGACCGCAATCTCCCATTCTTTCTCAGTGATTCTGTCATCACTTTTATCTGTAAGCTCATCAGCCCACTGTTTACACAAAGCGTTAGGAGCAATAATTAGAACAGGCATATCTTTGGCTTCAGCGATTCGGCTTGCTGTAAGAGTTTTTCCTGTTCCTGTAGGAAACAGGAGACCGAAGAACTCTCTGTTTTTATATTTCTCGTAGGCATATTTTTGATGAGCCCACATCTGTCTAGGCTTACTCATCTTATAATCTCCTCTGTAATCTCTTCAGCAAGAAGGTTTCCTTCTTTGTCCTGAGCTATTCTTCTACGTGTTCTTCTCTCCTCTTTAGGAGCTAAATCTCTTTCGTGAAGCTTTGCAAGCTGTGTCATAATTTCCTTCTGTCTGACATCAGCATTACGCTGAGCCTGATAACTGTTATCTTCATAGGAAGAGACACAACAGCCTACAAGGAAAATTACTACTCCAATAATGATACCCATACTGACCTCCTTTATTACACTCAGTATAATATACTTGGTGTAAAATGTCAAGTATTATTTTTCAGGAAAACCATAATAAATTACATCAACATCCGTTTTAAGTAATCTGATTTCCTTTTCAAGCTCTTGGATATGAGCTTCTCTGATTACCGCTTCAACAGCAAGTCTATGCTCAAGCTCATTATATCGAGCATTAGAGTGATACCAACCAAGTGCTAACAGAAAAATGAAACAAAGAATATAAAGACAATGATTCATCTTATTCCTCCAATTTTTGTTTTAGCTCTTGATATAGCTTCTTGTCCTTGTTAAAATTATTGCTCGTAAGTGCTAAGTCAATGCTCATTCTACTTCTATTTAGTCGTGAGCTGACAGTACCATAGTTGAGGTTTAATTCTTTGCACCACTGAGCAAGAGTCTTTGTTTCCCCTCTGTATGTTATTTTACGATTATTACTCTTATTATTACTCTGAGTATACTTATTTGCCCACCGACAATTACTAGGACAATACCCTTTATCATTATCTATTCTATCTATTGTAAGAGAGTCTGTATAACCATTGTTAAGTGCCCATTCTCTGAATACAGTGAAGTCTTCCCATTCTGAGCATACTGTTATTCCTCTTCCTCCGTAGTCCTTGTACTGCTTGTTTTTGGGTCTTCTACACCTGTCTAGCATACTTTTCCAAGTAAAAAACAATCTTGTATTATTCCCTCCGTGCTTGTAATTAGGGTTATTTTTCCCCTTTCGGTCTACTCTTTTGAAGTCAATTTTATGCTTATACAAATAAGACTTCATACAACCTAGACAGCACTCATAATGTTCTGCACATTCTTTTATAGTATGCTCACGAGCATACTCAAGTAAGTTCTCGTACTTCATATTATTCTCCATAATACTTAAATACTTCCACATCAGTTACTCCTGAAGATATTAACTCAATTCCTAATTTTAGGCAAGCAGTAGTTTTCTGTTCTACTGTTCCTTCCATAGATACATCCACTATGAACTTATTATCTTTGTAAAGTCCTCTTGCTATGCGGTCTTCACTCTGCTGTCTCTTTTCTACAGAAGCGTCGTTGCAAAGATAGAAAGCATAGTTAGCGTTACGAAGCTTATCCAAGCCGTAACCTGCTGAGGTTTGATTACAGAAAAGAATCTGAATCTTTTTATTAAAGTAATCCTCATAAGCCTGCTCTCTAACCTTATTACCTACCTTTCCGTCGTATATGCCACAAGAATAATTTTTCTCCTGTAATCTAGAACAAGCGTCGTGTAAAAGTCGAGAGCGAGAGCACCACACGATACACTGTTCTGTGCCTATTGTCTCAATCATTTCTTCAAGCCAATCAAGCTTCGGATTCTCTTTGAGAGGGATAAGCGTAACTTTAGGATTTCCGTTTTCGTCAAGCTCATCTGTTTCTACAGGCTCATAGCCGTTACAAATATCCTGAAAACGAAGGTACAGCTTAAGTCCGTTATCCACAGTTATGTGGTCAGTACAGTGCTGATTCTGTAACTGCAAATAAAGCTTCTTCTGCTCAGAAGTGAGAGAAAGTTTGTAGTTCTTATAAATCTTATCAGGAACATCAAGAATGTCTTTCTTTGCAGGGTGGAGACAAGTGTCTCCGATTCGTTTCCAAAGCTCATCAATATTCTTGAATGGAGTATAAGCTTCATTCTTAAGGATGTGCATACAATCGTCCCTGCTGATTCCATAAAATGAGTGTATAGAGTCTACAGCTCCACACAAAGCACTTGAATCACCTTTACAGCGAAGAAGTCTCTTTCTGATAGCGTCATAATCTTTAGGGGATATAGTAATTCGTGCTCCTCTGACATTAGGGAGAGGTCGCCTGATAACATAATGCTCAGCAAAAGCGTACATCCCTTCAGGAAAGAATCCGTTCTTAAGGTAATCCATTTGGTCATATGCGTTTACAGGAGACTTAGACATAAATGTTCCTGTCAGGATACAGCGGTGACCAATGCCGTTTAGCTTTTTAATAGCTTGCGTACGCTTACTTTTCTTGCTTTCCTTGCAAGGCTCGTTTGTTTTAATCTTAGATGACTCGTCTAAAATCTGAAATACCTTTCCGTGATGAGCAAGAATAAACTTCTTCACCTCTTCAGGAACTTCGCCTTTCTGAAACGATTCTAAACTAATTATCAGTGCCTGCATACTTATACTCCTTCTTGAACTCTTTATAAAATGCTTTAGCTAGTTCCCACCTTACACACTCTTTGGGTTCTTCTGTTTTATATCCGATAGCTTCAGCTTGAATCATTAGAGCTTCTACAGCTATATCAAAACTAACTTCTCTAACTTCTCTAACTTCTCTAACTTCTCTAACTTCTTTCGCCATTTTTATTATTGTGTTCATACTTCCTAATTTCCTCTGTATAATCTTCATCTAATCTGTACATCCAAGCTCGGTGTCCTTTAAGCTCGAACACAGGCTGTAGAAAAATACCTGTATTCCCATACATACCGTGACAACGCTTTACAGCTTCAAAATACTCTTCCGTAGCTACAGCGTACTCAACATCAGATACAGTGAAGGTTTCTCCCTTATCGGTATCAAAGAATACACGCCAATCTTTTCTGAACGTTGTCTTTTTAGCTTTATAAGCACAGTTGAATGAATTGTCTCGTACGATACAATATGCCTTTGAAGCACACTTGCCTTTTCTGTTTTTCCCCCAATTTTCACAAGTACTACAGTTAATGTTGTGCTCGGTTATGAAATCCTGTCTTAGTTTACTAAGCTCTTTGTTTAATGTCATACTCATAACTGAATCTCCTTCTCAGCGTTTGTGAGGTTTATTCTTCTGTTCGCTGTGTAGTACGGAGAGTTCTTATTGAATATCTCGTTTGCACTGAATATATGTACTCTCTGACTCTTACGGTTGTAAGCTACAACACGTACTTTCAAGTCTTCATTGCTCTTATAGAAAGCAGGCTGAGAAGGCTGAAACTCGATGTTACCATATCTGTCAGAAGCCTTGAACTCATAGAAGTTCACTACAGCTGTAGCTCCTCCTGTAAACAGTTCCATTACATCAGGGAAGCCTGCTACAGTCTCTTCTGTCTCGATACAGAATACCTTCTGATTCTGAAGACCCTTATGTCTCAGTCTGAGATTACAGTAAAGCCTTTTGAAAGCCTGCTCATCTTTGCACTTCACAAAATCATCACTTACGTTACTTATTGTATACATCTTTTCACCTCTCACTTACTGATTATATTACACTTAGTATAATATGTCAAGTGCAAAAAAGAGGGTTCACAGAAACTCTGCAAACCCTCAGAAAAAGAGAACTATACCTTCTGACAGGGAAAGTCGAAAACCTATCAGTAGTAACCCAATTGTACCTTGCTTTTAGTCAGCTTGCAAGGATGTTTTTCACAGTAAGCGATAGACTCTTCTATATCCGTAAACGCTTTCTGCCATTCAGCTAAGCTTTCAGGAGAGCAGGGAATACCGTTATGTTGTTTCATAAGCTCTCCTTGCGTTCTTCAGCATTGCTTCATTTACTGCTCTTTCAATATCAATCTGCTCTTCAGCTGAAGCTGTCAGAGCACAGATGATAATATCAGCAAGCTCTTCTGCCAAGTGGCTTTGGTCTGCCTTCTCTCCTGTCTTGTTGTAGATAGTGTTAGCTTCCACAGCTTCAGTAACTTCTCCTGCACAGTGCTTAAGACAACTGAATACATCCGTCTTGTACCCTCTCCTTTCTGACAGAGTGTGAGCCTGCTTTGCTAAGTCATTTATGTTAATCATCTTCTTGCTTCTCCCACACATCTTCGCCATTATCTATCTGTCGTATTCGCTCCTGACAGATGTGTATAATTTTCTCATAGTCCATTCTGCGTGAGTCTGTTTTCTTGTGACGTAATACTCTCTTGATAATATCAGCGTCAAATGGATTGAGTTTATATTCAATCCAAATATCCCAAGGCTGTATCTTGTGCCTTGAGTAATCAGAAGAGCCTACATTGAACTTGCGTGTATCAATACCTTTTTCACAAGGCTCTTTTTCACAATCCTTAAGCTCTTCTTGAGTCCACTGATTTCCGTCACAGCTTATCCAACTTCCTGTCTCATCAACACATTTGTATACTTTGTGCTCAACATCATAGCACACAGTAGCGTGAAGTCCTCTGCTTCTGAACTCTTTCTCTACTTCATTACATTTCTTTACAATAGAGTCTTTGCAAGAAGCTATCCTCTCATCAGCTTTCTTGAGAGCTTTCTTGTATATCTTGTTGTCAAACTTCTCAGCCATTTTGTTCTTCCTCCTTTTCTTTTTCATCACTCAACAGTACAACTTCAAGTTTCAAGTTTCAAGCTGATAGCTGTGTTTTCATCTTTCCAAAAGCAGATTCCTACATTGTTCTCTGCTTTTAAAATCATATTATGTTTCTCAAGTATTTCATTAAGCTCCTTGATTCTCTTACCAACTTCTTCTACAGGAATACCAATTGTCTTGTTTAATTTTGCGAGTGCCATACTTACCTCCTTTCCATTGTCTCTTCTACTTCTTCCTGCTTCGTACGAAGCGAAATGTTATTTGCTATTCTGTACTCCTGAATCATTTTATCAGACAGCTTACGTGCATTATATTCACAACCCTGAATCTCAGGACAGTAACCACCATACCACCAACAATAAGCGTGACAGCAATACCCTACTGCCTGTAAGAAAGAGTCTCTACTCTTTTTGAGAGTACTAACCATTTCGGACATAAACTCACGGGTTCTCCTCTCTGTACGTCTACACATACGCTGTCTAGCCATTTCAACAAAACTCTCAGCTGTGTGGTCTTGTATAAAGAGCTTGTCCTCATAAGGGTCTGTGCTACGCTCCTTTCCTGTCCAATCAGGTCTGCTTGATTGTACCTCAGGCTGAGGATGACCCTTGGTTGCTCTGATAATCTGCATAATTACAGATTTTGGTCTTGTGTCTACAAGACGGAAATGTATTGAGCGGATACAGGAATGGTTAGCTGTTATCTGCTTTATCCAATATTCCACTTCGTCCTTTGGCTTCCAATGCTCTACCTCCATTGCTAAGTCTCTTCCCTGCGTAACCTTGCAGGCTTCCCTGTAATCATACAACGGGTCTTTGTTTAGTACTCTAAATCTCATTTTGTTCTACTCCTTTTTATTTATATTTTGTTTTCTTCTGTCAAACCAATCGCAAAGCTTTGGCAAAGCAAAGCGATAAATAATTAGTTCCACTATAACCACAGGAAAGTACACTTTCCAAGGAGCGTGGTCAGGGTTAATAAAACCTGCGAAATACAGATAAATCCAAACAATACTACAAATCATAAGTTTACCTCCTAGCTTTATGATTATTCCTTAATTTCAGGTTCGTATTCTTTTATTTCTCCTCCTCGCTATTTATGAATTGCTCTGCTTGTTTTAGTATTTCTCTATCAGCATATTCTTCGTACCGAATAACGTACTCATAAGCGTCTAACAACTTTTTAATAATTTCTTTTGCTTTGGTAAATTTCTTCTCAACATAAGCACTGTGTATCTTCAAGCCCGTATTCTCTCTAAGGCAAGTATCGTACTTTTCTTTCAGTTCTGCGTTTTCCTTTTGAGTAGGACAATCACTGTGAAATAAACAGTGTGTCTTTGCATAGTTAAGTTCTTCCATAGCCAACTGATAAGCAGTATCTTTCGCCCGTAAGTTGTTTCTCGCAGTTCTTAAATCTGCTCGTAAGTTTTGCTTATCTTTTTTCAGTTCTGCAATCTCGTTATCACGACCTTCTAACTGATAGTCTGCATTTGCTAGTTTTTCTTCAAGGTCTGCGTTTTCTTTTTCAAGTTTCTTTGTTGCCCAATTTATAGCGTCAATTATTATCTGTTGTGCAAACTCATCATTAGGGCATTGTTCTTTTGCTTTCGACTTAATCTGTTCTTCTGTCATTTTTCTTTTATCTCCTTGTTTCTTCTTGCAAGTTCTGTTGCTAAAAAATAACTGCACTTTGAAGGCGGACAATGGTATTCACCGTAAATCTCACAATCTCTATCTTCACTGTTCCAAGTTCCACAATGGGTAGAACACCTTGCTCTCTCTTTTCTCATTTCGTCTAATAATTCTTGCATTGTCATTTTTCTTTTATCTCCTTTTCTCTGCAAGGTCACAATCTATTACTTTTGCTTCTGCTGACTTCTGAAAGTCTGCAAGTATTTTATTTATGTTCTCTAACAGTTCATTGAAAGTGCGTTCAGTCTTGAACTTGATTTTTATTTCTGCGGTCATTTTCTTTTTATCTCCTTTCCTTTAATCTCCAATAATCGGTAGTATCTGTGTGTGTCTGCTTTTCTTTTCTTGTGCAATATTCACAGTTTCCAATAGTTCCGTTACCACAATTTCCACATTGTTTCATTTTCTCAATCTGTGCTTCAAGTTCTACAATCTTTATTTTCTGCTCACCGATTAACTTACACAAAGTATCAGAGTTCTTTATCTGCTCGTTCTCTGCTTCAAGTT